>CAZAXI010000425.1:0-1518 GCA_964489045.1 uncultured Granulicella sp. | reverse complement strand
CTCGCCGGCCTCGACCAGGACCAGCCCGGCGACGATAACTTCTTCTCCGAACCGCTCAAGCAAGCCGTTCTCAGCGGTCAGGTCCCGCAGGCCCGCCTCGACGACATGGTCCATCGCATCGTGCGCAGCATGTTTGCCGCCGGCGTCATCGACCAGCCGCCCATGCCGCGCTCTGTCGTCGACCCCTTCCGCGGCCGCGACGACGCCCAGAAGATCGAAGAAGAGAGCGCCGTACTGCTGCTGAACACCGGCGGCATCCTTCCGCTCTCTGCCGCCAAGATCCGTTCCATCGCCATCATCGGGGGCCACGCCGACGTCGGCGTCCTCTCCGGCGGCGGCTCCGCACAGGTCGATTCACCCGGCGGCAACGCCGTCGACCCCAAAATGGGTGCATCCGTCTGGGGCAGGGCCATCTACTTCCCGTCTCCTCCGCTCCGCTACATCCGCGAGCAAGCCGCGCCCGGCACCGCCATCACCTACGACCCCGGCACCGATAACGCCGCCGCCGCGAAGGCCGCCGCATCCGCCCAACTCGCCATCGTCTTCGTCACTCAGTGGATGTCCGAAGGCCAGGACTCCGCCACCCTCAGCCTTCCCGACAAACAGGACGCGCTGGTAGCCGCCGTAGCCGCCGCCAATCCCAACACCATTGTCGTCCTCGAGAACGGCGGTCCCGTCAGTATGCCCTGGGTGCCCAACGTCAAGGGCATCCTCGAATCCTGGTACCCCGGCATCGGTGGCGGACAGGCCATCGCCAACATCCTCTTCGGCCGCGTCAACCCCTCCGGTAAGCTGCCGGTCACCTTCCCCGCTACCGATGCCGACCTCCCACATCCACAGGTCACCGGCCTCACCCCCCGCACCGGCAACAACGGCGCCGACGCCGGCGCAAGCAGCGGCCCGCGTCAGCGTCCCCAGCCCTTTGCCGTCGACTACAACGTCGAAGGCATGGCCGTCGGCTACCGCTGGTTTCAGGAGAAGTCGAAGCAGCCGCTCTTCCCCTTCGGCTTCGGCCTCTCCTACACCCACTTCGCCTACTCGAACCTCAAGGTCGGCCCCGACGCCAAGTCCGTCACCTTCGACCTTCGCAATACCGGCGCGATCGCCGGCAACGAGATCGCCGAGGTCTACGTCACCCTCCCCGCTTCCGCCGGCGAGCCTTTCCGCAAACTCGCCGGATGGAAGCGCGTCTCCCTCGCCGCCGGAGCAATCCAGACCATCGAAATCCCCCTCGACGCGCTCTACCTCTCCATCTACTCCACCATCGCCAACGCCTGGACCCGTCCCACCGGCGAATTCCTCATCGAAGTCGGTGGCTCCTCCGCATCCCTGCCGCTCCACCAATCCCTGCGTCTCGCCGCCCCGTAGACCTGACAGCCCGCACGCGGCGTCTCACGGTATGCAACCCTCGCGGTAGCGTACGCCACCGCCTGACTATATAGTTATTGCGTTAACTGAGGCTCGAATGGAATTTCACATCTCCCGCGCGGTTCGCGAAGCAGCCCAGGTCGACGACCT
>CAZAXI010000424.1:0-1538 GCA_964489045.1 uncultured Granulicella sp. | reverse complement strand
GCGGGCGCGGGATGGTTGAAGCGATACTCGCCGGCCATGAGCTTGCCGCCTTTGACGGCGCGCAGCAGGAGGAAGGCGAAACGGCTGCGCAGAACTCCGGCGTGTTGGAGTTGGGCGGCGATGGCCTGGGTTCCGGTGCCGGGAGCGATGTCGACGTAGGTGGCTTGCTGGTCGGAGGTGCCGGCCGGAGGGCCGATGGGGGCGTAAACGGCATAAGCCGCGAGGGCGGCGCAGACGATCGCTATGAGCAGCAGGGATGCGAAGACCTTCAAGCAGGGCCTTTCGAGGTGCGATTGCGCGCGGGTGGTCCGATTCCGGCGCGTGGATGTATTTTACGGTGGAGTGGCGGGGGAGTGCTGAAGGCTGTGCCTGCCGCAGGGCTTTGCAGGCAGTGTTCAGGGCCGGCGGGAAGCGGGCGCCGGGCAGCGCGACGGGCCTCAGCGGCCGAGGAGACGCGCCAGCCTTGCTTCCATCTCCTCCTCGGGGAGGAACTGCTGGGATGGAGCCGTTTGCGAGGGTGGGTAGTAGTCAATCTCGCAATCGAACAGAAACTGGGCCGCGTCGACGAGCACGCGTACCGGCGACTTGCCGGTGTGGATGGCGATGAGCTCGATGCGGGCGCGCTGTTCGTAAGTGAGATCGACTTCCATGGGTTGAGGCTACGCTTTGGGGTCCCCGGGGTGTCAACGGAACTCTGGTAACCTGCGCGATAATCGGGGACGGGTGGCCCCAAGTTGGGTGTGGCCGCATGACCTTTAGGGACAGTACTATAATCCGGCCTGAGATCTGCGCAGAGAACGGCGGCGGCCGAGACCAAAGCCGCGCCGACGGGTTCAGAAGGAAGCCATGAAAGTTCTTCGCTCTGTGAATCGCAGGGATTTCCAAATCGCGCCGGCCGGGTATTTTAACGTCCTGAGGCCCAGCACAAGGTTTATCGCCGCGCATCTGCGGCGGCGGTTTCCGTATCTCGTGAGGCAATCCAAGACGACTGCTGACAGCCAGGAGACGGCAGAAACATTGGAGATTCTGACGCCGAGGACGCGCTCTGGCGGTTTGTTGCGGTGGGCGTTAATCGTTTTAGCGGCAATTGGGATCACGGTGGGCTTCTTTGAATATTTGAGGCTCTAAGGACATATCGACGACAGACATGACGATTCGCCATCTGGGCATCGCAATCCCATCAACCTCTGTAGAATGGCGAGGTCGAAGGCGCTGGGTTGATGGCGGATTTTGAATTGCAATTGGAGAGGACGGAAACTCGATGGCATCAACGATGACAAGCATCGCGGCGTTGAAGGGTGTGCATACGCAGTTGAAGGCGCGCATGGAGAAGACAGTGGAGGACTTCCGGGCGAACCTACTCTCGACCCGCACCGGCCGGGCGAGTGTGCATATGCTCGACCAGGTGAAGGTGGATTACTACGGGACGGACACACCGATCTCGCAGGTTGCACAGATTTCGACGCCCGAAGCGCAGATGATCCTGGTGTCGCCGTGGGAGATGACGATGGTGGCGCCGATCGAGAAGGCCATTCGCA
>CAZAXI010000423.1:0-1547 GCA_964489045.1 uncultured Granulicella sp. | reverse complement strand
GGATGGCGGCCAGCGTGGAGTTCAGGATGCGGTGCTTCCACGGCTCGGCGTACTGCGGCATGAAGAGGACGTGGCTCTGCCGCTCGCGGCGAACCTCGTGCACGAAGGCGGTGAAGCTGGTTGCGCGGGTCAGGTTGATGTTTGCGTTGGGCTCGATGCCGTGCCGGTCGCCGCCGCTGATCAGGATCTGGTTCCACCTGGCCGCCAGCGCGGTGACCTCGCGATTCTCATCCCAGTGGCGCAGGCCGTTCAGCTCGATCGCGTGGATGAACTGGCCGTTTACCGCCAGGAAGTCATTGACCAGGAACAGGTGCTTCTCCCTGCCGATGCGGTAGAGGTCCCACAGCGGGTGGTTGAAGACGATGAGGACGCCGGGCAGCTCGTCCAGCTCGGCGAGCATGTCGGTCAGCAGCTTCGGCGGGCGTTCGGCGACCGGGACCGCTGTGAAGGCTTCCATGCGCTGCATCCATTTCGTTCCGGTGGCGCTGGGCAGGTTGTGGATGCCGAGATGGAGTGCGGTGGGCGTATCCGGGGGGCCGAAGGGCACCGTCCACTCCAGCGACACCGGAATCTGCCGCGCCGACGAGAGCGAACGCAGCAGCATGGGCGCCTGGATGTCGTCGTGGTCCGTAATCGATACCATTGCAGGCAGTTGCAGCTTCTCTTCGATCTGCCCGCGCTCCAGGTCGAACGCCAGCTTCGGGGTCAACGGCGGCGTCCAGTAGCTGCGCGCGTAATCTGGCCGGATGCCGGTGGTCTTGAGGCAGCGGCCCTCCGCCCAACGCATGAGCGGCTGCAGCACTCCCCAGTCGGTGGAAAGGTCGGCGATGAAGTCCAGCGTCTCCCTGGACTGATTGGTATGACTGTGCAACGACACCCCGGCGGTGAAGCCGGCGGCAGCATGCGGTTCGCGCCACAGGTAGGAAACGGTCCGACTCATAGGGCTTGCCTCCGGCTTCTGTGCAAGTTTCTGCACTTATAGTTTCCGGAAGCCATGTGACGGCAGTATGACTGCACCGAGAATTGTGCGCGAAGCGGTACCACGCTGGGCAATGTGGAACTGGGCACACATTCGTCCGAGCCGCGATTCTGATGCGGCAGAAGTTACCGAATCGACCTGTTTTCTTTGCCTTATCGCGTCTTGGCGATGTCGGGGCCGAGCAGCGCCTGGGCGTCCGGAGCGGGAGTTTCGGGAATTCCCTCGGCCGGCGGCAGGTGGTCGTGCTCCCACTCAGCCTGGCGTTGCATGTCTTCGATCAACCCGGCCTTCAGCAGCTCGAAGGCCTGTTCCGGCGTATCGGCAAACTGGAACAGCTCCAGGTCCTTGCGCGAGATGGCGCCCTTGTCGGCCAGGACGTCGAGGTCGATTACGCTCTTCCAGTAACTTGAACCGTAGATGAGCACGGTGATTCTCTTGGCCAGCTTCTGGGTCTGCGCGAGGGTAAGCAGTTCGAACATTTCGTCCAAGG
This sequence comes from uncultured Granulicella sp., assembly GCA_964489045.1. GTDB lineage: Bacteria > Acidobacteriota > Terriglobia > Terriglobales > Acidobacteriaceae > Edaphobacter. The sequence continues at coordinate 78 of CAZAXI010000423.1, read as the reverse complement.
TGCCGAAGCCGCCGGGAAAGACCACCAGCGCCTTGGCCAGGTACGCGAACCAGAACTTGCGCATGAAGAAGTAGTGGA
>CAZAXI010000422.1:0-1556 GCA_964489045.1 uncultured Granulicella sp. | reverse complement strand
GACCGAGTTGCTGAAGCAGCCGCAGTTCCAGCCGCTGCCGGTGGAGAAGCAGGTGTCGATCCTGTTCGCCGGAACGCAGGGACTGCTGGACGACGTTGAGGTACCGGACCTGCGTGCTTTCGAGGACGGATTCTATCCGTACCTGGAGACGTCGGCGCCTGCCATTCTGACCGATATTGCGACCAAGAAGGCGCTGGACGACGACATCAAGTCGCGCCTGACGGCCGCGGTCAAGGACTATAAGGGGTCGTTTCTCGCGGACCTGAAGGACAAGAGAGATGCGGCCGCAAAGGTAGCCGCAGCTCCGCAGCCTGAACCTCCAGCTCCGCAGCCCACACCTGCAGCCCCGCAGCCAACACCCGCAGCGGCTCAGCCAACCCCGGCGCCCGCGATGGCGGGCACCAAGTAAACCATGGCCAACGTACTCGATCTCCGGCGGCGCATCCGCAGCGTGAAAAACACGCGGCAGATCACCAAGGCCATGAAGATGGTCTCGGCGGCCAAGCTGCGCCGGGCGCAGGACCGCGCCATGCGGGCGCGCCCCTATGCGCGCATGCTGACCAGCGTGCTGGTGTCGATGGTTCGCCGGACCGACCTGTGCAGCGAGCAAACGGGCGAGGTGCTGCACCCGCTGCTGGTGGAACGCGAAGAGAAAAACGTGTTGGTGATCGTGATTGCGGGCGACAAGGGATTTGCCGGCGCCTTCAATTCGAACATCGGCAAGGCGGCACAGCGGTTCATCGACGAGCGCCGCAAGCTGGGCCAGAACATCGATCTGGAGCCGGTGGGCAAGAAAGCGATTGCGCTCTACAAGAAAAAGGTTGCGGCGGCGAACTACGAGAAGACCGAACGGCACTACGACAACGACCTGTCGACGCACTACGAGGTTGTGCGCCACCGCGCGCAGCCGATTGAGGTGGCCGCGGAACATCCGGGCCTGCTGTTGCGCGTGGACTTCGATGACGTGTCGGAGATGGTGCGTTCGATCATTGAACGCTACGAGCGGTGCGAGATCGATTCGGTGTATATCGTCTACAACGAGTTCAAGTCGGTGATCTCGCAGCGCCTGGTAGTGGAGAAGCTGCTGCCCATCCGCAAGCTCGGCTCGCAGGAGATTACCGCGGCCGAGGAGATGACCGAGGAGCAGAAGGAAGCGGCGGCGCGGGCGGCCAGCACCGCGGGCGTTTCGATTGAGGAGCCTGTGGATGAGGGTGCGGAAGAGGAAGCCAAAAAGTTCGGCACGGCCGACGTGGACTACATCTTCGACCAGCCGCCGGAGAAGTTGCTTCGCGACCTGATGCCGCGCTATGTAACCACCCAGATCTTTCATGCGCTGCTGGAATCGGCCGCAGCGGAGCACGCAGCGCGCATGACCGCAACCGACGCGGCGACCAAGAATGCAGAAGACCTGATCGACAGCTTGAGCCTGACCATGAACCGTTTACGCCAGGCGGCGATTACGAAGGAAATTATCGAAATTGTAAGCGGCGCTGCGGCGCTTTAGTTGGCGGAAGAGATTAGGAACGAAGAGACTATGGCAGAAAATATTGGACGAG
>CAZAXI010000421.1:0-1580 GCA_964489045.1 uncultured Granulicella sp. | reverse complement strand
GTTGACGCCGGATCGCGACGTTGAGAGGCCAGGCATACTTGTGATTTCCCTTGTGCCGGACTCGCGTTGCCAGTGATTGCAGGGATGAGTTGAGCCATTCTGTGCGCGCCGACGCGTCCATGGGAACATCTGTGGCACCGAAGGCCTCGAGTTGCGCTGCTGCGTACCTCCAGCCGCGCTCGCTGTTGCGAATCTTCTGCGCTGCTCTGTCCGAGAAGACCCTGCCATCCGGTAGAAGATGGAGTGCATTTGGCGGTTCCCCTTCCCAGATAGGTACCGTTGTGAGCTTGGATGACTTCGCCCGACGCAGTTCTCCGCTGTAGAGGGTCACTGAAGCTGACCACCCCCACAATGCCCTTCTTGCGAATCACGTCGAAAGCGCGTGCCAAAAACCACGTCTCCCCGTTTCCTGCGACGGAATCGAGAAGTACGAAGCGGCCAAGCTCGACGGTTGTCAGCACTGGCGCCTCAAAGACGTTGGTGAGGACCGCGTTCGAGCAGGGGTGCGAGAATACGGCAACGCCGGCGAGCTCTCCATGACGGTAGAGGCCTACGCGGAATCGCGCACTCGGGTAGCTGTGCGAGTAGTGGTGTTGCAGGATGAACTCACGGACCGTGGTGTCGTCGGGTATCTCCGCGACTTCGTACTCTGCCGTTCTGATGGGCTCCGTGGGGGGTCTGTAGCTGGCCCGGCCATCGCACCATCGCTGATTCAATGCCAGGGTGTATTGCATGGGTCCTCGGAAACGTAATGAGCAAAATAAAGCCCTCCCGATAATTCCAGGAGGGCATGGGCAACGCTTTGTTAGAGAAAAGAGCCTCGGTGAGATTCAGAGAAGTCGTGGATCGAACTTGCAGGGAACGGGCGATCCGAGATGAATCTGGTCGAACAGGTTATGGCCTGGATTCAGGATGTAGTTGCGTTCCTCGGGAACGAGGACGCTGGGCACGGAGAGAACCGGGCTGCTGGCTGCGGAGACCCATGCGTCTCCAATGGACTTGGTTGAGTCAGTTGGCGGTTCGAGGTCCCAGTCCGGCGGCAGGCTCGAAAGCGGAATTCCCTCGACCAGTCGCTCGTCAAATGACGCGGGGAACAACATGTAGGGGATAGGAGGAGCCGTTTGCTGGGTGTTCCTCATATGAACGAGGATTTCGAGCATTGCCAGAGAGCGGGTAGCGGCAACGTAAGCGACGGCAATGCCCTTGCTGTTCCATCGCCCTCCGTAGAGTCTGGATCCCTCGCCTGAAAACGCCTTCCTTATTTCTGTGGTCTTAGTAATTCGCCAGGCTGTGATCAAGAAAAGACCCCATCGGCGAGCCGTCCGATCAGGTCGCGCACTTCGCGAGCACCGAACTCGCTTTGGGCGAAGTCAATAGGGCGTGCGTTGCCGAGGCCGCGGACCGGGGAGGTGAGCCAAGTTCGGGTGGCGGCGGTATCGCCGTCGAACAGTTCGAGGGCGGCCTGAGAGATTTCGGCTAGGCGCAGCAGTTGTTCGGACTCTCTGCGGTCGAAGGTTCCGGCCTCTCGGCGGCGGGCGAAGGTTCGCTCAGGGATGGCGAGATATTTGGCGAGGTCCTGC
>CAZAXI010000420.1:0-1643 GCA_964489045.1 uncultured Granulicella sp. | reverse complement strand
TTCTTTCGCTTCGCCAATGGGGGTTGGCTCGACCGTACACCGATTCCAGCGGACAAGACTATCTTCGGTCTTCGAGCATTAATGACGGACCTCACCGAGGCGCGCTTGCATGCGTTGATGGAGGTGGCCGCTTCCCAGGCGGGCCATGAGCCAGTCAGCCTGGAAGGCAAGGTGGGTGCTTTTTACAAAGCGTTTCAGGATGAAGCGCGTGTGGAACGGCTGGGTGCCGAACCGCTCAAGCCGGAACTCGACGCTATCCGCATGGCCGATACGCGGGACGCTCTGGCAGTACTCATGGGCCACGGCCAGGACGACTTCTATGGATCGCTGTTCGGGGTCAGCGTTTCGGTGGATCGCAAGGATCCGAGCCGGTACTCGGTTTATCTTGCCCAGGCGGGACTCGGCCTGCCGGATCGCGATTACTACTCAAATCCAACGCTCGCATCGCAGAAGGCACAGTATCAGGTCTATATCGCCAGTCTCCTCCGGCTGGCTGCGTGGCCGGAGCCGGAGACGCGGGCGCGCGAGATCGTGGAGTTGGAAACCCGCATCGCCGAGGCCAGTTGGACAAAGGCGGACCGGCGGGACCGGGACAAGGTATACAACCCCATGACCGTTGCCGAGCTACAGACGTTTGCCCCAGGGTTCGCATGGCAGGCCTACCTGGGATCGGCAGGGCTTGGGAATGTGAGCCAGGTGGTTGTGGCCGAGAAGACCGCATTTCCGAAACTGGCGGCCATCTACGCCTCGACCCCGGTCGAGGTGCTGAAGGCCTGGGCGGCGTTCAATGTGGCCGATCATGCGGCGCCGTACCTTTCGCGCCCCTTCACTGCGGCCTTCTTCGAGATGCGGGAGAAGACGCTCTCCGGCATGCAGGCGCAGCAGGTCCGCTGGAAGCGGGCGGTACATGCGGTCTCTGGCGGCGACTACGGTGCGGGCGACCGCTTCGATCGCTTTGGGAATCTTGGGTGGGGCGTAGGCCAGCTCTACACGGCAAAGTATTTTCCGCCTGAGTCGAAGGCGAAAGTACAGGAACTGGTGGGCGACCTGAAAGCTGCGTACCATGCCCGGATCGAGCGGCTGGATTGGATGAGTCCGGCGACCAAGGTGGAGGCGCTGAAGAAGTTGGAGACCTACAACGTAAAGATCGGCTATCCCGATACACCGCGCGATTATTCCGGCTTGGTAATTCGCGACGACGACTTGATAGGCGACGTGCGCCGCACCGCTGCGTGGGACTGGGCCTTCTTTGTGCGCCGCCTGCCTGGCCCGGTGGACCGGCAGGAGTGGACGATGACGCCGCAGACCAACGACGCCTACAACGGTGCACTGCGTGACATCGTCTTCCCGGCTGGCATACTGCAGCCTCCCATTTTTGACCCTTCGGCCGACGCGGCGATCAACTACGGTGCGGTGGGCGGGGTCATCGGACACGAGATGACCCACGGCTTCGACGACCAGGGCCGGAAGATCGACGCGGAGGGACGCCTGCGCGACTGGTGGACGCCCAAGGACGCGGCCATCTTCGAGGAACGGGCTGCAAAGCTTGGGGCGCAGTTCGACAGCTACGAGCCGCTCCCCGGCGTGCATGTCAACGGCAAGCTGACGATGGGCGAGAACATCGCCGATCTGGGTGGCCTCAC
>CAZAXI010000419.1:0-1644 GCA_964489045.1 uncultured Granulicella sp. | reverse complement strand
CACGACATCCGCTGCCACAGAGCGGCGTTCTGCCACTGAACTATAGCCGCCGTATACTAGGGATTATAGCATCGGTGCCCTCCGCGAAAGACCGCGGGCGCACGGTGCAGCGGGCCGATCCGGCGAACCGGCAGCGGTGGTCCGGCCAGCGGAGGATGCAATGGAGACGACCGTCAAGCCGGAGATCCTCTCGCCGCGCATGCGCCGTGGCAGCAAGGCGTTCGACGACGGGAGCCTCGATCTGCTGTCGCACCTGCTGGACGACTCGTTCCGCATTCCCGGCACTGCGATCCGCTTCGGGCTGGACGGTATCGTCGGCTTCATCCCGGGCTGGGGCGACGTCATTGCCGGCATTGCCTCCTGCATCATCATCTTCGCGGCGTGGGTGCGTGGCGTCTCTTACGTTACGCTGGCGAGGATGCTCGCCAACTGGGGCATCGAGGTGCTGCTCGGAGCCGTCCCCGTGCTCGGCAACATCTTCGACATCGCCTGGAAGGCGAACCGCCGCAACTATGCGCTGCTGACCGGCAGCCTCGCCGACCCGCGGGGCACGCGCCGCCGAAGCTGGCTCTTCTTCGCCGTGCTGTGCATCATCTTCGCGGCAATGCTGGTAGTGCCCTTGTTGCTGTTTGGCTGGCTGTCCTTGCATCTGTTGCATGCGATTGTGACACTTCCGCCGAGATAGTGAATCGTCATTCGCTGCCCTACTGGAAGACGCTGCTGCCGCAGAGTAAGTTTTCCGGCATACGCTCACCCGCGTTGGCTCTGTTGCCGCCGGTCGGCCCGAAGCACCGGTTCAAGGGATGGCGGCTGATAAGATTGAGGGAGTCGGGGCGTAGCGCAGCCTGGTAGCGCATCTGCTTTGGGAGCAGAGGGTCGTCAGTTCGAATCTGACCGCCCCGACCAACACAACTCATTAAGAATCATGCAGATGGGGCGATCCCGCCTAACGCATCTGCTTTTTCCGTCTACACGACTGTAGTCGATTTTGAGACGGTGTGATCCTTAGAGGATTTCCCGACGCACTTCCAATTGTCGCTACAATTGGATTTCCCGTTAGGTTTTCCTCGGAATTTCTCGAATTCCCTTCTGGTGTGCATTTCAACATGAGGCGCAACCAACGCTAGGTTGATAGCGCTAGGGCCTTCCTGTTACCGGTTTGCTGGTCGCTGGTTCCTATAGTGGTTTCGGGAGGAAGCATGCCCCGGCGAACGACCATCAACGGCCAAGTACATATCCGACGCTCGGCCGCTCGGATTCACCATAGCGGTGTTAGGCGCCCAGCGACTGGCTCGCTGCTGCGGACTGTTACAATCCATCTGCCCTTGCTTTACAACCCGACTCGTTTCGGTGTGAGACTCCCAATCGGCTTCTGGAAACTGCGTAGAACCCTACGAGAAATGCAGGCTCGATTCTCGGGCTTCACCCTCTCACTGGTTCTTGGGTGGTGCCGCGAAGATGGAGTCTGGGACCCGGCTTTTCGGATAGAATTTGATGCCGAATACTCCAGCAGGTTGGTTACCGAGTTGGATCTTTGGAAGCAAAGGTTGCAAAGTCGTTTCGTACAGCGCTCAATCTACATGCGAGTTTTGACCTGCCCCCGGTTTCTCATCCACTGATAACTGGAGTTTCTCGGTTTTGGTT
>CAZAXI010000418.1:0-1646 GCA_964489045.1 uncultured Granulicella sp. | reverse complement strand
GGACTTGCGGTTGTTCCAGTCGGTCTCGGCGACGGGGAAGTGGAGCATGACCATGCCTTCGGCGTGGTCGCCGGGGGGTATGGTGGTTTCGCGGGTGAGCGGAGGGCCGGAGAGTGGCTTGAGCGCGGGGAAGGTGACGTACATGTTGTCGAGGTCGTTCTTCCCGATGGCGCTGGCGGTGGCGGGCTCGACTGAGTCGTCGGTCGGGGTGAGGGCCCCGGTGATGTCGTCGATGGTGAGGGGGATCTTGAGGCGATTGTCGATGTGGACGGTGGCGAGGACGTAGAGGTCGTCCTGGGCCTGGTCTTCGTGGCCGACGACGCGGGAGAGGGACTTGAAGACGGTGTGGGTGGGAAGGACGGCGGTGTGGGTGATGGTGATGTCGGCGATGCGGTGCGGCCTGAGATAGACGTAAGAGAAGATGCCGCCGATGACGACGAAGGCGATGAGCAGCGGGACCAGGAAGTTGCGGCGTTCGGGCTGCGAGAAGGTGAGCTCTGACATGGGAGTCAAGGATAGCAGGACGAAAACTCTGCTTGCGATAAACCTGCTAAAGCACCAAGGCCTATTGGTGAAGAGGTATCGCGTCAAGGGGGCGCGATCGTACACAATCTTGCCGCCGGCGCGTGCGATTACCAACTGACGTCCGGCATTTCTGAGTGACCACTGCTCGATCTGCGAGTACTCCGGCGAGCCAGTGACGCTGGAGCGTTCACTTATGGAGAGAAGATCGCCATTAAGGTGTGCGGAATATGTGGATGTTTGAAGCCAAGTGGAGTCGAGTCCGAAGACTCCCGACCTACCGGAGAATACGTGTTCTTTGCCGTCGAGCTGCAATGTGTCTATCTGCATATCATCCCCGCTCGGCAATGGATACGGCAGGAGGGATATTGCTTTGAAGTTTCCGTCGATGATTTGAATTCGCATTTCATCAGGCATGCGCTGTCCATTCGATTCGAGCAGCCAAGTTCCGCTGAGGCTGCTTCTCTGGATCCGAGAGTACCCGGCCACCGCGAGAACGAGTATGCCCAGGCCAGCTAGGACGATGTAAATGCTGTATCTGGAGGGCATCTTGGCTCCTGCTTTCCTAGTTCTTGTCGGCGGCTGCGGTGACGTCGGTCTTGACGAAGTACTCCTCGATGAGGACCGCGAGGAGGGCTGCGGTGGGGACGGCGACGAGGGCCCCGACGATGCCGGCGAGCTCGGTGCCGACGATGAGGGCGATGAGGACGGTGAGGCCCATGAGGTTGACGCTCTGGCGCATGATGCGGGGGATGAGGTAGGCGTTCTCGATGTTGATGTAGACGAGGTAGAAGATGAAGACGCCGGCCATCTTGGCCCAGGAATCGAGGGCGGCGACGAGGCCGACGAGGAGGATGGTGATGACTCCTCCGGCGATGGGGACGATGTTCATGAGGCCCATGAGGACGCCGAGCAGGAAGAAGTAGCGGACGTGCAGAATGGCGAAGACCGCGGTGCTGGCGACGCCGAGGATGAGCATGAGGAGGCCCTGGCCGAAGAGCCACTTGCTCATGCGGACCTCGGCGCGATAGAGGGTGACGGCGAGGCGGAGGCGGTTATCCACGGAGAGCAGCGACATAAACCAGCCGTAGGCGTACTCGCCTTCGAGCATGAAGTAGACGCAG
>CAZAXI010000417.1:0-1661 GCA_964489045.1 uncultured Granulicella sp. | reverse complement strand
GGAGTTCGCCGGGCCTGCTGTTTGTTTATTTACTTACTATTACCAGTATAGCAGGTTGACCATAACTCATCTGCATCGATTTTGCTGGACGGATGTGGTTGGATTGGTTGGGGTTGGGCTGGTTTTGAACAGGCGCGGGGGCTTGACAGTGTTTTGGGGGCCAGGTTAGTGAAATAGGGCCGCGTGAGAGTATAGGTCGCGCCTTCAGCGCTTGGGGCGTTGCCCCAGCTAAGATAGCGCGGGCCTTCGGCCCTTGATTATCCGAGATCGACCGCCTTCAGTTCATCTGTGATGTCTTTCACCCCCGGTACATTCCAGACGTCGTCCTTGAGGAGGAACCTGTGGCCGTTGATGTGGCCGTCCGGTGTAGCGAGATCTTTCACTACTAGGTACGGAATTTGTGCTGCCTGCTGAATCGTGTAGTCAAGTGAGAATACTATTCCGATGAGAAAATCGAAGTCAGCGTTGTCAAGGTTTCTAATCGCGCTGAGTTGGCGCAATTTATCTTTTGGCGCGCATCTTCTGGCCTTGATCTGGTAGCGCTTTCCATCTTGATCGATTGCATCGAATCCACGGCGAGAATTCTTTTCTGGTTCCAACCCGCGGGCCTTGCAAAACAAGTGTTCCGCGAGGTCTCCGGTCGGGTTGTTAGCGGTGCGAAGAATACCGCGCTCACGCAACGCGTCCACTATTTTGGCGTGGAGGGCGAGTAATTCTTGGGGTGATGATTCGGCTAAGTTCATGCGTGGCTCTTGAGGGCCAGATGCGCGCGGCGGACGTCGGCGGCGGTGTAGACGCTGAGGAAGGGTGGGGTGCGGGCAGAATCGGATGCGGGCGGGACTTCGGCGAGGGCGCGCTCGATGTTGTCGCGGCCGCCCTGCTGGCGGTCGACCAGGCAGAGGACCCCGGCGACGTGCATGCCGGCTTCGCGGGTGGCTTCGATGGCGGTGATGGTGGAGCCGCCGGTGGTGCAGACGTCGTCGACGATGACGACCTGGGCGCCGGGATGGAGGAAGCCTTCGATGCGGCGGCCGGTGCCGTGGGCCTTCTCGGCCTTGCGGACGAGGAAGCCGTGGATGAGAGTGGGCTCGGGCTCGGAGTCTGGATCCATTAAAGGCCGATCGACGTAGGAGGGATCGCTCTGTGAGAGTTCGGCGGTGAGGGCGCGTAGTTCGATCGAGTCGGCGAGCGCGGCGGCAGAGGCGATGGAGGTGGCGGAGACCAGCGGGTCAGCTCCCATGGTGAGCCCGCCGACGGCGACGGCGTGGGGGATGTGCTCGCGGATGAGTTCGTAGAGGACGAGGCCGCTAAGCCGTCCGCCTTCGGCGTGGAGCGTGGTGGTGCGGCAGTCGATGTAGTAGTCGGACTTCTGGCCGGAGGCGAGGGTGAAGTCGCCGAGGCGGAAGGAGAGCGTGGCGATGAGGTCGAGGAGGGCGGTGTGGGTGTCGGCGGGCATTTGCTTCGAGGATAAATGGAGAGGGACGGCAAAGGCTGGTGCTAGTTGGGGGCGAGGCCGCCGCAGGACCGCGGCAGGAGTGGGGTTGGGGTTTCGCGGAGGACGGTGAGGTCGAAACAGTTCGCCTGGGTGTTGATCATGTTCTGCTGGATGGCGGTCTGCTTGAGGATGGCGGCCGTCTCCGCGTTGGCGACGGCGGGCGGGA
>CAZAXI010000416.1:0-1663 GCA_964489045.1 uncultured Granulicella sp. | reverse complement strand
CCGACCTGATGATGGGCGCCGGAACTGACATGAGTGGAAGTTGGAAAGATCAACTGGTGAAACTCCAGAGCGGCCTCGCTGCTCTGGAGCAGCAACGCTCGGAGTATGTTCTGGAGGCGCAGCGAGAAATCAGCCGCTATGATCTCACCTCGGGTCCTGTCCTTCCCGGTTATCAGCGGCTTAGTTTGTTCCGTGCAACCGACAGGTATGGAGCGCAGAATGGCAGGAATCATGTCGAGCTTCAGGTCCCGGATGGTTCTTACGAGGTAGCCGTAGGGATCAAGGACGACAAAATGAGTCACGGTCCCATGTGGATCGAATTGAATGGTGTCGAATATAGCGATGTATTCAGCGTACCTGCGGGACAAGAAGTAAAGAGAACAATGGAAACCTCTTCTGTCGACGGAAAGCTGGCGATCCTGTTCGATAACGCTAGCACCGCGGATTGGTATGCGAGCACGATCGTTATTAACCGCGTCGATCCGGCCATCGCGCATGTGCCGGTGCGGAAGATAGCGCCCGGTAAGGATCTCGTCTTGCGTGCGTCGGTTGCCGGTATCGCTCCAGTGACAGCAGTGCACGTCTACTACGGCGACAGCCGGCACGGATTCACCAACGCAGAAATGGAGAGAGTGCAGCCGCAACTCTATCGCGCAGTAATTCCCGCCTCAAAGATCACGGAAGGGATATCGTATTTTCTCGAGGCTGAAGATTCCTCTGGGCGCATCGCTACGTATCCTGACAATGGCCGCACCACTCCAATCCCAGTGCTGGTGACGGCCGACGATCAGCCGCCAACCCTGCGCCAGACGCCCATCCTGACTGCTGAACCGCAGCAGCCACTGCGCGTCGTCGCCCAGGCAGAAGACCCCTCGGGAGTCAAATGGGTTCACCTGCTCTATCGCGGACTCTCGCAACATCAGGACTATCAGGTTCTGAATATGTTGCCGGACGGAAAACCCAATGAATACGAAGCGACGATCCCGGCCAGGAACATCGATCCGCATTTTGACCTGATGTATATGTTCCAGGTCATGGACAATAAGGGAAATGGCAAGATCTATCCCGACCTCGCAAGAGAAACACCCTACATCGTCGTCAAGGTCGATCATGCAACAGTCTGCAAAGCATGTGCAGGTCAATGAGGCCAAGCGGGCTCGTGCCGGTCGCCTCGAACGATCTTCCTGAGTCCGCCTACAGCCGAAATGCAGAGTCCGGAATGAAGCGCTTCCCCGCCCCAGTCCGGCCAACTTCGAGGAGACCCCTATGTCCCGTTTTCTGAACCTCTCGCTCCTGATCAGCCTGATCGCTGGCGCAGCCCTGGCAATAGCACAAACGCCCGCAGCCCAGTCAACTCCGCCCACCGCTGCTCCGGCCCCGACCGTGCCGCCGCGCCCCACGGCTTCGCAGCTTCCCGTCCGCGACCCACACGCGCCCGGCTTTGTGACAGCGACCAAATTGCCCGACGGCGCCGTCCCTCCTCCAACAGCCGACGGAAACTTCATCATCGGCCCCACCCACAAACCAGCGCCGGAGACGATCGCGCAGCCTGACGTGCCCAAGGGAACGGTCTTTGAGTTCGCCATGAGTTCGGCCGACAGCAAGATTTATCCCGGCATCGCGCGTGAGCCAGGCACCTTCGGCACCGCAGATCCCTCCGATC
>CAZAXI010000415.1:0-1668 GCA_964489045.1 uncultured Granulicella sp. | reverse complement strand
TCTCCATCGAGTACTGTTTGCCCGTGCCGATCTCCCAGTTGGTGGAGAACCAGTTCCCCAGCCCGCGCCCGCCGATGTTGCGGTTGCCCACCGCGTCCACATCGTCTTCGCTGCCCTTCTTGATGTGCGGGTCCAGAGCCTCGCCCGGAGACGGCAGCGCATCGCTCTTCGCGGTTGTGGCATCCGCCTTCGCATCGGCCTTGCTGTCAGTCGAACTCCCTGACCCGCCCTTGTCCCCGCTGGTCTTGTCCCCGCTGGTCTTGTCCCCACCCGTCTGGTTCGCTCCCGCCTGGTCCGAACCATTGCTCCCAGACCCATTGCCCGCAGGCGCATTGCTGGTAGAGTTGTCGTTCGGCACCCCGAACTGCGGCCGGTCCCCGCTGTTGCTCGACCCGCTCGCCTGGCCGCCCGTCGTGGCCGCCGGAGCGCTCTGCGCCGCCGGCGTTCCCGGTTGCGAACCCGGCTGCGGCGAATTGCTCGGTGCCGTAGCCGCTGGCGCCGTAGAAGTCGTGGATTGTTGAGCGTAGGCGCTCGTCGCGAAGGCAAGCGCAGCGACGGTAAGCAGGGCGGCAAGGCCGAACTGGATTCGTGAACGCATGTTCTTTCTCCGGACAGGCCGCGCACCCTGCAAACGGGCGCAGCTCAGCACTTCATTAGACGAAGTATGCGCCTTTCCGGTTACCTTTACCAGACTCCACCTCACCCACCAGCCGTCATCCCTCCAACCCCGAGCCTGCGAGGGCCAGAATCGCCGTGCTCTCTCTTTTTTACTCTGTGTGCTCTGTGATTCGCTTTTGCTCTCGCCCGGCCCGTAAACCTCTCACCCCACAAGGGATACCGCGCCCCCTCACCAACTGCTGTACTCGCTCCCATCCATCGCCGTCTTCTGCGTGCACGAGTGCACATCGTAGATGCCCCCCGAATCCGTCTCGTCGATGCTCCCCAGCGTGTCCGACTGGGTCGTAATCCAGCAATCCGCGCTCTTGGAGAAAGGCTCTATCGGGATGGCCCGGATATAACCCGCCGTCACCAGGTCGTCCAGTGTCTGCGGAGCCTTCTCCTTGTCCACCGTGTACGAGCCGATCGCATCCCGCATCACCCGCAGGTCCGCCTTCAGCACCGCTTCCTTCGCGTTCTGCACATTGCGTACGTACGCCGGAATGGCCATCGCCGCTAGCGTCGCAATGATGATCATCACGATCATCAACTCCAGCAGCGTAAACCCGGCCTCGATATTGCTCGCAGTACTATCCTTGGACGCCGCGGCAACTACCGCACCGCCCTCGAACCGCGAACCTCGAACCTCGAACCTGTCTACCATGTGCTGTACTTGGTCCCGTCGATGGCTGTGCCCTGGCTCTTGCTATACACATCAAACACGTTTTGCCCGCCCCACGAATCCGTGTCCGCGTCGTCCTGGTTCGATCGCATCCCCCACTCCGTCGACTTGGTCATCGGGTCCATCGGAATCGCGCGCAGGAACCGCACCTTCTTGGTCTGAATGTCCACCCCGTCCACCAGCGTCTGCAGGTCCGGCGGATATCCCATACTGTCGGCTTTGATTTGCATCCCGCCCTTGTCCGCCGCGTCCTTGTACCGGTCGATGGCGTCGCGCATCTCCCACAGCGCCCGCCGCAGCTCGCGTTCCTTCTCCCGCTTCACCTGGAA
>CAZAXI010000414.1:0-1694 GCA_964489045.1 uncultured Granulicella sp. | reverse complement strand
GGTCGGCGCCTTCGGCTACGTCGAGGTCGATCTCGCGCATGGCTTCGCGGAGGTTTGCGCCGTCCATCTGGTAGCTGCGGCGATCGCCGAACTGAGGGGCGGAGTCGGCGGCCTCGCGGAAGGGGCCGTAAAAGGCGGAGGCGAACTTGGAGGCGTAGCTCATGATGGGGGTGTCGGGGAGGTGGGCCTCGTCGAGGGCGGCGCGGATGGCTTCGACGCGGCCGTCCATCATGTCGGAGGGGGCGACGATGTCGGCCCCGGCGGCGGCGAGCGAGACGGCGGTGCGGGCGAGCAGCGGGAGGGTGGCGTCGTTGTCGATGTTGTACCAGTCGTCGCGCAGGGGGTGCGCGGTGACGATGCCGCAGTGGCCGTGGGAGGTGTACTCGCAAAGGCAGACGTCGGCGATGAGGACGAGCGGGTCGCAGGCGCGGGAGGCTTTGAGGGCGCGGAGAGCTTGCTGGACGATTCCATCGTCGGCGTAGGCTCCGGTGGCGAAGACATCTTTTTCGGCGGGAAGGCCGAAGAGGAGCAGGCCGCCGAGGCCGAGAGCGGCACAGGACTCGGCTTCTTTTACGGCCTCATCGATAGATAGGTTGAAGACGCCGGGCATGGACGAGACTTCCTTGCGGATGCCTTCGCCGGGGCAGAGGAAGAGGGGATAGATGAGCGCGCCGGGATGGAGGTGGGTCTCGCGGACCAGGGCGCGGAGGGCCGGGGTGCGGCGGAGACGGCGCATGCGGGTGATGGGGAAGTTCATGGGGATAGGGTACTAGGTTCGAGGTTCGAGGTACTAGGTTCGAGGGAAAGCGAATCACAGAGATCACAGAGTTAAGAGGAGAGAGCACAGAGAAGTGCCAAGGGTAGGGCAAATGCGGGTGATGGGGAAGTTCATGGGGATAGGTTACTAGGTTCGAGGTTCGAGGTACTAGGTTCGAGGGAAAGCGAATCACAGAGATCACAGAGGAAAAGGGAGAACACAGAGAAGTGCAAATACGGGGGTTCTTCGCTGCGCTCAGAATGACAAGCTGAAACAATGACGGCGGTCTATTGCGGTGGGGATTCGATTAGGTGGATGAAGAGGGCGTTGAAGCGCGGGAGGTCGAGGTCGGTTTGGACGTGGACGGGTTGGAGGGGGATCTGGGGGCGGTTGGCGGCGGTCCAGCTTAGGGTGTCGCCGTAGTTGGGGCCGCGGGCGGTGTCGACGTCGATGTAGACGACCTGCTCTTTGGTGATGATGGCGGGGTCGAGGAGGGCGCAGGCGGCGAGCTCGTCCCAGAGGTAGTAGAACTCGTGGGTGTATTTGGTGACATATTGCGCGGCGGGCGAGGACGAGGTAGCGATTTCGGCGAGCATGGCCTGGGTGAAGTAGGTTTTGACGGAGATGTCGACGGTGGTGAGGTCGATGCGGGGGAAGGGCGCGCGGAGGACGATGTGGGCGGCTTCGGGATCGAACCAGAAGTTGAACTCGTGGCGGGGATGGGTGGCGAACTCGGGGTCGTCGGTGCGGGGGGCGAGGCTGCCGCCCATGATGGCGATGCCCTGGGTGAGCTCGGCGAAGTGGGGATCGATGGAGAGGGCGAGCGCGATGTTGGTGAGCGGGCCGGCGGCGTAGATGGTGACCTGATGAGGATGCGCGTGGACCTGGCGGATGAGGAAGTGGGCGGCGTCCTCGTCGAGGGGATGGGTGGTGGGCG
>CAZAXI010000413.1:0-1695 GCA_964489045.1 uncultured Granulicella sp. | reverse complement strand
TCGGGAGCTGCCTCTGACTAGAGTCGCGAGTCCGGCTGAGCCTGTCGCATAGGAGCTTCGAGGGTTCTCCTTCGTGCTGGCTCCGCCTGCTGCTGGCCCTGTCCTCGAATTGGTCGATGCTGTTCATTGGTTTTGTTTTTGCTTTTTCATTCCTGGAAAGGTTTTTTGTTTTTGTCTTTGTCAGGCTGCGATTTGCTGTGGGACTGACCTTTCTGCCTTGACCCCGATGGCCCAGATGAAGCCCAGCAGTTCGCGTCCTACGGCGGTGACGATCTTGCGCTGGTTCTTGCCTGCCGCCGCCAGCCGGGCATAGCGCTTGGAGAGTCGAACCTGCGCCTTCCAGGCGATCTCCTTGATCGGTTCTGAAACCCCTTCCTGTCGTTTGCGCAGCCTGGGCCCGATTGCGGCCCGGTGGCGATAACTCCAGGCCGCTTCGACCACGATGCGTCTCAGATGTGCGTTGCCTGTCTTGGTGATGCTGCCTTGTCGCTTCCGCTTCCCACTGGAGTCTTCGCTGGGAACCGCACCGCTGTATCCCATCAACTGCCGAGGCGTATCGAAGCGGGCGATGTTGCCTAACTCAGCCACGATCGTCACCGCCGAAATCTCCGCGATGCCGCGCAGCGTCTGTAAACCCTTGACTACTTCCTGGACCTGTGGCGATGCCAGCTTCACCACCTCAGTGATCGCCTGCTCCAGACGCTTGACCCGTGCCGCCATGTGATCGACCTCGTGCAGATAATCCTGAAGCGTGGCTTGCTGTGTCGGCCGTTCAAACCGAACCTGGCGCACCCATGCCATGTAAGGTTCCGTCCACGCCTTCACCCCCACCGCTGGACGCCTCCCCATGCGCAGCAGAAACTTGCTCAACCGGTGCCGCGCTCGCAACTGATCCTGTTTGGCCGCCTCCCGGGTGCGCACCAAATCACGTAACGCTTCCGAGTCCGGGTCCGGAACCCACACGGCAGTCAGATCGTTGGAACGATGACTGCGCGCCAGCTTCAAGGCATCCCGCCGATCCGTCTTCACCCGGTCGCCGGCTTTGATCGGAACCAGCGTCGGCGCTACGACCGCGCACTCGACGCCCAACTGCGTCAACTGCCAATACAGAACGTAACCCGTCGGACCTGCTTCATAGCAGGCCCGCAAATGCTCCGGCGCACCCAGCTTCTTAATCAGCTTGCGGATCGACTCTTCCCGGTTGGCGATCGTTCCCAGGCTGCGAACCTCGCCATCCGGCTCGGCTACAGCAACTGCAATCGTCTCGGCGTGGACATCCAATCCCAAAAATCGTACCTTTTCCTTCATGACCGGCTCCTCTCCGCTTGTGGCTCTGAGTTGTGCTTCTCTATCGAATCACAGCCTAACCCACGGTCAGCGCATTGGGCCGGTCACTCCATTTTGACTAGAAGGGAGACTTTTGAGGGGGGTATACCCCCCGGCCGAACGATGCCGCGTACGAGTCCGCATGGCATTAGACCTTTGGTCGAGGGCCTCCCGCGCCTCCCGGAGTTCCAGGGCCTCCGGGAGCACCCGGGCCTACCCGGCCTGCGGCGCCGCGGCCGGCTGGCGCCGCAGGAGCGGGTTTGCCTTGCGCGAGTGGTGTGGGCTGGTCGTCGGAGCGCTTGACCCATTTATAGATCTTCGAGGAGTTCTGCCAGAAGTACTTCTCCTGCTGCGCGCGCGTCTTGGTGG
>CAZAXI010000412.1:0-1696 GCA_964489045.1 uncultured Granulicella sp. | reverse complement strand
GGCAGGGCGCGGTTGGAGAGCAGCACGATGAGGATGCCGGCGATGCCGAAGACGGCACCGGAGGCGCCGGCGCCGACCTCCAGCAGAAACCGGGGATTGTGGGTGGTGGCGGTGGCGAGGACGTTGCCGGCCATGCTGAGCAGGTTGCCGGCGATTCCGGTGAGCATGTAGACGGCGACGATGCCGAAGGGGCCGATGAGCGGCTCGCCGAGAATGCCGAGGTTCCAGAGGCACCACATGTTGCAGCCGATGTGTATTATGCCGACGTGGACGAAGGTGGCAGTGAGCAGGCGCCACCACTCGGCGTGCAGGACGAGCCATGGCTCGTTGGCGCCGTAGCGGATGAGGTCGTATTCGGTTGGCTTGTTCCAGTCGACGTGGTGGGTGACCATCCAGAGGTAGACGGCGATGTTGATGGTGAGCAGGAGATAAGTGCCGGGCGCGGCGCGGGGGTCCCAGACGCTGTACTCGCGGTGGCGGCGGGCCTGTTCGGGGGAATAAGCCTCGGGGGGGGCCTCGGGATGAACCGGGGGCAGGAATTCGCCTTCGGTGTGGGATTGTGCGGATGGCATGGTGGTACTTCTAAGCTATCGCATTTTCCGAGTTGTTAGTTGTTAGTTCTCAGTTGTCAGTTGAAAACGGCGGTGATTTTGCCGGCTCGCGGACGGCCAGAAGCGGATTCCCTTCAGGAATGACGCACGAAAAGGAACTGGGAGCTGACAACTGTTATCAGGCGGCGTTTTTCATGATGCGTTCACGGATATGCGGGGGGATGCGCTGCTGGAGCGCTTGCGCGAACAGGCCGGGGATGGGGGTGGCAATGGCAACCAGGACCCAGAGCAGGAGGGAGATGACGAGTCCGGCGATGGCGGCGGCTTCCAGCGAGATGGTAATCGGGGTGTGGTGGAAGTGGCCGTGGAGGCTGTTGCTGAGGTGGGCGATGGCTTCGACGCGGTGCAGGACGGCTGCGGCGAGCAGGAAGGCAAGGATCGAGAGCGAGGAGACGGAGATCAGGAGCACGTCGATGGAGCGCGCGACATGCTGGCGGCGGCGGCAGTGGGCGCAGTCGGAGAGGTGCTGATCGTAGTCGGTGCGCATGGCGGGGGAGAGGCCGGAGATGTCATATCGCCATCCGGCAAGGATGTTTCCGATGAGGGGATCGGTGCAATGCGGAATGATTATGCGGCGTGATCCGATGGTGCCTGAAACGAAATCAAACATAGTGTTATAGACATCATTCTACAAGATTTGATAGCCGGGGGGAGGAAAGGTTGCCCGATTTAGAGCACCCTTATGAGTCCCTTATATTGCTATCTTGCTGAGGGCCGCGCTGTGTCCGCCGTCACACTTGGATTCGAGAGGACTTAGGGCGTTCGCACGCCCTTATGCGGCTTCGCGCGGCGCTCCCGTTGGCCGCAGGCAGAATCCCGTTTGCAACCATCGCGAGCGGTGACTAAAGGCAGATGGGCGAGAGCGGGGCGGATTGCTGGGCCAAGAGAATGCGATTACCGAGCAGGGTCATGCGGCCGTGAATGGCCTGCTCGGCGGAGATGAGGGCGAGCGAGGGGTCGTTGTTCTGCTCGGAGAGGTGGCCGAGGACGATATAGGTGGCGGCGCCGTCGTAGTCGCTGGCGAGGAATTCGGCGGTGGCCGAGTTGGAGAGATGGCCGACGCGGGAGAGGACGCGCTGCTTGAC
>CAZAXI010000411.1:0-1713 GCA_964489045.1 uncultured Granulicella sp. | reverse complement strand
CAGCGACATAAACCAGCCGTAGGCGTACTCGCCTTCGAGCATGAAGTAGACGCAGAGGACGAAGGCGGCGAGCAGGTCGAAGATGTTGCCCACCCAGTTGGGAAAGGAGGCGAGGAGGTATTCGGCGGTGGCGGAGAGAGCGTTTTCAGTCCTGCCGGCGATGGTGTCGACGCCGAGTTGGTCGGCGTAGGGAAGATGTTTAAGCCGGGCCACGATGATGGGGATGCGGGTGGGCAGGTCGGCGGCGAACTGGTGGAGATCGCGGATGACAGGGGGAAGGGCGAAGGTGAAGAAGATGGCGACGGCGAGAAAGGCAAAGCTGAGCAGAAGCGCGATGGCGAGGCCGCGCGAGACATGACGTCCGCCGCGCAGTTCGAAGCGCATGAAAGCGCTGACGGCGGGCATGAGGACAACGGCGAAGAGCGCGCTGACATAGATGAGCAGGAGCACCTCGCGCAGACGCCACGCCAGCACCAGGGCCAGCGCGATGCCGAAGGCGAAGAGGATGTGGCCGCGGATGGCGCTGCGGGCGAGGTCTTTATCGGTGGGGGGTGAGGGCGGCAGGGCTTGCTCCTAAGGAGTGAGATGCGTTTGCATCACTTTACACCTGGGGAAAAGGACAAATACGGAGATTCTGACCCTGCGGGTCAGAATGGCGAACATGGGCGGGAACACGGCGGCTGATGAGGTGCTGAAGAAGTGGTTGCCAGAAGAAGCTGACCTCAGGGGCTAAAGCCCCGTTCATTTTGGACCCCTTATCGGCACGGCTGAAGCCGTGCCCTTAAGCAAGACGCTTTTTTAGCGACGCTAAAGCCCGGTGGTACTCCGGCGGGGTGGGGAGGCGTGCAGGCGGGCGAGCAGCGCGGTGACGGTTTCTTCGGTGGAGAGCGAGGCGGTGGAGATGGTGTGGTGAGCGAGCCGGCGGTAGATGGGCTGGCGGGCGAGAAAGCGCGCCTCAGCGGCGGCGGGGTCGGCCAGAATCGGGCGGGCTTGCGCAGGGGATACGGGTGCGGCGGTTGCAGGTGCGGCCGGTGCGGGTGCGGGGTTGAGCGCCTGCATCATGCAGCGGTCGAAGAGGGTGGCGAAGGGTGCGTCGAGGAAGATGGTGGCGGTGGCGGGAGTTTGCTCGATGAGCAGGCGGTTGGTGAGGGATTCGGGTGCGCCTCCGCCGAGGGCGAGGACGACGTTGCTGCGGCCGAGCGACGCGGCGAGGGCCTGGGACTCGATGTGGCGGAAGTGGGCTTCGCCGTGGGTGGCGAAGATGGAGGGGACCGTGAGGCCGGTGCGGGATTCGATGGAGGCGTCGAGGTCGAGGAAATCCCAGCCGAGGCGGGCGGCGAGCAGACGGCCGACGGTGGTCTTGCCGGCGCCCATGAAGCCGGTGAGGACGATGCGGCGGAGATGGGCGGGCGGGGTCAAGGGGTTGGCAGGCTCGGCGGTCTGGCTTGCGCTGGGGTCGGCGGTCTGGGCGTTCATGGCGGCTCCTTTGAAAGTACAACGGAACAGGGAATAGGGAACAGGGAACAGAAAAGCAGGGGCGCAAAACAAAGCCGCGACCTTTGCGGGGGTCGCGGCTCAGTGGAAGTGGCGGATGCTCTAAAGGACTTTTATCGATTCAGAGATGCCCGCACAGCCGACTGACCCGCTCCCTGCCAGAAAAAGCAGGGATAGGTAAAGTAGCCGAACTGGAACGAGCGCAGATTCATCCTGAAA
>CAZAXI010000410.1:0-1736 GCA_964489045.1 uncultured Granulicella sp. | reverse complement strand
CTTCGACGTCGGCGTCGAGGGAGACGGCGTGGAACATTTTGATGACGCCGTTGGGATCACCCCAGCCAGCGAGCTGGCCGGGGACCCCGATTTGACGGTAGCCGCAGTCGATCTTCATGGGGTCGCCGGGCTGTGTATATATAGATGCGGCGATTTTCTTGCGCATGAGGGCCCAGACGCCGGCGCGCTCGAACTCGGTGCGCATGGCGGCGGCGATGGCGGCGCGGCCGGTGCGGCGGCGAAGTTGCGCGACCTTGAGCGGGTCTACATACATTTTCATCAGCAGGTCGAGCTCGGCGGCGACGCTGGTGGCGAGGCAGGCGCGGGGTTCGGTGATCTGGATGGAGTTGGAGAGGGAGTCTTCGAGGGTGGCGAGGACGGGTTTGAAGGCTGGATCGCCGTTGGCCGCGGCGCTTGCGGAGTTGGGCAGGCGGGCGGCGATCTCGGCTTCGAGAGCTTCGAGCAGGGCGATGTCGGCGTCGGCGTCCAGGCAGCGGACGCGGGACCAGTCGCGGGTGAAGCGGAGGTGAGCGGGCGCAGGTGCGCCGGCTTCGCGCAGGAGCACGCCGATGTTGGCGAACTCACCGCGGACGGGGTCGGGCACGTAGCGGATGAGGTGGAACTCGCATTGGAGGCGTTCGGGCAATGGCGGACTCCTTTCCTTAGGTTCGAGGTACTAGGTTCAAGGTTCGAGGTGGGGTGCTAGGGTCGAGGTGAATGAATGTCAGTGCCTCCAAGATTTGTGGTGCAATTCGTGGGCCATCGCTGCACTTTTCTAACCATCAATCTCCATGCTGGTTCATCTTGACCTCGATCTGTCCGACTTAGAGCTTCGAATCACACCTCGAACCTCGAACCTAGTACCTCGAACCTAGTTCACAAACTTTCCGGCGGCGCCTTCGGCGAACTGCGCGGGGACAGCGATTGGAACTTTCTTATCCCAGAGGGGGAAGGGTTCCCGGTTGGAGTCCCGAAACGAGGCGATGGACTCGCGGACGCGCCCGCGGCGGCGGAGGAGCTGTTCGAGGAGCTGCTCGATGACGGGCATTTCGCCCAAGTACCACTCGGGCGGGACCATGTCGGCGATGTTGTAGACGATGTCGGCGTCCATCTCTTCGATGCGGGTGAGCCAGGGCTCGAAGCTGGGCCATCCGGTGACGCCGAGGTAGACGCGGTTGCGGGCGTAGACGCCGCGCAGGGGCGAGTCGGGGAAGCTCCAGTCGCCGGCGTTGAAGCAGAAGCCCTGGTCGATGAAGGTAGCGCGGTAGCGGCGCTCGCGGGGGCGGCGATCGAAGACCGCCTGGCGGCCGTTGGCGTTGCCGGTCCACTTGTCGAGGGCGAGCATGCCGGCGAATTCGGCAAGGTTGCGGACCTCGTCGAGCTGGGGTTCGGGCAGGTAGTCGACGACCTGGCCGGGCATGAGGCCGCCGATGAAGCGGCTGCCGAACTGCAGGCCGGGAGTGAGCGGCGCACGCTGGCCGCGGGCGAGCTCGACGTGCATGCCGGGTGAGTTGGCGATGAGCCAGGCGGAGACTTCGACGACATCGGAGGCGGGCACGGTGAGGCCGATGGCTTCGGCCAGGCGGGTGGCGAGCAGCTCGTTGGCGAGGACGCGGAGGTGCTGCGGATTGTTCTGGAACTTGACGACCCAGAGGTTGCGGTCGGCGCCGAGCATGAGCTGGCTCTGCGCGCCGCCGCGCATGCGCCGGATTGCCTGGACTGCGAGGACGGCCAAG
>CAZAXI010000409.1:0-1740 GCA_964489045.1 uncultured Granulicella sp. | reverse complement strand
TGCCTTTGGCTCAAAGGCGGAGTCAGTCAGACTCAAATCATGATCACTTCCCGTACTTCGCACGTCCCGTTCGCCGAGCTGCCCTCCGAGGCTCGCGCGCTGCTCTCGATCCTTGCCCAGGCCGCCGCCGCGCGCTATGTGGCGCAACCACTCAAGCAGTCCCAACTGACCCCGTTACTTGAAACCATCTGGAACCGGAATCGGCTTTGCCTCAGCAATCTCGCCGACCCCTTCCGCATGACCGCCTTGCTCGAGACGGAACTCTCCTCCTTCTGTTTTGCTGGTGTTGCCCAATGAACGAGACAACCGCACCGGAAGTTTGTCTCTCCTCTGTCGACGGGCACCTCCTGGCGCTCTTTGAGGCCGCACAACGTTGGATCCATGAGCAGGGTCTGGTCCTGGTGGAGATTGAATCCATCCTGGGCCAGGCCGGCAAGCTTCTCGACCTGTACCAGGGTCGCCTTACAGCAGAGAATCTCCCACCATCCCTCAGGACTCCCTATGAATTGATGGTCTGGACGCGTCCAGTGAGGGCAGAGGATGACGTGATGGGACTGGAGCACTATTCCCATTGGTTCGCCCGCTGGCTGGTCGTGTGTCTGCCGGGAAACGAAGAACTGCAGGACGCGGTGCGGTGTGCGATCTTGATCCGGGCTCAATCGCGAGCGCAAAGGTTCGTATACTGATGGCAACGTGCCTCAGACCCCTGACAAGCGCCGGCGGACCGACCTGGATCTATTCATCCTGGCTCTGATCGACGGCGGGGTCTCGACCCCATACGAGTTGCAGAAGGCAGCTGGCCTCTCCCAGGGCGCCACGATCCCCACGCTCCAGCGATTGCTGGTAGCGCGGCTCGTGCGCCAGGGGAAGCCCGGCGCTCGCGGCCGAACCGACTACAAAGTCACCGCCGCCGGGAAAAAACTCCTGCGAGACGGCTGGCTGCCTTTGATCGCTGCTGGCCCCAGCGGCGACCTCGATTCCGACCTGCGCGTTGCGCTGCTTGCGATATGGGGCGGCGGTGAACGCGGAATCGCTGCGGAGTTCCTGCGAGAGTCCTCCCACAAAAAGATGGCGCTGCAAGCGAATGCCGAGACGGCCTCCGACAAGGGCAATGTTGCCCCTCTCGCGAAGTGGTACAGCGAGATGCGATCCGCAGCCGCAAAGGCGCTCCTGACTGCAGAGTGCTCCGCGATCCGAAGCATGGCTGATTCTCTGCCACGCTCCCTCAGGGGAAAGACGAAGCGCAGCGCCCGTAGCTCAATAGAATAGAAAGGCTCGTAAAGGCGTTCCAAAAGGCCCATTTGGGGTTCTGGTAACCGACAATGGGTGACCGGCGCCTGCCGCTCTTACGAGCCGCCTCAGTCCCGCATCTTGACCGGGTTGCGTGTGGCGAGTCAGTTGATGCGCGAGTCCTTCATGCGGCCCGCTGTCTGCTGCGCGCTGCGTTGGCGACAAACCTGATGCTCGGCGATAAAACGATCCAGCGCCGTGCGCGGGATGCGCAAGCACCGCTTGCGCCGCTTGTGCATCGTCTCGGGTGATCCTAGATCCAAGACACCCTCTTCGTTTTGGAACCAACGGTAAACGCTGTCTGCGGACGCGCCAAGGGTGTCAGCTACCTGTTCCGGCGTCCAGTATTCGTCGATGGGAGGTGGGGCAGGCAAGGGCACGTGCAAAGGGACAATTTCGCGTTCGCGCGGGTTCAGCCGCGGCGAACGGTCGATAATGACGTTATTCAAA
>CAZAXI010000408.1:0-1779 GCA_964489045.1 uncultured Granulicella sp. | reverse complement strand
TCGTCGACGACGTCCTCGACCTCACCGCCGCCGAAGGCATCCTCGGCAAGCCCGTCGCCAGCGACCTGCGCGAGGGCAAAGCCACACTGGCCGTCATCCACGCCCTCGAGCGCGGTACCGGAGCCGATCGCGAGGCCATTCGCACCGTACTCGCCGAACGCAGCTTCGCCACCGTCTCCCACGCAGAGATTCTCGAAATCCTGGAGCGCCACGGCTCCCTCGCCTACGCCATGGACACCGCCTGCGCCTACGCCGAGGCCGCTCGCCTCTCCATCGCCGACCTGCCCGATACCGAGGCCAAACGCGCCCTGCTCTGGGTCCCCGGCTTCGTCACCACCCGCGACCGCTAGCCCCAATACCCTCGAACACCCTCTATGTTCCGCGAATCTCACCGCCATCGAGCGCGGCCCGATGCGACATGCTAGCTTTCGTAGCTTGTTCGCGGCAGGCGAATATATACAGTGTGGCGTCTGGCCAGACATCAACCACGCGCCCATCACGACCCCAGCGTCCAGCCGACAGTAACCCTTAGTGCTGCGCTACTGCAGAATCCCCTGAGCCTCCAGGAACTGCAGACATAACAACCACGCCTTGTTCGCCTCAGGCTTGGGAAAATTTCCATGCCCGGCGCCTGGAATAATGTCGTGTCCAGCCGGAACCCCGGCCGCGTCCAGGGCCACCTTCAACTTCGAGTCCTGCGCCGGATTCACCCTGGGGTCTCGATCCCCGTTCACGATATACGTTGGAGACAGACCCGGCCGAATGTAATTCATCGGCGACAACTGCTTCGCCAGTTCCACTTCGGCGGCGCTCGGTTCCGGCCACCGTGCTGGCGCCGGAGCTCCGTTGGCGCCGGCCACCACCGCGGGATCGGCTGGCTGGGGCACGGCCAGCCCTAGCCACTGGCGCACGAAGTCTCCACTCCCAGGCTCGTGCAGCAGCGCCTCGGCCAGGTCTGGCGGCCCGTAATAGTCCAATACCGCCGCTACCTTGGGCTGGTCTGTGCATCCCGGCGGATCGAACTTGTCCGGCGCATACGCCGCCATCAGTGCCATCTCCCCGCCCGCGGAGACGCCGTACAGAATCACCCGGTTCACGTCGAAGTTGTATTTTGCGGCGTTCGCCTTCACCCACGACAAAGCGCAATGAACATCCTGGAGCGCCGCAGGCGCAGGCGCTTCAAGGGAAGACCGGTACTGCACCGACACCACGCTGACCCCCGCAGCCAGCAGCGCCGTGAACGGCGCGAACGAACGCGACTGACCTGCAGGCGCGGTCCATCCGCCTCCGTGCAGATGCACTACTACCGGAGCCGGTTTCGGCGACGGCATCTGGAATACATCCAGATGCAGGTCCACCGTCCCTCCGATGTTGGGAGTGGGTAGAACGACGCCGCCTGGTCTGCTCGGGTTCAATACGCTGGGATTCTTGATCACCGGCATATTCGCGTACACGATGTTGTGCGTCTCCACCGGGTGCACGTTCGCCCAGTTTGTCGCGTCCATCCACGCTGGCGCAGCCACCGGGGTCTGGGCGCAGGCCATTGTGACCGCAACCATTGACGCCATACTTATTACTGCTGCCAAGTGCAATCTACGCATCATGTCCCCCTCGCATGATCCTCGTGCAAGAATGGTTCAAACTATTCGAGAGTCGGCTGGTCGGGCCTTTGCGTGTCGGGCGGAGTCGGGTAGGCCTTGCTGCCGTCGTTCAGCTCCAGACGCAGGTAATCCCAGACAACTCCGGTGGTGACGTCTCCGGCGGGAACGGTGAACGTCA
>CAZAXI010000407.1:0-1787 GCA_964489045.1 uncultured Granulicella sp. | reverse complement strand
GGCTCGAAACCTTCAGCAAGAAGTACGCCGCCGACGGCTTCGACGTCATCGGCGTTACCTACGACTCCGAGGTCGGCAAGGACACCATCTCCAAAGATGTCCAGAAGCTCGGCGTCACCTATCCCATCCTTCTCTCCGACCCCAAGGCGGAAAAGGACTACCTCGGCGACACGGATGGTCTGCCCATTTCTTTCTACGTCGATCGGACCGGCAAAGTCATCCAGGTCACCATGGGCCTCGGCTCCCAGGATCAACTTGAAGCCATGGT
Source organism: uncultured Granulicella sp. (assembly GCA_964489045.1). Taxonomy (GTDB): domain Bacteria; phylum Acidobacteriota; class Terriglobia; order Terriglobales; family Acidobacteriaceae; genus Edaphobacter. The sequence goes on along the minus strand of CAZAXI010000407.1, from coordinate 1,519 downwards.
CAAGCAAACCATAGCGGCCGGTGCCAAATGAGCAAGCCCCAGATGATACGCCGCCCGCTCGCACTCGCCGCAGCCCTCACTCTCTGCGCTGCAACCATCCAGCCCGGCCACGCCCAGTTCAGCATGGACGCGCCCGCCAAACCCAAGAACTACGTCGTCTACGCCGCCGAGGCACAGACCGTCCCCGCCGCCAGGCCCGCGGTGCTGCAGCTTCGCTTCCAGCTTCTCCAGGGATTCCACGTCAACTCGCACGCCCCCAAGTCCGAGTTCCTCATCCCCACCGCGCTCACGCTCCTGCCCGCTGCCGGAGTCAAGGCCGGCGATCTCGAGTATCCGCCCGGACAGCTCTTCAGCTTCAGCTTCGACCCCAAAGAGAAGGTGGATGTCTACGCCGGCGCCTTCATCGTCAAGCTCCCCGTCGTGGCCACGCCCGGCGAACATACAATGGATGGAACGCTGAAATATCAGGCGTGCGACAACGCCTCGTGCTACCCACCCCGCACCATTCCGGTGAAGATTCTGTTCACCGCTAGATAACGGAGCCGCCGTACCATGGTCCGTAAGCTGTTATGCCCTCCCCGCGTGAGTCTCCTTTGTTTCAATAGAGCTCCCGTCTAGCGCCAAAGGCGCGGCCCCATATTAGCCTGGGGCAACGCCCCAGGTAGCGGGATGACCACAAACTTGAGGGCTGAAGGCCCGACCTATAATCCTCATTAGCAAATAAAGGAACAACAGGACCCGCATGGAAGAGTTCAGAAGGCTGACGCGCCTCCCCGCGTATGTATTCAACATCACCGGCGAGCTGAAAGCCTCCGCCCGCAAACGCGGCGAGGACATCATCGACTTCGGCATGGGCAACCCCGACGGCGCCACCCCCAAGCACATCGTCGACAAGCTGATCGAGGCCGCGCAGAAGACCGCGACCCATCGCTACTCGCTCTCCCGCGGCCTGCCCCGCCTGCGCAAGTCCATCTGCGACTGGTATAAGCGCCGCTACAACGTCGACCTCGACCCCGAGACCGAAGCCATCGTCACCATCGGCTCCAAGGAGGGCATCGCCCACCTCTGCCTCGCCATGCTCGACAACCAGGACACCGTCGCCGTCCCCAACCCCAGCTACCCCATCCACATCTTCGGCCCGGTCATCGCCGGCTCCCAGATTCAGAGCATCGCGCTCGACGACACCGACGAAGCCACCCTGCTCGCCACCCTCGAGCGCGAGCTCCCGCGCATGAACCCGCGCCCCAAGCTGCTCATCCTCAACTTCCCCGCCAACCCCACCACCCAGTGCGTCGACCTCGCCTTTTTTGAACGCCTGGTTCCGCTCTGTAAAGAACTCGGCATCTACATCGTCCACGACCTCGCCTACGCCGACCTCGTCTTCGACGGCTACCGCGCCCCCTCCATCCTCGAAGTCCCCGGCGCCCGCGACATCGCCGTCGAGTTCTTCACCCTCTCCAAGAGCTACAACATGCCCGGCTGGCGCGTCGGCTTCATGGTCGGCAACAAGAAGCTCGTC
>CAZAXI010000406.1:0-1852 GCA_964489045.1 uncultured Granulicella sp. | reverse complement strand
AGATGTGGGGGAGGGTGTCGGGGAGGAAGAAGCCGTCGATGACGGGGCCGAAGCGGGGTGCGGAGGCAGTTTTGGACATCACGGCGTCGAGTAGCTCGTTGGCGGGGAGCATGCGCAGGAGGAAGAGCTTGCTGGAGCCGAAGGCGCGGTTGGCCCAGGCGACGTTGGCTTGCTCGGCCTGCTCGCGCGTGGGAAGGCTGCGGCCGTGGCCGGGGAACTCGGCGCCGCTCTGGCCGATGGCTTTGGCGAAGAGGTCTTTGGCGATGGGCGAGGCCATCAGCGCGCTGACGGACGAGGAGCCGGCGGACTGGCCGAAGATGGTGATGTTGGCGGGATCGCCACCGAAGGCTGCGATGTTGCGGCGTACCCAGGCGATAGCGGCGGCCTGATCCATGAGGCCGTAGTTGCCGGAGGCGTGGTTGGAGGATTCGGCGGTGAGCTCGGGGTGGGTGAAGAAGCCGAAGATACCGAGGCGGTAGTTCATAGAGACGACGATGACGCCGCGATGGGCGAGGAACTGGCCATCCTGGCGATTCTCGGAGGTGCCTCCAGTCTGGAAGCCGCCGCCGTAGATCCAGACCATGACGGGAAGAAGGGGGGATTTGCGGTCGGGCTTGGCAACGAAAGGCGCCCAGACGTTGAGGGTGAGGCAGTCTTCGGAGGCGCCGGAATCGTGGAAGACCATGTCGGGATAGCCGCCGGACTGGAGGCAGTGCGGGCCGAAGTCGCGGGCAAAGAGGACTTTCTTCCATTTGCCGATGGGTTGGGGCGGACGCCAGCGGAGGTCTTCGAGGGGCGGCTGGGCGTAGGGGATGCCTTTGTAGGCGATGACCTTCTGGTCGGGGGTGAGGACGCCGGCGAGCTTGCCGTTTTCGATCTGGATGGGGCGGAGTGCGGCGGGGTTCTGGGCGGAGGCGGATGCGACGAGAAACGTGAGAACGCAGAGAAGGGTTGCGCGGTTCAGAGCGGGCGCGGACATGAGGTGTCTCCGCTGCCAAGCTATCACGGTTGAAGAACCCGCATCACAAAAGCGAGATTGTTGCGCACCCAGCGAAATACGGAGATTCTTCGCTACGCTCAGAATGACAAACCATTTCTTAATGGCAAACCATTCTTCATTGAGATAGCAGCAATGCGTTGTCGATGAGGCGGGTGGCGCCGATGTGGGCGGCGACGGCGAGCAGGGTGCCGCTGCGGGTGTCGGCGAGGGGGAGCAGGGTGTCGGGATCGACTACGGCGGCGTAGTCGAGGCGGACGGGGACGGCGTTGACGCTCGGGTCGGGATCGGCGGCGGCGAAGACGGCGAGCATGGCGGCGCGGAGGGTTTCGGCGGAGGTAACGCCCGAGCGGGCGAGGGATTCGGCGGCACGGAGGGCGCGGGACAGGACGAGGGCACGGGTGCGCTCGGCGGGGGAGAGGTAGCGGTTGCGGGAGCTGAGGGCGAGGCCGTCGGGCTCGCGGACTATGGGACAGACGACGAGCGAGACGGGGAGGTTGAGGTCGCGGACGATGTGACGGAGGACGGCGACCTGCGCGGCGTCCTTCTGGCCAAAGTAGGCGCGGTCGGGGGCGATTATCGAGAAGAGGCGGGTGACGATGGTGGCGACGCCGCGGAAGTGGCCGGGGCGGGAGGCTCCGTCGAGGCGGGTGGCGATGGGGCCGGGGTCGACGAAGGTGGTGTTACCGGGCGGGTAGATTTCGGCGGCGGAGGGTGCGAAGAGGAGGTGGGTGCCGGCGGATTCGAGCTTGGCGCAGTCGTCGTCGAAGGTGCGGGGGTAGGAGGCTAAGTCTTCGTTGGGGCCGAACTGGGTGGGGTTGACGAAGATGGAGGCGGCGACGGCGTCGTTCTGCT
>CAZAXI010000405.1:0-1858 GCA_964489045.1 uncultured Granulicella sp. | reverse complement strand
GCCGTCGGCACCGTGCCCACCAGGATCAGCATGATCAGCCCCATGCCCTTCTGCCCGTCGTTGGACCCATGCGCGTAGCTGACGCCGCCGCAGGTGCAGATCAGCATCAGCCGGATCCAGAACGGTGGTGGAGCAGTCCCCTTGGGCGCCTGGTACAAACGCTGGTCCCTGGCCAGTAGCTTGAACAGCAGAAACACCAGCGCCGCCGCGACGAATCCCACCAGCGGCGAGAAGATCAGCGCCGCGAACACCTTCTTCACCTGAACCCAGTCCACACCCGCGGTGCCGGAATGCCCCTGCATCAACTGGTACGCCACGCCCACGCCGAGGATCGATCCGATCATGGTGTGCGAGCTCGACGCCGGCAGCCCGCGGTACCAGGTTGCCAGGTTCCACAGGATGGCCGCCACCAGCAGCGCGAAGATCATGGCAAAGCCCGCGCCTTGGTTGCCTTTCAGGATCAGCCCGGGCGGCAGCAGCGAGACGATCGCAAACGCCACCGTGCCCGAACTCAGCAGCACGCCCACAAAATTCAGGATCCCGGAGTAGACCACAGCCGTGTGCGGCGCCAGCGAATTGGTATAGATCACCGTCGCCACTGCGTTCGCGGTATCGTGAAATCCATTCACGAACTCGAACCCCAGCGCAATCATCAACGCCAGCCCGAGCAGCAGGTACGGAAACAGACTGACATTGTGGATAACGGAAAGATCGCCCCACAACTGCGCGGTGATATAAACAATGCCGCCCAACAACAGCAGCGCAAATACGACTCGACCGATTTTTCCGGGAGACGACCTCTGCAACTCTTCATCGAGCAGCGAGGACTGAGGCAGTGTTGCGGGCGTGGCCAAGGGTCACCTGACTGAATTGCTTGTCCTAGCCAAGCTACCCTATTCACACGGCAGAAATATTACAGTTTTGTAAATGATGGCCTGTTCTGGCGTTGGAAATCATGCCCTTTTCTCACCTCATAGCATTCTTTATCAACAATTTACCGCAGTATTCGTTTGCTCCCGCGAAAACTGGGAAAGATGGGCGGATATCGGCCAAATGGGGCGAACTTGAGCATGACCGCGTCCTATCGCCAGTCGTCCCGCGTCGGCGTTTGCTCGGCAAACGCCTGATCGAACCCATCCGCCTTCTTGATCAGGATGTCGCCCAGCTCGCGCGGCTGGTGCAGCAGCACTGCCTGCAACCGCACCAACTCCAGCATCGCCAGAAAGATGCAGATCAACGCCCGCTCCGAGTGAGCGCTGTGCAGCAGCCGGCGCAGGCTCACTGGACGATCCTCCATCAGCAGACGCCGCTTCAGGTAGTCGAGCATCTGCGCCACGGTCACGGCTTCCTCGTCCACGTCCAGCACCGGCCGTTCGCGCAGCCGCTCCAGCACGCTCTGGAACACGCGCACCAGGTCCACCGTGTCCGCGGCAATCTCTTGCTCCATATCGCCGCCCGCGTCTTCGCTTCCGGTTTGCTCGCGCAGAAATTCACGCATGCCCGGGTTCGACCAGGTCGCCGCTTCGATCTGCTGCTTCTGCAGCAGCATCTGCGCCGCCGCCTTGAAGCGCTCGTGCTCCAGCAGCCGTTCCACCAGCTCGCGCCGCGGGTCTTCGTCCGCTCCGCCGGCCACATCGGATGGATCGCGCGGCAGCAGCATCTTCGACTTGATGTGAATCAGCAGCGACGCCATGTAGATGAACTCGCCCGCTGCATCCACGTCCGTCTGCTTCAACTGGTGACAGTAATCCAGGAACTGCGCTGTAAGCAGCGCGATCGGAATGTCGTAAATATCGATGTTCTGCTTGCGGATCAGGTCCAGCAGCAGGTCCAGCGGCCCGTCGTACACCTGCCCCAC
>CAZAXI010000404.1:0-1873 GCA_964489045.1 uncultured Granulicella sp. | reverse complement strand
AAGTCTATAATCAGACCTCATGAAGGCGCATGTGTATGTCACACTCAAGCGGTCCGTGCTCGATGCTCAGGGCCAGACCGTCGCCGGCGCGCTCCGCCGCATGCAGTACAACGGCATCGCCGACGTCCGCCAGGGAAAGTACTTCCTGCTCACCCTTGAGGACTCCCTCGCCGCCAATCCCGCCGCGGCCCGGCAGGAAGTCGAGCGCATCGCCCACGAGGTCCTCACCAACCCCGTCATCGAGGAATACTCCCTCCGCCTCGAACCCTGACTCCCCTCCTCTGCCACCCCGCCTCCCTGGCCCCTCGTACCTCGCCTAAAGTTGTACCCCGCTGGCACCGATAGGGGATAACCCCCAAGCTTCATCCGGGGCAAAGTTGAGACATCAACAGGCGGTCGCGTCTGCGACTCGGGTCGCCACTTCCCGAGTCACCGTCGATCTAACCCCGAGGTGTTTCATGCGGAATCTGCTGCATTGCTCTGTCTGGAAGTCTGCGGTTCTCCTCGGAATCCTCTTGGCTGCTACCCGGGTTGCCTCGGCCCAGGCCCTGTTGACCGCGCAGCGCGGCACGGAGATTGCGCCTTTCGCGCAATTCACTCTCGTCGGTCCCGACTGGGGTCAAAGCAATAACTTCGGCTACACAGCAGGCATCGATTACACCCACTTCATCCGTTCCTCCATCGTCCAGCCCTCCCTGGAATTTCGTTACACCAGCGCCAACGGCCTCACTGTCAACGAGCGCAGCTACGCCGGCGGTCTCAGGCTCCAGACCACCGTCCATGGCATCCACCCCTATGCCACTTTTCTCGTCGGCCACGGCAACATCGACTTCAACTACCTCCTGGCAAACAATAACTACCACGGCGACAACTCTTTCATCTACTGCCTCGGTGGCGGGGCCGAGTTCAACGTCACCCCGGTGTGGAAGCTACGCCTCGACCTCTCCAGCCAGCAGTGGAACACCGGCTCGGAAACCCTTTCGCCCTTGACCATCGGCGTAGGCATGGCCTACAGCCTGCCGTCTCACATCCGCCGGGTGGAATAAGCCCAGCGTTCACCCGTGCTGCCGGGCCCTCAGCGCCCGCCACTCGCGCTCCACCAGAATTTTCGCCGGACCCCGCAGGATGCTAGGCTCAAAGGTTGGGAGACCTAACCGTTGAGCAATTTTCAGAGAGAGATTCTGAACCGCGCATCCGTCGTACCCGGGACCGGCGAGCAAGCTGAGCCACTGGCTGGACTCACCCCCGATGGGCCAAATCGGGCGGTGAAGACAGGCGCCGACCCCGAAGGGCCAAATCGGGCGGTGACCACAGTGGCGCAGACCGCGGATCTTCCCGTGGTAAACAACCCTGCAACGGCTGCCGGGGCCAACGGCAGCCGTTTCGTTCGTGCCTGCCTCCGCCTGCCCGTCGACCGCACTCCTGTCTGGTTCCTCCGCCAGGCCGGCCGCTACATGCCGGAGTACATGGCCGTCCGCAAGCACCACAGCCTCCTCGACATCTGCCGCACCCCTGATATAGCTGCGGAAGTCACCATCACCGCCGCCGAACGCCTCGGCGTCGACGCCGCCATTATCTTCGCCGACCTCCTGCTCCCGCTCACCCCCATGGGCCTCGACTTCGAATTCGTCGCCAACGAAGGTCCGCAAATCCACACTCCCATCCGCACCGCCGATCAGTCCCGCGCCCTCCACACAGACCGGACAGAAGATCTGTTGTACGTCTCCCGTGCCATCGAGAAAGTCGCCGCCCACTTCACTGCTCCGCGTGCTGATGGCGACCAACTCGGCATCATCGGTTTCTGCGGCGCGCCCTTCACCCTCGCCAGCTACATGATCGAAGGCGGCAGCTCCCGCAACTACATCGAAACCAA
>CAZAXI010000403.1:0-1908 GCA_964489045.1 uncultured Granulicella sp. | reverse complement strand
GATCCTGGACTCGGGGACGGACACGGCGACCGACGTGGATCGTGCGGTGCGCGAGGAGTTTGTTGGATTTGTAACTGAATTTGAGCGGATGTACGAGCTGGCGCTGAAGTTGAATGCAAAACGTAACCGAAGAGGTAGCATCGACTTCGATCTGCCGGAGCCGGTGATTGAGTTCGACCCGCAGGGGAACATGGAGTCGATTGTGCGGTCGGAGCGAGGGTGGGCGCACCGGCTGATTGAGGAGTTCATGCTGAGCGCCAATGAGTGCGTGGCGACGTGGATTGAGAAGAACACGGTTCCGAGTTTGTATCGCATCCACGAGATGCCGGACCCGAAGCGGATACTGGATTTCGAGGAGACGGCGGGCGGGTTTGGATATTCGCTTGGGTTCTCGAGCCTGCCAGTGAAGCAGGTGACGATGAAAGCAGACCGGAGACAGGCGCAGCGAGACGGGCGCGGACGGCAGGCACAGACGCACGAGGTGGCGCAGCAAATTCCGGTGACGCCGCAGATGTATCAGCGGCTGACGGCGAAGATTGCGGGCAAACCGGAGGAGCGGATTCTGAGCTACCTGATGCTGCGGTCGCTGAAGCAGGCGCGATACAGCGAGAAGAATGAGGGGCATTTTGCGCTGGCCAGCCCGTGCTATACGCACTTTACGTCGCCGATCCGGCGCTATCCGGACCTGATTGTGCATCGACTGGTGCGGGAGTTGCTGCGGAGCGGCGCGGATGCGCGCGGCGGAGCGATTCTGAGCAGCGATCCGCAGCCGTGGAAACAAGCTACCAGTCCGGTTACAGATGTGAGGCGGGGCCGGCCAGAGTATTCGTGGGAGCCGATTCCGGAGCCGGAGTTGGCGGCAATTGCGGCGGAGTCGAGCCAGGCGGAGCGGCGCGCGGACGATGCGGAGCGCGAGCTGATGGAGTGGAAGAAGATGCGGTTCATGGAGGACCGCGTTGGCGAAGACTTTGGCGGGATCATCCTGTTATGCACGAAGTACGGGTTCTTCGTGGAGTTGGACGATTTGTTTATCGAGGGGCTGGTGCCGATTGCGTCGCTGAGCGGCTGGGGGAACGACGAGCGGTTCGTGTTTCGCGATACAGACAAGCAGATTGTGAGCACACGCGGCGGGAAGGCGTTCAAGATGGGTCAGAGGGTGCACGTCCTGCTGGACCGCATCGACCGGCAGCAACGGCGGCTGCAATTCGCGCTGGTGCCCGAGACGGAGGCGACAAAGAGGAAGTCGCTGCGGAAGGGTAAGGCGGCCGAGGCCGATGCGGAGGGCAGCGAAGTTCGTCGAGCGAAGCAGGGCAAGCCAAAGGCGGCGAAGCGTGGGAGAGTGAAGGCGGGAGGGAAAAAGGGCAAAAGCAAACGCCGCTGAACCCCGTTACAATCAGAGGAGACGAGGAGCGATCCGATGGCGCACATGGTTTTTTGTACCAAGTACAAGGCTGAGCTGGAGGGGCTGGACGAACCGCCGTTCGATTCCGACTTCGGCCAGAAGATTTACAAGAACGTGTCGAAGAAGGCGTGGGGCGAGTGGGTGGAGCGGCAGAAGATGCTGCTGAACGAGTACCGTCTGCAGCCGTGGACGCGCGAAGCACAGGATTTTCTGGTGGAGCAGATGAACGGCTTCTTCTTCGGCGAGGGCGAAGGCGGCGCGCTGCCCAAGGAGTACGTGGCGCCGAGCCACTAGGCGAACTGCGCGGAGGACATTGATCCAGCGCCGGGTTTGCCGGAGGGGTGAGACCCACCGAGTTGCGGAGAGAGTGGAAGGGAAGTGGCCCGGCTCGGTGTACACTTGAAGCTGCAGGATCCCCGCCGCCGCCCCACCCGGGCGGCGTGCGAAACATGAGTCGGGACGTGGCTCAGCCTGGTAGAGCGCACCCTTGGGGTGGGTGAGGTCGC
>CAZAXI010000402.1:0-1909 GCA_964489045.1 uncultured Granulicella sp. | reverse complement strand
AGTAGATCATCTGCTTGTTGTCCGGCGTGTAGCCGTTGATGTTGAAGTAGAAGGCTCCGGAGTTGGGCTCGTCGGAGAGGCGCCAGACGCGGTGGCCGGTGTCTTTATCGACCCAAGAGCGCGGCGGCATCGGGTCACCGGGTTTGGTCTGCGCGATGCAGGCGAGAGGCAGCAGGACGAGGGCGAGTACAGCGACTGTGTTGGGACGCATAAGAACTTCTCCTTCAAACGGCGGCGCCGGGACGAAAGACGCGACCGGTTGGATAGACTGAATTCACCAGGCACAGTCGAGAGTGCCGCTGTGCGAATCGTATTAAGAGGTATAGACGGCGATTGCAGATCAGTTCTCGTGGTAGCCTCGTCGCTTGAGCACTGTGCTTCTTCTGCGCCTGGCGCAATTTTCGGCGGCGCGGAGAATTGAGAGAATTACACTACGGTGGATCTGATTTGAACCTTAAGAATTCTTAAGAGGAGAGTCAGCTTTGAATTCCCGGCCCGAGACTGTAACGGCTCTCCAATAGGTATGCGCCGAAGCAACCCAGCCGAGTGGCTCATTGCCTTCTGGGGCAGTAAATCGAAATCTCCAGCGAATGTGAGTCTCTTGCCTTCATCCGGTATAAGTGGGCATCGGTGAAGGGCTATGAAGAAAAGACGAGAAGAACCTCACAGTCGTCGACCACAACATCGACAACTTCACCACTACCGTATACCCCAACGCTCGCTGAGCGGCAACCGCATCGGGCAGCCGCCTCACATCCCGCGCAGAAACCCCTTCGTATCCATCCACTCCACAAACACCTGCGGCCACTGCGCGACCGCCCCATGCTGGCTCAGCCGCAGCCCGAACCCGTGCCCCACGCCCGCATACTCATGCAGCTCAGCCGACACACCCGCCTTCCGCATCGCCACAAACAGCTCCGGAAGCTGCTGTGCGATGGCCGGGCTGTCATCTGCCCCGCACAACATGAACGCCGGCGGCATGTCCTTCGTCACCTTCGCGATCATCTCCGCATTCAGCCCGCCCGGATACATCAGCGCCTCGAACGCCGGTTTGTCGCTCTGCTTATCGATATCGTCCGCGCCGGCGAATGCGCCATCAGCGTGATCGCCCTCTGCCGCCCTCACTGCCAGCTCTCCGCCTGCTGAAAAACCCATGATGCCCACCCGCGCCGGATCCACTCCCCACTCCGCCGCTCGCGCCCGCACCAGCCGGATGGCCCGCTGCACGTCGGCCATCTCATCCTTCTCGATTGTGTAGGTCGAACCCGTCTGCCGTGCCAGCCGATACTTCAGCACGAACGCGGCGACGCCATGCCCGCTCAAAAACTTCGCCACGTCGTATCCTTCGTGGTCGATCGATAGCAGCCTGTGTGCGCCCCCCGGTGCAATGATCACTGCTGCAACCGGCGCTCCGCCCCTCGCTCCGCCCGCGCCCCTCACCAGATACGGCGTAAGCGAAGGATTGTTGATCATCGTTACCGCATGCTCGCCATCGGCGTTTTGCAGCGTAACCACTTCAGGCGCAGTCTTGCCCTCCGACCCCGGAGCACCACCCGCCCACAACGGCACCTCCGCCCGCATCCTAACTGGAGCAGGCGCCGCCGGAGTCGCAGCCTGCTGTGCCACACCCACTGCCGTCAACGCCATCCCCATTACCAGCCCACACACCTTCACCGCACTGATCGTCACGCGCATCGCATCACCTCGCTCCGCCACTATACCGAACCGCGCCTCGGTATGAACTGGAATCTCCTTTTTCGGCACCGATTCGCTTGAATTTTACCGCTCCTGAGGGTTTTACAAGAGCCAGCGTCGGACGTGACTCGTGATCCCTGGAAATCAACCTTCAGGGAAGAGTTGAAGGAGAAGTGGAAAGGCCGGTTTTGGTTCTCACCCATTGGGTTCATAC
>CAZAXI010000401.1:0-1911 GCA_964489045.1 uncultured Granulicella sp. | reverse complement strand
CTGGTGTCGCCGTGGGAGATGACGATGGTGGCGCCGATCGAGAAGGCCATTCGCATCAGCAACCTGGGATTCAATCCGATGCATGACGGCAAGGTGATCCGAGTGCCGGTGCCGCCGATGACCGAGGAGCGGCGCAGAGAGACGGTGAAGCACCTTTCGGCGGTGCTGGAGGACCACAAGACGGCGATCCGGAACATCCGCCGCGATGGCAACGAGCAGGTAAAGAAGGCGGCCAAGGACAAGCTGATCTCGGCCGACGACGAGAAGAGGGCGAACGAAGAGATTCAGCAGTTGACCGACGCGGAGATCCGGCGAGTGGATGAGCTGTTCAAGGCGAAGGAGAAAGAAATTCTGACGGTGTGAGCGGGTAGACTTGCGGCTAGAGGAGGTCGAGGAATTCATCGACCGTCAGGCCGGCAGCGCGGATCAACGAGCGAAGCGTGCCGACCGAAAGCTTTGTGTTGCGGGATGGAGAGTTTCGCCCGGTGTCCCGGCTTGGTCATTGTCAAATGGCTGCCAACCCTGCATCCGTTGGACCCAGCCATTTTGTTGGAAAGCCTTGACGGCTTCCTTTCCCGAAATGTTTGCGAGTGTCCCCATGCCGTCATTCTCCGCGTAGAATTGGCAGACCGCAACGTCTCGGTTGAGTGTTCCTGCATGCTAACTAGCATGTTGGTAGCGTTAGACCAAGACCATTACCGAGTTCGTGTCCGGCGGCAGCGACTCGACTGCTTGCTGATCCTCGGTGAGCATCCATGCCGTGATGGCCTCTTTTATATTGGCCATCGCCTCTTCTTCGTCCCTGCCCTGAGACACGCATCCGGGTAGCGCGGGGCATTCCGCGACGATCCATCCGTCTTCCGCAGGTTCCAAGGTCACATGAAGGATCATGGTTAGCCTCTAAGCTACAGTCTATCGCATCAGGACAGTCCAAAGAGCCTTAGTGCTACGTGGTGTGGTCGAGGACGATCTTCCAGCCCTGATCGGTTTTTTCGAGGACGTCGGAGAATTGGCCGTCGGAAGCGCCGCCGTCCTTCTTGGCGCGTTCCACGTGGTACTTGCCGATGCAGACGGCGAAGGTATCGCTCAAGGAATGCACCTCCAGCTCAGAGAACGTGAGCGTCCCCATGGAGGCGCGATTGTAGTAGTTGCGCTTGTAGTCTTCCAGGATCTGCGCGTAGCCCTTGGAAACATCCTTGCCGATGAAGATGGTGTCGGGTGAGTCCTTGTAGGCCTTGACGTAACCCTCCAGATCGCCGGCGTTCCAGGCCTTCTCCTGCGCGACCACGACCTTGACGACGTCGAGCTCGACGCGGCTAGCGGTATGCAGGGGATTGTCGCCCTGTGCGGGCGCGGGACCCGCGGTTGCAAACAGCAGGGCCAGCGCAAGCGCGCACGCCGCGCCGGACCGCATCATCAAGAACCTCCGTACCCGATCGCCGAACTGGCTGCCGCTCATGTCGATTCCTCGCGTGCGAAGAGTGTAACTGAACCCCGGCAGAAGATTGTCAAGACGTTGTTGCGAATTGCGTCGGCAGCGGTCATCGGAATCGGAGGTGCGTGCCGTTCTCTATGCGAGGCCGGTGGACTGGGCCTGCTCGCGGGCGTGGTAGCTGGAGCGGACCAGCGGGCCGGACTCGACGTGGCGGAAGCCCATGGCGAGCGCTTCGTGCTTGAGGAAGGCGAACTCGTCGGGGGTGTAGAAGCGCTGCATGACGAGGTGGTCGCGGGATGGACGCAGGTACTGGCCGATGGTGAGGATGTCGACTTTGCGGCCGGCGAGGTCGCGAAAGACCTGGAGCAACTCGTGCATCTCCTCGCCCATGCCGACGATGATGCCGGTCTTGGTGATCTGAGCGGGCGAGAGTTCCTTGGCGCGGCGGAGGAATTCGAGGGAGCGGGTGTAGCGGC
>CAZAXI010000400.1:0-1940 GCA_964489045.1 uncultured Granulicella sp. | reverse complement strand
GGAGTTCGCCGGGCCTGCTGTTTGTTTATTTACTTACTATTACCAGTATAGCAGGCTGACCATAACTCATCTGCTATCGATTTGTGGGGGCGGATGTTGTTGGATTGGCGGGGGATTGGACGGGTTTTCCAGAGGGTAGGGGGCTTGACAGTGTTTTTGGGGGTTGGCGGAGCGGGGAGCGTTTCCCCGGTTGCTGGAACATGGAAAAGCCGCCTTGAGAGGCGGCTTTCCGCGACGGACGGTGGGACTGTCCGCCGCTCCGGTCGAGATGACGCCTCTTATGGGGCGCCGGGTGGTGGTTATCCGGCGTTTGGGGTTGGCGGGGTGGGGGCGAGGAGGCGGCAGAGCGAGAAGTAGCGGCGGGCGTGGGTGACGTCGCGGGCGATCTGGTCGCGGAGGGCCTGGGTGGTGGGGAAAGGGCGCTCGGCGCGGAGGCGGCGGAGGAAGGTGAGGCGGAGGGGCGTCTGCTCGTTGAGGGCCTGATCGCCTTCAAGGGGGTGGAAGTCGAGCAGGTGGGACTCGACGGCGAAGGAGTCGGTGCCGAAGGTGGGGCGGTTGCCGATGTTGGTGACGGAGGGGAAGGTCTGCCCCAGGGGCTGAAGCCCCTTCATTTTCCCTGGGCCTGAGAGACCCGAGGATAAATCCTCGGGGTACCCTCCTGTGCCTGAGAGACCCGAGGAGACCCCATGCTGAAGCATGGGGCTACCAGCCTCGGGGTACCCTTCTTCTGGACCTGGGAGACCTGAGGAGACCCCATGCTGAAGCATGGGGCTACCAGCCTCGGGGTACCCCCCGATGGTGAGGGTGGTGATGTAGACGCCGTAGGCGGGGAGGAGCTCGGGATAGGGCGCGAAGTTGATGGTGGGGACGGCGTAGGTTTTGCCGTAGCCGCGGCCGGGGGCGGGAGTGCTTTCGATGCTAAAGGGCCGGCCGAGGAGGGCGCGGGCGTGGCTGACGTCTCCTGCGCCGGTGAGGAGCTTGCGAATGCGGCTGGAGGAGACGGGAGCGCCGCGGACCATGCGGGGAGCGTAGATGGTGACGCCGAAGCCGAGGGCTTGTCCGAGAGAGGCAAGACCGGTGGGGCCGGTCATGCCGGCCTCGGCGTGGTAGCCGAAGCGGAAGTTTTCGCCCTCGTGGATCTCGGTGACGTGGAGGGCGTTGACCAGGATGCTGGTGACGAAGTCGCGGGGATGCAGGTGGCGAAGCTCGTCGGTGAAGGGCAGGACGAGGGTGGCGTCGATGCCGGTGTCGGCGAGGAGTTCGAGGCGGCGATGGAGCGGGGTGAGGAGGGGAAACGGGGTGTCGGGGCGGAGGACGCGGGCGGGGTGAGGATTAAAGGTGATGGCGAGGGAACGGCCGCCGAGAAAGCGGGCGCGCTCGATGACCTCGGCAATGACGCCCTGGTGGCCGAGATGCACGCCGTCGAAGTTGCCGATGGTGGCGACCACGGGGGTGTGCGGGGTGGGGACGTCGGCGATGGAGTGATAGATATTCATCGGGTCTTCGGAGCCTTGGCGCTAACGCCCATCGGGACGGCGAGCGTGAGCGCACTCGCCAGAGTCATGGGCCTCGGAGTTAAGTGCAAGCCCCAGGGGCTAAAGCCCGGCTTCCTCTGCGCCTGAGAGGGCCAAGCCTGAAGGCTTGGCGTACCTAGAAGCCGAGAGGCGATAGTCGCCAGACAGAATACAGAGATTCTGGCTGCGCCAGAATGACGAGCAAAGGCAAGAGCAAATACAGGGATTCTGGCTGCGCCAGAATGACGACTCAATCGGTGAGGGCGAAACCGGGTGATCATGGGGCACCCGCTTCGGAGGTGGGTTCGGGGGCGATGTTGAAGTCGAGTTGGAGGGTGTCGTAGGCGAGGCGGATGTGGGGTGGGAGAGTAGCGTTGGTGGCTTCGTGGTCGAGGTCGTGGGACATGTGGGTGAAGAAGGCGCGGC
>CAZAXI010000399.1:0-1949 GCA_964489045.1 uncultured Granulicella sp. | reverse complement strand
ACGTCCCGCTGGTGAGCGCGCCCACCGGGCAGGCGTCGATGCACATGCCGCACTGCTCGCAGTCCACGTGGGCGAGCGAGTCCGGCGAGAGATGGGCGGGCACATTGGGCGCGATGATGGAGGAGGCGCCGCGGTTCTCCACGCCCAGCGCGAAGACGTCCATGCCCTCGCCGCACATACGTACGCAGCGATAGCAGAGAATGCAGCGCGGGCGATCGAAGTAGACGACAGGCGACCACTTCTGCTCTTCGCGATGGGTCTTGGGTTCGGCGTAGAAGCTATCCGCCGCGCCGTACTTGAAGGTCATGTCCTGCAACTCGCACTCGCCGCCGGCATCGCAGACCGGGCAGTCGAGCGGATGGTTGCCTAGCAGCATTTGCAGCGTGGCCTTGCGCGCCTGGATGACTTCGGGTGTGTCCGTGAAGAAGACCTGACCCTCGGAAATCTGAGTGGTGCAGGCGGTTTGCAGCTTGGGGACTTTCTCCTGGCGGACGACGCACATGCGGCAGGCAGCCTGCAGCGAGAGGCCGGGGTAGTAGCAGAAGGCTGGAATCTCGATGCCCGCGCCCTTGCAGACCTCAATCAGTAACGAGCCCGCCGGTGCGGTGATCTTCTTGCCGTCTACGGTAATGGTTACGTCAGCCATTCAAAATCCTTGTCCCGCTCTGCTCAATTCTGGTGCGACTTCTGAATCAAAATCTTCTGATCTGCGCTTCGGTGATGCACCATCCTCGTGTTGATCAGAACGCCGAGGACAATTACCGCAAATGCGACCATGAGCCAGACCGCGACGAGTAACCCACGGCTGCTCAGTGTCCTGCTCCTACCAGGTCATGCTCCGTCGTCATCACCGGCGTGCCTGCTTTCTTGCCGTCGATATAGTCTTCAAACTCCTTGCGAAACTTCTTGACGAAGCCGAGCGTGGGCATTGCTGCTGCGTCACCTAATGGGCAGAACGTCCGGCCCATCATGTTTTCTGCGAGGTACTGGACGTTGTCGATGTCCTTCCTCTGGCCGCCGCCCTCGTACACGCGGGTCAGCGTTTTCTTGATCCAGTCGGTGCCTTCGCGACAGGGGATGCACCAGCCGCAACTCTCGTGCTGGTAGAACTTGATGGTGCGCAAGGCGAATTCCACGATGGAGACGGTCTCGTCGAGCACGACGATGCCGCCGGAGCCGAGCATGGTGCCGGCCTTCGCCATCTGGTCGAAGTCGAGGCCCACATCAATCTCATCGGCGCGCAGCACGGGGCAGGACGCACCGCCCGGAACTACGGCTTTGAGCTGCTTGCCACCCTTGATGCCGCCGGCGACCTCGTAGATGGCCTTGCGCAGCGGGTAGCCCATGGACAGCTCGTAGACGCCGGGGCGTTCGACGTGGCCTGATATTCCGAATAACCGCGTTCCGCCGTTGCGCTCGGTGCCGAGCGCGGCATAGGCCTCGCCGCCCATCAGCAGAATGTGGGGCGCGTTGGCGATGGTCTCGGCGTTGTTGATAATTGTGGGCCCACCATACAGACCAACGACAGCAGGGAAGGGCGGGCGGATGCGCGGGATGCCGCGTTTGCCTTCGAGCGACTCCATCAGCGCCGACTCTTCGCCGACCTCGTAGGCGCCCGCGCCGGTCTGGGTGACGACGTCGAAGTCGAGACCGGAGCCGAAGATGTTCTTGCCCAGGAAGCCCTTGGCATAGGCGTCGGCGACGGCCTTCTCCATAATGTTAAGCAGGTAGCGATACTCGCCGCGCAGGTAGATGAAGCCCATCTTCGCGCCCACCGCGAGGCCGGCAATCATCGCGCCTTCGATCACCGCATGCGGATCTTCGCGGAAGAGAACGTGGTCCTTGCAGGTGCCGGGTTCGGACTCGTCGCCATTGACGAGAACGTACTTCGGCCTGGGCGAGGTCTTGGGCACGAACGACCACTTCATGCCGGTGGGGAAGCCCGCGCC
>CAZAXI010000398.1:0-1965 GCA_964489045.1 uncultured Granulicella sp. | reverse complement strand
CGCCCAGCGACTGGATCAGCTGGATCGAGCTCTCCCGCCCCACCGTCAGCGGCAGAACCGCATGAGGAAACAACACCGTGTCCCGCACCGGCAGCACAGGGATTGCCCGGTCAACACTCGGAGCTTCCGGGTCGTCGGAGGTTTTAACTGCTTTTGGCTTGATTACACTTACAAAGTCGTTGGCCATGATTATCCTTGAGTGCCCTTATATCAGATTTCCTTCATTGGATGCATTAAGTGTCCCTAAAGTCGCACCCCGCCGCCTCATACCGCCCCCGCCGTGATTACTCCTAACAGTTGTTGGATGCCCACGCCCGCTTATCCGGTAATCGGCCTGGAAGCCCTTTATATTCAATCCGAAATATAAATCAGCGCCCATCCGGTCCCCGCGTATACTGGTCGCCATTATGAACCGCCCCGTTCCCGTCATCCTCTCCGCGATCTTTCTCGGCCTGCTCGCAGCTCTCCAGCTTGTCTTCACCGTCACGATGGTCGCCGGCGGCGTCCTTTACCTCAGCAAGAGTCTCCCCACCCCTCCGCCATCCCCGTTTTCGCCCTCGTTCCTGCCGGCCATGATGTTCGCCTTGTCGCTCCTCTTCGCAGCCTTCGCAGTCTGGTCCATCGTTACCCTGATCGGCCTCGTTCGCCTGCGCTCCTGGGCCCGCTACTCGATCCTGGTCATCGCCGGCCTGATCACGTTCTTCGGCGCGATCTCAACCGTGACGACGTTTGCCATGCCCCTCCTGATCTCCAGCGTCCCAACCCAGACGCCTGCTCCCAACCCCGCAATCATGCGTGGGACCTTTCTCTTCGTCGGTGCGATCTACGGCCTCTTCACCGTCATCGGCATCGCCCTGCTCGTTTACTACAACCTCGCGAAGACACGCACGCTCTTCCTCCAGAACGCCCCCGTCAACCTCGCTCCTCCCAACACCAGCACCGGAAGGCCACGCCCCACTGCCATCACCATCATTAGCTGGTTCTATCTCGTGTCCGCCCCGTTCTGCTTGTTCTACCTCTTTTTCCCCATACCGGGATTCTTCTTCGGCTTCATCTTTTACGGTATCGCCGGTCGCCTCCTGTACGCGGCCTTTGGCGTCCTGACCTTCGTCCTCGGCTATGGCCTCTATCGCCTGTGGAACTGGGCCCGCCTTGCCGTCTTCGCCTGGTTCGGCATCGGCGTGTTCAACGCGCTCGTACTAGTCACGCCGTGGGGCCGCAGTCAGTACCACACTTACATGGACGCATTCAACGCGCGGATGTATGCCGGCCAGCAACCGCCGCCGAACCTCGCCGCGTCTCCTGTCTTCATCGGAGTTTGCGCCGTCATCGGGCTAGCCTTCTGCGCCTTCATCCTCTGGCTGCTCCACCGCCATCGCGAGGCCTTCACGCCGGCCCCGCCGGCCCCACCCCTGCCGCCTGATCCCCTGCCTCTCGCAGGATGACCCTCTAGGCCGCCGCGTACCGCCCCAACTCCTTCACCATGTGGCAGTGGCGGGCAAGTTGTCCCAGGGCGCCATCGATCTGAGCCGCCGAATCGAACCGCAAATCGACGAAGAACACGTACTCCCAGGGCTGTCCCGGCACCGGCCGCGACTCGATCTTGGTCAGGTTCACCCCTGCCCGCGCAAACTCCTCCAGCGCCCGTACCAGCGATCCCGGACGGTGCTCCACGCTGAACGCCAAGCTCGACTTATTCGCGCCCGTCACCGGCAGCCTCGCGCCCGGCCGCACCGCCGGCTCCCGCAGCAGCAGGTGAAATCGCGTGAAGTTCTCCGCGTGGTCCTCGATCCCAGCCACCAGCACCTCAGCGCCGTACTGGCGCGCCGCCAACTCCGGAGCGATGCCGGCCGTGTCGTCCAGCTCTTCGGCCATCAGGTGCTTCACGCTGCCGGCAGTGTCGTAGAAATTCACCACCTCCAGCCACGGTCGCGCGGCCAGCCAGTGGCGGCATTGCGAGAGCGC
>CAZAXI010000397.1:0-1989 GCA_964489045.1 uncultured Granulicella sp. | reverse complement strand
GGGCAAGATAGGTCTGACCATAAATCCCGATAGTCGGCGAAGTTCCCGGCTTCGGAAGCCCGGTTCCGCTCTGGCACGACCATCCGCCACCCCCGCCAGCAGTTCCCCACTTGGCGTTGTCGTTGTTGTAGTCTGCGATGCCTTGGTTGAGCAGGGATTCGTACATCGGGTTGGTGTTGACAGCCTTCGCCTGCAAGCCGGT
This sequence comes from uncultured Granulicella sp., assembly GCA_964489045.1. Taxonomy (GTDB): domain Bacteria; phylum Acidobacteriota; class Terriglobia; order Terriglobales; family Acidobacteriaceae; genus Edaphobacter. The sequence goes on along the minus strand of CAZAXI010000397.1, from coordinate 1,787 downwards.
CAGCATCGCGGCGGTGATGAGTAGCCGGGGGTGCGACGTGACTGGAGTTGGAGAAGCGGTCATGGTGATGGTCGATGTACCAGTCACGGAACTGTTGGCGTTCGACGTGGCCTTGAGGGTGTAAGTTGTCGCCGTAGTCGAGTAGAGCGCGATGGTGCATGGTTCGTTCACCACGCATGGATTTGTCCCTACCAGAGTTCCCCCCGATCCGCTGGTAATCGACCATGTGACGGTCTTGTTATTCACACCATTTACAACGGCAGTCACGGTCTCGTAACTACCTTTCGGGGCCTTGACTGTCGAGGGATAGACAAAAAGGCGCTGACCTAATGTTGGCAGCGTAAGCAAAAGCGTGAGGATGAATAGGAATCTCTTCATTGCAGTTCCAATGCTGCCATCGTAACTCTAGTATACCTGTGACTCCAGCCCGAATGGCGCTGGATTCCGGCTGACAGTCCGCGACACTTTCTGATATCTAAGGAAACTCTGCACAAGCTCTGCATCCGCAGTCTGATTGATGATGTAGTCGGAGGTGGAGTGCGATGCGACAGCAGACGTTGGCGTCTCAGGCTGTGGACGGTGAACTTGCACAGAGACCCCCTAACAGCCCGTGGTGCAATGGGCCGGATTTCGGTATGGCGGTGGGTGTCGCTTGATGGGGCGAGCGGGCTCCCGGTACAGCACTGACGACAGCCTATCGCAATTCAACCCTGGTCTTGTGCGAAAACTGGCGTGCAATCCCCAAAAGCAGACGCAAAATGAAACTTACGGCTCGATTTTTTAGCTCTCGTGGTGTTCCCGCGCCCAGGAGCTTGCGCAGGATCAGGCTCAGGTTGAAGACTCCGACGTGGACCAGCTGCCGCTTCAGGATGTTCTCACGTCCGCGCAGGTGGCAGCGCCGCATGCCGCCGGTTTCGTAGAAGTGGGCGAAGCTACGCTCGACCAATTCGCCGCGCCGTCTGAGTACGCTCTTGCCGTAGCTGCCTCGCACCCGCCGCCGATTCTGGTAAACCGCCTGCTGTTGCCCGGCCTTGCCCTGCCAGTTGCGCCGCCCCTTCTGTTGCTTCTCGGAAATATGACTGCGGACGTCGTAACTCTTCATCCGCTAGACCGCCGCACGGCTGTGGTAGCCCTTGCCGGCGACCAACTCTTCGATCTCGTCGACGTTGACCTTGGGGATGGCGATCGGGTCACACACTCATTCACACCATGTGCTCAGTCGACTGGAGCCAGACCAGCAACTCCAGGAGTTGGCGCAGTCCCGATCAATCTTGAAGGAAAAACTTGGCGTCGAAGCCGATGTACTTGCCTATCCGGTCGGTGCCAGGACTGGCTTTACCAAAGAGACACAGAATGTGGCGCTAGACGCGGGATACCGCGCTGCCTTCTCTCTCTACGGCGGCACAAACTTGCCAGGAAGAACCTCCCCTTACAATGTGAACCGAATCTCCGTAGACGACAAAAGCTGGACCCGCTTCCGGGTTCAAACCAATGTCTGTCGGGCCACGGGCAGCTATTGGCCTTGATTGCTTCGCGCAAGCGAACTTGGCATTGCCGGATCAAAGTGCTTGATAACTCGCAGCCAAAATGAAAACATGGAGATGGTGCAGTGGTTGAAACGAAATCTGCAATTTGAGAGATGAACGATGACGAGCGATCTAATCCCGCATTTCCTTTTTGGTTCATAATTCTGAAACCTCGGAGCGTGATAATCGTCAATGTTTATGAGGGTGCGAACGTGGTGAAGACGCCCCTGAGGTATGAACCCAATGGGTGAGAACCAAAAC
>CAZAXI010000396.1:0-1997 GCA_964489045.1 uncultured Granulicella sp. | reverse complement strand
AGATGGGCCGGCAGATGGCGACCAAGCTGAAGGTCTACAAGGGACCGCATCATCCGCACCTGGCGCAGCAGCCGGTGGCGCTCGAAGGCAAGGCGTAAAGGCAGGTTCGAGGTACCGGGTTCGAGGGAAGAGCCAGGTGCTTAAGATTTTGATTTCAGCTATCAGCGATCGGCTATCGGCGATCAGCTAGAAGGATTCAGGGAGCGATATGGCGGAATTGGTGCAGTATTACGGAACCGGGCGGCGCAAGTCGTCGATTGCGCGTGTGTTTCTGCGTCCGGGCAGCGGCGAGTTTTCGGTGAACAAGAAGAAGTTCGAGGAGTACTTTGTGACCGCGCAGCAGCGTGCGGCGGCCAAGCGCTCGCTGGGCATCGCGGATATCGGTGAGACCTTTGACGTGGTCACCACGGTGCGCGGCGGCGGCGTAATGGGCCAGGCCGACGCGGTCAAGCTGGGCATTGCGCGCGCGCTGATGGAGTTCAACCCGGAGCTGAGGAAGGCGCTGAAGGCCGAGGGATTGGTCACGCGGGATTCGCGTGGCAAGGAACGCAAGAAGTACGGACAGAAGGGCGCGCGCGCACGGTTCCAGTTCTCGAAGCGCTAGTTGTCGGTTGCAGGTTGTCAGTTGAAAACGAGCATCAACCCCGGACCGGAGACGATTCGGGGCAAGGAGTCAAATCTCCCTTACGAGGGATTAATCCGGGCACCAGCGCCGCGGCTGAACTTCAGACCGACACCTGGCTGCCTTAACCAAGGAGAATGAATGGCAAACATAACCATGAAGGAACTGCTCGAAGCTGGCGTCCACTTCGGACATCAGACGAAACGCTGGAATCCGAAGATGAAGGAATATATCTTCGGGGAACGCAACGGCATTTACATAATCGACCTGCAGAAGACGCTGAAGATGTTCAAAGAGGCGTCGAAGTTCGTGACCGAGTTGACCTCGCAGGGCAAGCTGGTGCTGTTTGTCGGGACCAAGCGCCAGGCGCAGGACGCGATTGCCGAAGAGGCGAACCGCTGTGGCATGCCCTATATCAACAGCCGCTGGCTGGGCGGGCTGCTGACCAATTGGGTAACGGTGCAGAAGTCGGTGAAGCGGCTGCAGGAGCTCGACGACATGTCCACCGACGGGCGTTATGACCTGCTGACCAAGAAGGAAGTGATCAAGCTGGAGCGGGAGCGCAAGCATCTCTCGACCAACCTCTCCGGCATCAAGAGCATGAAGCGTCTGCCGGACGCGATTTTTGTGGTGGACTCGAACAACGAGGCCATTGCGGTCGCCGAGGCGCGCAAGCTGGGCATCCCGGTGGTTGCGGTGGTGGACACGAACTGCGATCCCACCATGGTGGACTACGTGGTTCCCGGCAATGACGACGCGCTGCGCGCGATCCGCCTATTCACGACCAAGATTGCGGACTCGGCTGCAGAAGGCGTGCAGATGGTCACGGAGAAGGCATTCGCGACCGAGGTCGCGGATGTGACGCCGGCCGAAGTTGCGCCGGAGTACGTTGGCGAAGAGGGCGAAGAGGGCGTCGACACGGTTCACGAGTCCGCGGGCATCGCGGCGGTATCGGCCGACGAGGCAGCGGACGACGACAATGTCGACCTGGCGGCGGTGCTGGGCGGCAATATCCGCAAGGCCCCGGTGGCTGCCACGGAGGAAGAAGTCGAGCCCGAGCCGGCCCACGCGACCGGCGCGTAAGACTCCATATTTCTCAATACGAGAGCGTGGAGGCCGGCACGATCCGCTCCACGCTCTTTCTGCGTAAACGCAGCTTTTAGCTTTCAGCCGTTAGCCTTTAGCTAAAAGCCACAAGCTAACAGCTAACGGCTTTGCATCAGGAGAAGGAACAGACCAATGACTACGGAGACCGCTGTGAAGATTGACGCCAAGCAGGTAAAGGAACTGCGCGAGAAGTCGGGCGCGCCGATGGGCGATTGCCTGAAGGCGCTGCAGGAGGCCAAGGGCGAGATGGAGGCCGCATTCGTGGTGC
>CAZAXI010000395.1:0-2011 GCA_964489045.1 uncultured Granulicella sp. | reverse complement strand
AAACAGACGTCCCCGGTTTGACGTGCTTCAACAATGAATCCGCGAAGTACCCAATTGGGTCGCAGAGAGTTCCAAAGTCGTCCGTGACAGAATCGTCTTCAGTGACCAGGAGTTCAAAGATTTCCGGTCCTACGTGCAACTTCTCCATTGCACTACGGAGCGCATCGATTCTGAACTGCTCGACTGCGTCGGCCATTGTCTCCGGAATCTGGTACATCCCGAAGTGCTCGACCAATGGTACTGTTGCGTCGTATCGAATCATTGTGTGGCCAACTCTTCGTGTTAAGGGTAGTGGGCATGGATTCCGCGTCCAGACACGTCTCAGGGAAACCGGCGCGGCCAACTACTAGCGGCACCGGCGTATCCAGAGAAGGCACTTATTGTCCGGGATCCCAACCTTCTTTGAACGGGATGAGGTTCCGAGGCTGGTCGCTGATAGGGGTGACCGGAGCCAGAGGAGATTTGATCGGCAGCGGCATCGCCGCGCACTCTTTGATGGGAGTTACATTCCCACGCCTTTTCGGCTGAAAAGCTCGCGGGACGATTCCTTCCGGCGGACGCGCCGCTAAAGTGACAGCGGCCGGCGGTGCCGCTGGTGCTGCTGCGGGCGGTGCTGGCGGCGTTTTGTCGCCAGGTTGCGCAGTTGCTGGCGCAGCGGAGCTCTTTAGAGGAAGGGTCGGCTGCGTCCCGGTGCTTGGTACCCATATCCACGTGTTGACAGCACTGGAAGCAATCAACTCATTTAGCGCCACAGTGGTAGCCCATTTGCTTACAAGATCCTTGACGTCGATGTACATGGCCAGCGGTGCATTGTATGAATCGGTCAAAACGACCGAAGCAATCGGCTTCTCGGTGGGGAGGTTGTACCGCAACTGCTTCTGAAAGGATCGCTTCTGCTCTACAAGCATTTCGACCAGTTGACCGTCGAAGCTGTTCTCAATGGGAATCCATTCAGGACTTGTCAGCATGATGCACATCTCCTGAACCGCCGGGATACCACTGAGATCAATCACAAACGTAGCGATAACAATAGAATGAGCGTTAGGGACGTACCCACCCAAAGTAACAGTGCTCTTGAACACCTTTTCAAAGCTCTTGTGGAGGTCGGATGTCATTACTAATGGAAAATCGGGAAGGTTCTTTACTTTGAGGGCATATCCAAAGGTGGCCTCACCGATTGAGTCCACCTCTCCCACCAGCAACATCAGCTTCTTGCCGCTCTTGCCAGGCCCCATAATTGGGGCTAGCGATTGGGTCCGACGATTCATGATGTCGTGCTTACTGTCCTCGTCGTACATTTCAGGGATATAGAGAATGTCCGCGAGGGGTGAACTTTTGGTCTCCTTCGACACCGCCGCATCCAGAAGCGACTGTCGCACCGACAACCATGTCCGCTGATCATTTACCCCAGGTTGCCAATGAGAAAGTTTGGCCTCTTCCCATAAGTAGTGAAGGAGCGCACGCAACGTGAGCCGCGTCCCAGAGGAACTTGCAGTCACTTTTCCAATGGCCTCATTGTCCATCTCGGCAGGACTATTGTGGCGAAGGGAGAAAGCAAACTTGAGATTGACGGTTCCCTCGGCATCGTGCTCAATGGCTTGCCCGTCAACCTCGCCACGTCCGGACAATCCCGGAGGCGCTTCGTAGGATTCGCAGCCAGGCCCGTGACTGGCACCGCTATCCGGCATCCGTTTGATCACGTAGGCTTTTTCGAGGTGCGCGATATACATCGGGAGCCCCGGCTCGCAGCATAGGCATAGTGGGCGAACGTGGCTCTTATACGCGGCCTCCAAAGCGGCTTGAAACAGCAAGTCATTGGAAGCGAATTCTGTGTCGCAGATCCTGTACCGGGTCATTTGGCACCAATAAGCGCCAAATGCCGGTGGAGAACATCGATGGCGAGGATAACAACGAGCGCCCAGGATAAGCGAATTGGACCGGCGAGCAGGGCGAGACTTCCGAAAACCGTGTATTCTCTTCCGCTGAGATCCATCTCTTCAGATGCAGCAGC
>CAZAXI010000394.1:0-2050 GCA_964489045.1 uncultured Granulicella sp. | reverse complement strand
GTCCGCGAACGCTACAACCGGCGTTACAAATACCTGCTGATCGACGAGTACCAGGACACCAACCGCCCGCAGTACGAGCTGATGAAACTTCTCGCCGGGCCGGCCCATAACGTCTGCGTGGTCGGCGACGAGGACCAGTCCATCTACAGTTGGCGCGGCGCCGACATCCGCAACATCCTCGAGTTCGAGAAGGACTTCCCCGAGGTGCGCACCATCCGCCTGGAGCAGAACTACCGCTCCACGCAGATCATCCTGGAAGGCGCATCGGCCGTGGTCGCCAACAACATCCAGCGCAAGGGCAAGACGCTCTTCACCACGCGCGAGGGCGGCTCGCTGATCGGCTACTACGAGGCCCCCGACGGCGAGAACGAAGCGCTCTTCATCGCCGACCGCATCCAGCAGTATCTGCGCGAGGCCGGGCAAAGCGATCCCGACGTCCCCCCGCGCTGTGCCGTGCTCTATCGCACCAACTCGCAGTCCCGGCTGGTGGAAGAGGCGCTGCGCCGCTATCAGATCCAGTACCACATGGTCGGCGGCTTCTCGTTCTACGAGCGCGCCGAGGTCAAGGACATCCTCAGCTACATGAAGCTGGTGCTCAACCCGCACGATTCGATCGCATTCGCGCGAGTGGTCAACTCGCCCGCGCGCGGCATCGGCAAGACAACCATGGAAACGCTGGAACGCATTGCCCTGACCGCCGGCCTCAGCACGTGGGACGCGGTCGCCCGCGCCACCAAGGAGCAGCTTCTGCCCGCACGTGCGCTGCAGGCGCTCGCGAAGTTTCGCCGGCTTATCGAGGACGCGCGCGCCATGCTCGGCCCCAACTTCGCGGACAAACTGACCGCCGACCTCGCTCCCGAAGGGGACGCGGCGGAGCAAAATGGAATCGAAGCTGCTGCGAGCGTGGACGCCGCAGAGCTTAATCCCGTCGAAATCGCGGTCGAGTCCGACGAAGATGATGTTGCCGCCGCCGAACCGGACACCTCCTTCGACACTAGCTTCAACTTCGGCTTCGACTTCGGCCCCAGCGAGGAGATCTCCACCATCGCGCCGGAGAACGCCGCAGGAACCGTACACTACGACGCCTATGACCGTTTGGACCACGCCGACAGCGACGATTGGTACCTTTCGGATGCGCAACTTGACCGCCTTAGAGATAAGGTCGCGCGATTGGAGGAACAGGCTCGCAAACTCGGAACGTCGGCTCCTGAACTAAACGTCACGACAATCACCAAGGGTTGGTTTCGCGTCCGGATTATGTTCGATCCCCAGGAAACCGGCGGCTGGAGCATTGTGGCGATGAAAGGTACGCATCTTGATTCCACTGATTTTGGCGTTCTGAAGGGGGAGCAGATTCCCCACAACATCGATTTCTCGGGCTGGGACTGTGACCTGTGCAATAGGCAGATCGAGCGGAAGCAACTATTCCTTCTTCGCAAGGGTAGCGAATACGAGCGCGCTGGCAGTACATGCATCGAAAGATTCAAGAACATTCGACCACGCATCTTCCAATTCCACAGCGAGGCGAAGGATTCTCTGCGGACGTGGCTTTCGCAAGAAGGAACTAAGGAAATCCCCCAATCGCGCCCGTCTCTCTATTCGCTTGCGGACTCAATTAGAGGCGTACAGCAAAGCAAGTCGGAAGCGACCGACGTCCAGCCGAGACAAGTTGCCGCACCGTTCATTCTTGCAACCTTGACCCCAAGATCACCGATGGGGTCTCTCGAAAGTGGCCCGCCTCCGGCCAATCTTGCCGAGTTCAACCCGTTCGCGCCGGTCGTGCTCAAGCGTGGCGCAAATATCACGCCGGAGCGGGCCGCCGAAATCCTGATGGCTGATGAGCGCGATGCCGGCGCCGGGGGCTTCCGCAAACCCGGTGACGCGGCCACGCTGCCCGAGCTCATCAAATTCCTCAACGACCGTTCCGGCTACATCCGCACGCTCGAAGAAGAGGCCACGCCCGAATCGTTCTCGCGCATCGAGAACCTGAAGGAGCTCGCCAACGCCGCGCAGGACGCGCAGGAGCGCGGCGAAACCCTCTCCGAGTTTC
>CAZAXI010000393.1:0-2054 GCA_964489045.1 uncultured Granulicella sp. | reverse complement strand
GGAAACGCGAGCGGCATGTTGATCTCGCGCAAATGGACTGCATCGATCGTCAGCATAAGTAGTCTCGTCCTGTCGTGCTCGTCTGTAGGATGCTATTTCCTGGCCTGCGTTTCCGATTCTTCCAGCCCGCTCACCGGTCCGAGCAAAAAGCAGCCATCGCCCTGCGGGCTGCGTTCGTAACCGGTAATTCCCAGCCCGCTGGAGAACGCGGATTCGAGTGCGAGCCGATTGCGAGTCTGGAGTTGCTCAGCCAGCTTACGCTGGTCCGGGTTTCGTTTCCACTCTCTCACCGCCGCTGGGACTGGCACTTGCACCAGAATTTGTGCGGAGTCAATCTCCGCGTCCGCACTGCCTTCGCCCAGTTCGCCGAGCGTGCGCCGAACCCGCTTCGACCGCAGCCACCACTCCGCAACCAGCCGGTCGGTGGGCAGGCCGCCTTGCAGCAACGAGGTCGAGGGTCCATAAAAATCAGGCATATAACGCCTCGCAATTGCGCCCAGCCGCACAATGTTCAGATGCGCGTTCTTGATCTCCAAGGGGTCAAATGTCCACTCCATCAGGTCGAAGCCGCGGCTGAGCGCATCCTCGCGCTGGGCCAACTTCAGCCGCCGCCCTAGCCCGGCGTTGCGATACTCCGGCAGCACCGCCAGCATGTGCGAGTGCAGGTACGGCTTGCCCGCACGATAGCCAGGTAGCGCCATCGCGAAGCCGACCATCACGTCGCGGTCGAAGGCGCCGATCACCTGGCCGCCGATCCGGTCGGCCACGATGAAGACGCGCTTGGGAATCAGATCGCCATCGCTGTATCCCCAGACTGCGAGTTGCACCTCGACGCAGCGCTCGAAGTCCGCCTGCGCCTTTACCCGCGCAACTCGAACCTGAGATGGGACAGCCGGATCAGCAGTTGTCCGGGCACTCTGTTTGGTATCGCTCATGCGCCCAACCCGTCCGGCGCGGTGGAGTCCGGCTCACTTGCCGCCGATCTCTCCGTTCCCGCCACGTCCCCGCGCTTGGCGCGATTCCAAAGCGCGTCCAGTTGCTCCGGTGTCAGCCCAGCCAGCGCGTCGTACCCTCCCGCCATCGCTTCCATCGCGCGGAAGCGGGCGCGAAACTTCGTGTTCGCCAGGCGCAGCGCCGATTCCGCATCCACCTTCAAGTGCCGCGCCAGGTTGACGGCGGTAAATAATAGATCGCCAAGCTCCTCGCTCACGCGCGCCTGCCTCGCTGTGTCCGAGTCCGCCAGCTCCGCCTTCAATTCGACAATCTCTTCCTGGAGTTTCGCGAAGATTCCCTCCGCGCTCGGCCAGTCGAAGCCCACCTTGGCCGCGCGCGACCCAAGCTTCCCTGCCTCCAGCGTCGCCGGCATAGTGCGCGGAATGTCGTCCAGCCCTGAGGCCGCGTCCGAATCGCCCGCTCGCGTAGCCTCAGCCTCCATCTTTTCGGTCCGCTTGATCTGCTCCCAATTGCGCAGCACCGCGTTAGCGTCGGCTGCGTCGGCCAGCTTCCCTTCAACCGGAAATACGTGCGGATGCCGGCGCACCAGCTTCGCGTTCAGGGCCGCCGCCACATCGCCAATGTCGAAGTAGCCCGCCTCCGCCGCCATCTGCGCATAGAACAGAACCTGCAGCAGCAGATCGCCCAGCTCATCCTTCAGCTCCGGCCAGGCCCGGCGCTCGATGGCATCGAACACCTCGTAGGTCTCCTCCAGCGTATGCCGCTTGATTGAATCGAAGGTTTGTTCGCGGTCCCAGGGGCATCCACCCGGCGCGCGCAACCGCGCCATAATCGCAACCGCTTCAGCCAGCGGCGCCGCGGCAGCCTCTGCCGTTCGCAGCTCTCCCGCCGGTTCGGTTAAGGCAGTCTCCACTTCCATACACCTACTTTACCCCCGCACGCGCTTTACAAGACAAGACGCGCTTTGCAGCAGACAAAGCGACGCGCCCAGCGAGGCTGGACGCGTCCATTCCAACAGAACGGTAAATGCCTTTTGGCCCTGGACTATTCCCCGCCCGATGGAGAACCTTCGCTCGCGGTGGTCTGAGTCATGTTCGACA
>CAZAXI010000392.1:0-2063 GCA_964489045.1 uncultured Granulicella sp. | reverse complement strand
AGCCGCGCATCCAGGAGCGCGTCTTCATGTCTTCCATCTGCTGGAAGACGCTGTCAACGATCTCCTGCGGGCTCTTGATGGGATGCTCTTCCCAGTCGTCGGTGTCGATCTTGTTGCCGACAATCACATAGCCGAGGTGCTGGATGCGGTCCGCGGGAGCTGCCTGATCGTTGGTGTCGGGTTCTTGATCGATCGAGTAGGGGGGCCGGAAGTAGAGCGGCTGCACCCCCAGTTCCGCCGCGAATAACCGCTCCGTCAGATTCAATTCCAGGTCCACGCTGGCGTTGGAGATTTCGCTGATGTCCGGATGGGTGAAGGTGTGATTGCCAATCTCGTGCCCTTCGCGGTACACCCGCTGCATCAAGCCGATGTTGTTCTGCGCCTCCTCGCCGATCATGAAGAAGGCCCCGCTCACGTGTTTTCTCTTCAGGATGTCGAGGATCTTCGGCGTCCACGTCGGGTCCGGACCGTCGTCGAAGCTGAGGGCAACCTTGTCCGGGTAATAGCCGGTTTGGGTCACGGTGTACGAGAGTGGATACGAGGTCATCGTTTCCGCGGTGACGGAGCGGTACCCTATGGGAATCGAGTCGTCGTCGTCCATGGTCACGACACGACGGCCCATCTGCAGTTTGCGGGTAATGTCCAGGATGTCGCCTTCGCCCTCGCTATCGACGTCATAGCCAGGCTCAACCTGCGCGAGGTCCTTCACCGGGTCGGCATGAATCGGCCTGTCCCATATGTTCCACAGCGAATTGTCTTCCTGCCCCAGCTCCCACAGCGCGAACGTCTCGATGCCCAGAGCTCGCGCCGCGCGCATCTGGTTCAGCACGGTCACCGCGTCCAGAAACCATACCTGGTGGCGAACATGCTCATCGTCGTCATCGTAGACAAAGTGGGCGTTGAGCGAGTCCGAATCGAGCTCGACCTGTGCCTCTGCGTCGGCCGCCGCCTGCCAGGCATCCTGCGTCGATATCTCATGCGCCTCCAGCACCTTCGGCACAAAATTCTTTGGCGTCCTCCCAGGGTGCTTCGGATCCACCGGCGGCAGGGACATCTTCCAGTCGTACCCGTAGCTGCCCAGCGCGCAGATCGCCTTTTCCTTGGGCACCGCCTTCAGCACATTCTTCAGGTTGTCGACAAACCAGTCCTGCGATGCGATCGGTCCCGGATCGCTTCCGTTCTGATGCTGGTCAAGGTTCATCAGCAAAAGGCCGTCGGTATGGTCCGCCATGTACTTCAGGTCGTAGTCGTCATCGCCCACTGGCGTATTCACATACAGTTTTAGATTGCGCGGATGGAAGTCCGCATACAGCGCGGCCAGCAAAGCCATATAGCCCTGCTGTGCCTCGCCGGGTATCTCCTCGAAGTCCAGTGAGATTCCGCGATAGCTTGGGTTCGCAGCCAGGAACTGGTCCACCTGCTGGATAAAATGGGCGCGCGCAGTAGGATTCGTCAGGAAGTCCCCAATTGACGGCAGGAACGTGCTCCGGACCGGATCGCGGTTGTTGACCAGCGGGAAGATCTCCGGGGGCGTGGTGTCGGCCGCCGCCGACGCAACGGTACGCGCGACCCGGTTCTCGTGGTCTACGCCGTGGACCCCGTCTTCATCGACCACCGCGAACGGGCGATTGTCCAGTGAGTAGGAAGTGAGCGAGCCATCGGGCGTCACAACGTGAATCCACTCGGGAAACAGCAAATCGATCTGGTGAATGTGCTGCTTCAGCGACGAGTAGCTAGCCGGGTCATCCTCAACGTAATACGCGGCGCGCAGACCTTCTCCCGAGTTCAGAATCACATCGGACGGTTTCAGGGTGGTCCTGCGATGCGGGGAGGTACGCGGCTTCTGGCCGCCCCTTGCCGCGGTCGCGTAGAGCTGCGGCACTGCGCTCAGGTCGTGCCTCGGCGTCGCCAGCAACAATTCGGGCAGCGGTGTCATCCGCACCAGGCCGATGATGAACAGCACCCCAACGACTACACCGATCACCGCAACGATATCGAAGATCCGCCGTAACCGTTTCCAGCGCTTGCGTTGAGGGTCGAAAAAAACCTGCTTCGTCATGTTT
>CAZAXI010000391.1:0-2106 GCA_964489045.1 uncultured Granulicella sp. | reverse complement strand
GCCGCGGCGGCCGCATGCGCATCGAGCGCGACACCGCCCACATCCTCAGCGGCGTGCGCCACGGCAAGACCATTGGCTCGCCCATCGCCATGACCATCGCCAACATCGACTGGAAGAACTGGGAGGAAATTCTCCCCGTCGAAGCCGGCGATCCCGCCAAGCATAAAGCCGTCGCGAGTCCCCGCCCCGGCCACGCCGATCTCGCCGGCAGCATCAAGTTCGACTTCCCCGACGCGCGCTACGTCCTCGAGCGCGCCAGCGCCCGCGAGAGCGCAGCCCGCGTAGCCTGCGGTGCCATCGCCAAGATGCTGCTGCGTTCGCTTGGCATCGAGGTTGCCAGCCACGTAATCCGTGTCGGAGCCGCGCAACTTTCGCGCGTCGCAACCTGGCAGGAAATCACCTTGTTGCAATCGCAGGAAGACATCCTGCTGAGTTGCGTCGATGCCGACGACGAGCAGCGCATGAAGGCCGAGGTCGACACCGCCCTGCGCACCGGCGACACCGTAGGCGGCGTTTTCGAAGTCATCGTCCATGGCCTGCCCCCCGGCGTCGGCACCCACGCCAACTGGGACGAGCGTATGGACGGTCTGCTCGCCCAGTCCGTCATGAGCCTGCAAGCAGTCAAAGCAGTCGAGATTGGCCGCGGCGTCACCGCAGCCGAATCGCTCGGCTCTGCCGTGCATGACGCTATCGGCTACGAAGGCGCGGGTGACGGCAAGGATGGCGACTTTACCAAATTCTCCCGCGAGCAGAACAACGCCGGAGGCATCGAAGGCGGCATCTCCAACGGCGAGGATGTCGTCGTGCGAGGCTATCTCAAGCCCATCTCCACCCTCCGCCGCCCGCTCGCGTCCGTCAGCTTTGCCACCCGCGAGCCCGTCAAAGCCGCCTACGAGCGTAGCGACGTCTGTGTGGTCCCCGCTGCCGGCGTGGCTGCCGAGGCCATGGTCGCGCTCACCATCGCTCGCCTCGTCCTCGAGAAGTTCGGCGGCGACTCACTCCGCGAACTCGAGCGAAACTACACCGGCTACTGCGAACAGATCCGCGCATATTAGGCTAAGCATCAAATCGTTCGGAAAGCGAAGGCGTCGGAAAGACAATGGCGACGAAGGAAGCGTTGAAGATTCACGCGGTGGTCAAGTATCCCGACCCTGTGCTCGCAAAGCCGGGCGCGCTCATCACCGTCTTCGACAAGGCGCTCCGCACCCTGGTCGCGGAGATGTTCGAAAGTATGTACGTTGCCCAGGGCATCGGCCTTGCCGCGCCACAGATCGCCATCTCGCAGCGTCTTACCGTCATCGATATCGGCTTTAAGAAGAACCCCAAAGACAAGCTCGTGCTCATCAACCCCGAGATCGTCGAAACCCGCGGCAAGCAAACCGAAGAAGAAGGCTGTCTTAGCCTGCCCGATATCCGCGAGAAGGTGAATCGTGCCGCATGGGTGAAGGTGAAGGCCCAGAACGAGCACGGCGAGTGGTTCGAAGTCGAAGGCGAAGAACTCCTCGCCCGCGCCATACTGCACGAGATCGATCACCTCAACGGCGTCCTCTTCATCGACCGCATCAGCCGCCTCAAGCGCGAGTTCGTCCTGCGCAAGATCCGCAAGATGCAGAAAGCCGGCGAGTGGTAGCCCTTCGCGCCGAAGAAGCCTCGGACCATCGGCCTTCGGATTAGCATGGGGTTCTAGCCCCATGAATAAGGCGTATGAATTGAGGGGGGCTTTAGCCGCGGGCCTCTAGCTCGATGATCTGTTGCGGCAACCGACGGAGAGCACTCCCTTGAACACAGCCACGCAAAACCACCGCGAAGCGGTCCAGGACGGCACGAAGTGCTGAGACTAGTCTTCTGCGGCACGCCTGAATTCGCCGTTCCCACGCTTGAAGCCTTAGCCGGCTGCCACGAAATCGCCCTCGTCGTCACTCAACCCGACCGCGCCGCCGGCCGCGGCATGGAACTGCACGCCCCGCCCGTCAAACTCGCCGCCCTCGCCCGCAATATTCCCGTCACCCAGCCGGAAAAGATCAAGACCAACCCCGAATTCCGCGCCCAGCTCGAATCCATCCGCCCCGACGCCATCATCGTCGTCGCCTACGGCCGCATCATTCC
>CAZAXI010000390.1:0-2141 GCA_964489045.1 uncultured Granulicella sp. | reverse complement strand
CCACCGCCGGCATCGCGTGCAGCACATCCCCCATGGCCCCGATCCGCACAATCAGCACTCTCACCGCAGCCGCGCCTCCAACTCGCGCACCGCTTGCTTTGGATCGAGAAACTCCACCCGCAGATGCGCGACCAGCACCGGAGCCGCCGCTTCAAGCTGCGCGCGCAACTCCGGCGTAAGCTTCACCGCATCCTTCTCCGTGGTGACGAAAGCGTCTCCTGCCCGCGCCCGTAACGATTCCGTCAGTCGACGCATATCCCCCGCTGTATATCGATGGTGGTCAGGGAAGGCGATCGAGTCGACCACCCGCGCCCCCCCAGTGCGAAGAGTGTCAACGAAATCCTCCGGCCGCGCAATGCCACAAAAGGCGACCATCCCGCAGTTCGAAGACAGCCCCTCCGCCCCAGGAACCTCCACCGTCCGCCGCACCGTCCAAATCGCCGCGCCCTCGCGCATCCGCGCGCGAACCCGCGCCTCAATCCGCCCGCGCTCTTCCTCGCGCAATATCACAATATCCGCCCGCCGCAGCGCCGTCAGCGGTTCGCGCCGATTGCCGGCCGGCAGCAACGCATCGTCTAAATCCTCCTCGGTCACCACCACCACATCCGCCGCCCGAGCCAGCCGGCGATGCTGAAACCCATCATCCAGCAGATGGACCCGGGCAAGCGACCCATCTGTCTTCGTTGAAGGCACGGCTGACTTCGTTAAGGGCACGTCTGTCTTCGTTAAGGGCACGGCTTCAGCCGTGCCGTAAATGCTCTTACCAGATTGCGGCTTTAGCCGCTGAGGTACGCCTTCGCTCTTACTCCCAGGGCCCTCGGTCGCAGCTTCCGCCGCCACACCAGCCGCAAACCGATCCGCCCCAACCCACACCGGAACGCCCGCCCGCTGCGCGATCACCACCGGCTCATCCCCAAACCGCCGCGCCGCATCCGCGGCAACAGAATCGACCCGCTCCACACCGCGCCCTCCGCGCCCATATCCCCGCGTCAGCACATCGATATCCCACCCCCGCCCGCGCAATAACTCAGCCAGCGCAATCACCACCGGCGTCTTCCCCGCCCCGCCCGCCGACAAGCTCCCCACACTCACAACCGGCCACTGCAACTTCCGCGTCCGCAACGCGCCCACCCGCCGCAGCCCATCCTGCGCCGCCAGCCCCGCCGCATACAGCGGCACCAGCGGCCACCCCCACCACCGCCGCGCCTTCACCGCCTCACCATCCCAACCAGAGCCGCAACCGCCCGCGCCGTCGCGCCGCTCTGCGCCTCGAAGACCTGCCGCCCGCGCTCGCCCATCGCTCGAGCCTGCTCGTGGACTCCCAATAATTCAACCAGCGCTGACTCCAAACCGTCCTTGTCCTGCACGATGCGAATCCCATCGGCAGTCTGCATTTTGGCAACGATGTCGCGAAAGTTCTCATACGACGGTCCCATCACCACCGGCACGCCAAACTGCGCGGGTTCTAGTGGGTTGTGCCCTCCGCGCCGGATCAGGCTGCCACCAACGAAGGCAATACGGGCGATTCCATAAACGGCAGCGAGATCGCCAATCGTGTCGAGCAGCACAACCTCCAACCGGCTTTCATTCCCCGGTTGAACATCCTTTCGCTCAGTGCCCCAATCGCTTGCTCGTCTGTAGGGAAACTCCATCACAACCGATTCCACCAAACCAAATCGCTCAGGATGTCGCGGGGCCAACACTAGCAGGGCGCCGAACCGATGCCGTAGCGCGCCCTCCCAAGCCTGAATCGCCATTTCATCTTCGCTTAGGCTTTTGTCGCTAACTCGCTCCGCCGTACTTCCCGCCACCACAATCGGCCTTCCCGCCGCAGCCTCGCGAATTAACTCCGCCACCCGACTCGCCTTCGCAGCCCGCACGTCGTACTTCAAATTGCCAATCGCCCGTACCGCGTCGGCCTGCGCGCCCATCGCCACCAGCCGCCGCGCATCCTCCTCGCTCTGGGCCAGAAACAAATCCACCCGCCGCAGCACCCGTCCCCAAATCGCCTTCACCCGCACCCCGCGCGCGTAGCTTCGATCCGAAACCCGCGCATTCGCCACCGCCACCGGAATCCCCGCCCGCCCGCATTCCACCAGCATCCGCGGCCAAAGCTCGCTCTCCATCAGCACCAGCAGCTT
>CAZAXI010000389.1:0-2171 GCA_964489045.1 uncultured Granulicella sp. | reverse complement strand
GACCTGCGCGGTGGAACGCAGCGAGCCGAGCAGCGAGTATTTGTTGTTCGACGACCACCCCGAGAGCGCGATGCCGTACACTCCGATGGACGTGATGCCGAGAATGACGAGCAGCCCAATGTTGACGTTGGCAATCTCAAACAGGTCGACGCCTTTGATTCGCGTGACGGCGCCGAACGGGACCACGCCGACCGAAATCAGCGCACAACCCAGGGCGATGACCGGCGCGACCAGGAACAGCGGGCGTTCCACTGCCGTCGGCATCATGTCTTCCTTGAGGAAGAGCTTGGCGCCGTCGACCAGCGGCTGGAGCAGCCCAAACGGCCCTACGCGGCTAGGTCCCCAGCGGTTCTGCATTCGGCCGAGGAGTTTGCGCTCCAGCAGCACGGTATAAGCCACACACATCAGCGTGATGACCAACACTACGGCAACCTTGAGTACGCTCAAGAGCAGGAAGGCTTCGAAGTTGGTTAGGTGGGTCAAGGTCTCTCTCTGGATCTAGTCGGCCGCTGTCCGGTCCGGTTGGACGACATGGCGGCTGGCTTCATTCTGTTGCAGGTCGGTCAGCATCGCGGAATAGCGGCCAAGCGTTCCCGAGGTAAACAATGTGTCGTGTGCGGGTAGCACCAGGTCGCGGCGGCTGGAGATTTGCACCAGGCCGGCGGCGTCCCTGATCGGCGCGGCGGCAGGGGAGAGGTGCTGATCGTTGCCCGAGAGCAGTTGCAGCCGCAGGAGGTTGTAACCCGGAACCAGGCGCTGAATTTCGTCGAGGATCGCGTAGGGGTCGAAGGGGCTGAGACGGGGTTCAAGATTGTTGGCGGTGAGCCAGACAGCGTGCCGGTCTGCCTCGCCCGACTGCGCGCCGCGGGTTTGGCCCATGTCGGCGCGAACGCCCGTGCCGAAGGAAACCAGGCTCCGCACATCCGCGCCCATCTTGTCGGCGATGCGAACGATCATCTCGAAGTCGGTACGTGCGCCGGCGCGGTCTGCGGCCTTCTTCACCTGCTGCAGATCGCCGTAGCTGTTGGTCACGGAGCCGGACTTTTCGTAGAGGTTGGCGGCGGGCAGGACTACGTCGGCGAGGCCGGCGGTTTCGGTGAGGAACATATCCTGCACCACGACGAAGGTATTCTTGAGGGACCTTGCGTCGACGCCATAGCGCGCGACCGGGTTCGCCCCGACCACATAGAGAGCGGCGAGGTTTCCCAACGCGGCAGCGTCGAAGATCTGGAGCATATCGAGGCCGGGCACGGTGGGGGAACTGTATTCAATGGCGATTCTGCTGGTGGGGTCCTGCGTGTCGATGGGGCCAATGGGTGTATAGCCAGGAAGCATGTCGGGCAGCAGCCCCATGTCGGCCGCGCCGCGCGAGTTGGCGTAGTCGGCGAGGAGCGCGAACTTTGCGCCGGGAAGCGTGAGACCAAAGTCGATGAGGCGCTTGAGCTCGGAGCCGCGCAGTTCGGAGCCGATGAGGATCAGGAGGGCATCCGCGGACTTGACGGTGTCGCGGAAGGCGGCGAGCGCGGCGGTATCGGCCGCGGCGGCGCTTAGGGAAGAGTCGTCGCCGGCGAGGTACGCGGCGAGTGCGCCGTAGCCGAACTCCGCGACCTGAAGGAAGGCCTTGGCCTGGCGGCGGAGCTTGATTTCAGCAGTGTTGGCGATGTAGAGTTTCGCACCGTTGAGGCGTACTGCGGTTCGCAGGTTCCACGCGGTGGCGGGGTTCTGGTTGGTCGGATCGCCGCCGACAAGCAGCACCTGTTTTGCGGTGAGCGTGTCGCACAGGGAGGCGGTGCGGTCCGTGGTTCCGGCGAGCGCCTGGGCGAAGGCGACGTAATCCGCGGTGCGGTGGTGGTCGATGTTATTGGTGCCAAGAATGGAGCGCGCGAACTTCTGCAGCACGTAGGCCTCTTCGTTGGTCAGACGGTTGCCGCCGATGACGGCGATGCTCTTGCCGCCACGCGCGTCGCGCAGTTCAGCGAGTTTCCTGCCGACGTGGGTGAGGGCTTCGTCCCAACTGACGGGCTTAAGTTCTCCGGTCGCTTGGCGTACGAGAGGCTGCGTAATCCGCTCTGTCGAGTTCGCGAAGTCGAATGCGTAACGGCCTTTGTTACAGAGAAAGTCGCCGTTGATGCCGGACTTGTCGCGGTTGTCCCCGCGCACAATCTCGCTTC
>CAZAXI010000388.1:0-2174 GCA_964489045.1 uncultured Granulicella sp. | reverse complement strand
CAATAAACCGGTCCTTCGGACACCCTCCGTTGCACGCAAAGCGCACGCTGCACTCGCGGCAATACTTCGGCAGCGAGTCCCGCTTGTCGGTGCCGAACTTCCTCTGCCGCGCCGACGCCACCAGGTCCGCCATATGCGTCTCGCGGATATTCCCCAGCTTGAAATCCGGCTCCACAAAGTGGTCGCACGAGTACAAATCCCCCGTATGCTCCAGCGCCAGCGCATCCCCGCAGGTCGGCGAAAACACGCACAGCGAGTACTGCCCCACATGCGCGCCCAGGGTCACATCGAAGAGCTGCACGTACACGCGCCCCACATCGCGCCGCACCCACTCCTCAAAAATCTCCACATAGAACCGCCCCAACTGCTCTGCCCGCACCGACCGGTCCGTCACGCAGTCGCCCGCCTGCACATACAGAGGCCGCGCTTCTGAAGATCCGGCGCAGCCCGCCCGGGTTCCCCAACCCAGGTTCGCCAGCGGAACCATGTCCGCGTTCACCCGCTCCACAATCGGGATGAACTGTATGAACTGCGTCCCCAGCCCGTCGCGAAAGAACCGGTACACCTCCACCGCATGTTCCGCGTTGCCTTGGTGCACCGTGCACAAAATGTTCGTTTCCACCCCATGCTTTTTCAGCAGCTCCCACCCGCGCATCACCTGGTCGAACGTCCCTCGCCCGCCTTTATCCACCCGGAAAGTATCGTGCAGCTCGCGTGGCCCATCCACGCTCAGCCCCACCAGAAACTTGTGCTGCTTGAAGTACGCGCACCACGCATCATCCAGCCGCGTCCCATTGGTCTGGATGGTGTGTTCCACGCGCTGCCCCGGCACGCGGTGCTTCTCCACCAGTTCCATCACGCGCTCGAAGAACTGCAACCCCATCAGCGTCGGCTCGCCGCCCTGCCACGCCAGCGTCACCTGCGCCGGCTGCGACTCCAGCAGTTGGCGAACATAGATCTCCAGCAGATCGTCCGCCATCCGGAAATCACTCCCCGGATACAGCGCCTCCTTCGACAGGAAGAAGCAGTACTTGCAGTCCAGATTGCACACCGCTCCGGTCGGCTTCGCCAGCACATGGAAGTAGCCGGCTGCCTGCGTCATCGCCGGGGAAGAGGTCGACGGCTCCATTGCATACGATTCTATTCGCCGCCGCCACTACCGAACTCCAGGCCTGCACGTCCGCGCTCTCCCGGAGTACACTCCCTCCATGCACCTGCCGCCGCAACGCCCGCGCAGCGCCCACGTCGAGGATCCCGTCCCCGATCCCGAGCCGCCCAGCCCTTCGCTGCCCGAACCCGACCCCGGCGTCTTTCATCATGACCCCCATCATGACCCCGGAACGCCAGCGCAATGTCAGCCGCAGTACCGCGACTTGTCGGCTAAGTGACACGATGCATTGACCCTAAGCCCAGCCCCGGGCTTTGTAACATTGCTGGCTTACAATGTGAATGGCCTATGAATCTCTTTGTCCTTCGCCATGCCAGCGCCGGCCTGCGGCGCACCAACCCGGTTCTCGACCGCAAACGACCGCTTGACAAGGACGGCAAGCGCCACTGCCTTCAACTGGCCCACGTGCTCAACGCCCTGAATCTCCAGTTCGACCTGATCCTCTCCAGCCCGCTGAAACGTTGTATGCAAACCGCATCGCTGGTGGGCACTGAGATCGGCTACGAAGCGAAGATAGTACCCTCGGCCGCGCTGGCGCCGGACGCCACCTTCGCCCAGTTCCAGAAGCTGCTGCAGGAATCCGCGGAGTTTGAAAACGTGCTGGTAGTAGGGCATAACCCCAATCTGACCGGCTTCCTTGGTTCGCTTCTGGTTCCCGTCGCCAACTGCCCAGCAATCAGCCTCGACGGCCGCAACGGAATCGCTCCCGTGCGTCTGCGCAAGGGCTCGCTGGCCCGGTTGAACTTCACCCGCGGCCCCGCCACCCTGCAGTGGTTGCTGGAGCCCCGCACCATCCGTGCGCTCTACGCCACCTCGACCGCCAAGTCGCGCAGAAAGACCTCGCGAAAGTAAGCGGCTTCCTTCTTCAGCGACCACGCCTCCAACTCCGCTCCGCCGCGCCCTGGAATCAACTCCAGCACCACCCGCTTGGGGTAGACGTGGGTGCGCAGGCGCACCGCCGCGCTGGCCCGGTCCTGGTTCAGCGCCACCGCCATCCGCAGCAGCG
>CAZAXI010000387.1:0-2187 GCA_964489045.1 uncultured Granulicella sp. | reverse complement strand
ACGACACCGTCGCCCCATTCGGCAGACTCCAGCTTGCGGCTGATAATCTCTCCCACCTTCCAGTAGAGATCGATGAGAACGGTGTTGACCGTCTCAAGCGCCTGCTGGCGAGAGGATTGGATGAGCTGGACGATCTGGGAGAATACCGGCTCTTCACGACTTGCCAGGTCCAGATTGGGAGTGGTCTTCATTTCGGTTTTCATCGAAAATGTCCTTCAAAGTTGTGCTGCTTACCAGCCTTTGCCCACATAGATAGCGCTTTGGCCGTTCAACGGGGGTTCGCTGGACGGTGCCGGAGGCTGCGCGGCCCTGATGCACCGCGCCTTGCCGCAGATCGTCCTCTGACGTGGATCTCGATCCTCGATGCTTCGAGCGGGACGCCGCGCTTGCACCTTTTTCTCTGCGCGCTGCACTACCTCCGACTGCGAAATCTCATGCTACCAGTCGAACTGCCTTGTGTTTTAGCTTCGCGGCATCACAGTCAGTATCCGTAACGTCAGTTCTGGCTCCCAGGTCCTCCGGCTGGTACAGGCTGCCTCCAGCTCCGACGTACAGGTACTTGCACTCTCTGAACGTGCCGAGCGCCGGCAGCGGACCCTTACATGTGACGTTGCCGACTCCTTTCCATTCCCCAGCGTCCAAGACTTCAACACCGAAACTGTGGGCCGAAGCGTTCTTTGTCTTGGCGCAAACTCTCACGGTGGCGCTCTCCCAGAACTTCAGTTTTCGGTTCACACCCTGCTTGCCGGGCATGTAAGACTTCCGTCGATGTTTGAAGACAACACCCTCGATGCCACGATTGCGGAACATTGCCAGCGCGGCTGTCTTCTCCTCGGTCCCGAGATACTCCGCCGACAGGCGCATAAAAGGGGCATCGGAGATAAGGATTTCCAGCCGTTGACGCCGGTAGCTCTGCGGCAACTCTCGGTAGTCCTGGCCTTCGAGAGCCAGCAGATCGTAGACCACGAACTTGCCAAACTCGAATTCGCCGTCGAGCCAGACGCTTTTGCAGCCAAGCGCTCGTATTGCCTGCTCAACGTCGACCGGAACGGGAATAAAGCCTCCGAGCCGGTTGTAGGCGGCACAGACTCCTCCATCGAGGTTCACTGACAGCCGGGTACCGTCGAACTTCTCCTCCAAGGTGAAGTTGTCGTCGGTCAGGTAACGGTCAGTCTCTTCCTCCGAAATCGGCTCGAGCAGTTCGGGCGCGAAAGCAGGGAAGTCGGCGAGTTCCGCGCTGAACACGGGGCGGGACACCGTAGCCGGCGCTCCCGCGGATACATAGAACCCACCGCAGCACTCGCACGGTATTCCGACACGTTCCGCGACGAGCTTGTCGTACTTCTTTTTTGCCGCATCGAGCGTGAGAGGCTTCGGAGTTTTGGTGCCCGGCTTCTGAATCGCGCCGATCGCACCATAGGAGAAATTGACCACGTAGCCGCCATCGACTGATTCGAGAGATAAGGCATACGACTTGCTGTGTTTGTGATTGGAAAGGGAGACTGCGATGCTCTCTATGACTGCCATCTGGGAACCTTCTTTCTTGACGCTGGGAAGCTCGCACCTGGCTCGGCGTCGTTCATCTCGACAACGTGCCAGCCAAGCCTCCTGCGTATGCAGGGATTGGGTTTTGTGTACCAATTTGGGATATTCTTGTGCCGAGGTTAACGAGATGGCTATGATCGACATTATTGGGGAGATCGACGCAGAGATTTCGCGTCTCCAGCAAGCGAAGGCACTCTTATCCGAGACCGACTCAGGTGGGGTAAAGAGACGGCCTGGTCGCCCCGTTGGGAGTGGTGCGGCCAAGACCGTAGCGCTACCATCCAAGGCGAAGGCTCAGCCTCGCCGCAAGATGTCTGCCGCGGGGCGCGCAAGGATTTCCGCCGCGATGAAGGCTCGTTGGGCGAAGGTCAGACGAGTTGCCAAGAAAGCCTCGGGAGTTGCGGCAAAGGCCGTGCAAGTCGCCGCGCAGCCGGTGGGAACAAAGAAAGCGGCGAAGAAGGCGACCAGCAAGAAAGTTCCAGCCAAGAAGGCTACGCAGTCCCAGGCCACTACGGCGGCGGCACCGAATTCCTAAGCTGCCACTAAATCGCGGCAATCAACAAAACGGCGAATACCGCAGAAATAAGGGTATTCGCCAATTCGGCGTTCTGGACCCTCTCATGTTCGTTGAGTTTCAAACGG
>CAZAXI010000386.1:0-2231 GCA_964489045.1 uncultured Granulicella sp. | reverse complement strand
CGGCAGCAAGCTCTCCCTCGACGCCGCCCTCCACGCCATCAGCGACACCAACACCACCATCTACAGCATCGGCTTCTCCTCCACTCGCCCCGACACCGGCAAAGAAGTAGCCAAGCTCTCTCAGCCGGACACGCCCGGCCCCGCTCACGGCTGCATGAGCCGCGATCCCGACGACCCCAACGTCAACGTCAACGAGAACTTCGCCGCCCAGGCCTTCGACTGCCTCGCCCTGCTCGCGCCGCCGCTGCGCCTCGCCACCATCGCCTTTGTCGCCGCACGCGACGCCCTCCAGCGCAACATCCCCGAGTCGGTCGCGAGGCTAACCGGCGGTGAGTACTTCAAATTCGGCAGCGAGAAGAACTTCGAGCGCGACCTGCACACCATCTCCAACCACATCCCCAACCGCTACATCCTCAGCTTCCAGCCGCAATCGCCCCACCCCGGCTTCCACTCGATCGAGCTCACCGCCCCCGCCTACGCCGGCCTCGCCATCGCCGCCCGCAACGGCTACTGGGCCGACGCGGTCTCGCCCCCTGCGCAACCGGAGGCGAGCCCGCGATGAGAAGCCGCTACCCACTCGCGCTCACCTGCATCCTGCTGCTGTCGCGTGCACCGGCTCCCGCCCAAACCCCGAGCCAGACATCCGCCTCTCCGGCCGCACCCACTCCCACCCTCAACGCAAACTCCACCCTGGTCCTCGTGCCCGCGCTCGTGCGCGACAAGTCTGGCGAGCTCGTCTTCTCCCTCAACGCCGCCGACTTCGCCCTCACCGACGACGGCATTCCCCAGAAGCTCACCCTCGAAGAAGACACCGACAGCGAGCCCCTCGCCCTCGTCGTCCTCATCGAAGCCGGTGCCGCAACCAGGGCGTCTGGCTGGCAGCCGCACAATCTCGGCCCGCCGCAGGACCGGTTCAACACCCTCCCCACCATGATCGAAGCGCTCACCGGCAACGTCCCGCACCGCATCGCCGTCGTTGGCTTCGACAGCGGCCCCGAACTCCTTCAGGACTTCACCCCCAACATCGACGTGGTGACAGACACCATCCACTACATGAGCACCAGCATCGACGGAGACGGCAAGGCCGCCATCCTCGACGCGCTCGGCTTCTCGCTCGATCTTCTCCGCAAGCAGCCGCCGCGATACCGCCGCGCCATCCTGCTCCTCAGCGAGACCAACGATCGCGGCAGCAAGCTCTCACTCGACGACGCTCTCCGCGCCGTCAGCGACACCAACACCATCATCTACAGCCTTGCCTACTCTACCGGCAATACCAACGCGTCGGAGTACGCGCACAAGGAACTCCCAACCAAGCTCATCCCTTGCGACACAGAGCCGCAGCTTCCGCCAAACCGGGACAAACTCGCGCCGCCACCGCCTCCCTGCACACCGCCCGGTGTCGAGGGCCTGATCTTGGACATCCTTACCCTGCGAATCGGTCTGGAGAATCCCAACCCCGGCCCCGCCCATGGATGCATGAGCGCGTCGGATCCAAATGCGCCGGTTGCGAAGAATCCCGTCGTCCGCGCCTACGACTGCCTGGGTCAGTTGCTGCCTCCGCTGGCCCTCGCCAAGGTCGGGGCCATCGCCGCGACTGGAGACCTCCAGCGCAACATCCCCGAAACCGTCGCCAACCTAACCGGCGGCGAATACTTCAAGTTCTCCGACGCCAAGAGCCTCGAAGCCGACCTCCAAACCATCTCCAACCACATCCCCAACCGCTACGTCCTCAGCTTCCAGCCGCAGTCGCCCCACCCCGGCTTCCACCTCATCACGCTCGCGTTGCCCAACTACATCAACCTGAAGGTCTCCGCCCGCAACGGCTACTGGGCCGACACCCCCGCACTTGCGCATTAAAACAACAAAAGAAAACCTGAAACCATACCACGTCCGCGCATCATTCTTCGCATTTTATTTGCCGTGAACCATTTAGAAGCCTAGAATAGAAACTGTGCCCTTTCCACAGGCCTCGCCCACATCCGATCACAAGCGATATTTCATAGAAAAACTCGGCCTCTCCGAGCGCCTCATGGAGCGCTGTCTCGGCGAGGCGCTCTCCGCCGGCGGCGACTACGCCGACCTTTATTTTGAGTCCGTTACCTCCACCTCCCTCGGTATCGACGAGTCCCTGGTCAAATCCGCCTCGCAGGGCATCAGCGTCGGCTGCGGCATCCGTGTCCTCTCCGGCGAGCGCACCGGCTACGCCTACACCGACGACCTCTCCTCCGCCC
>CAZAXI010000385.1:0-2247 GCA_964489045.1 uncultured Granulicella sp. | reverse complement strand
ACGTAGAACGGGAAGTTGCCTTCGCCCCACAGCTTGCGCCACTGGGTGACCAGCGTGTCCATGACGTGACCGTAGAGCAAGAGTCCGTCCGGCCCGCCGACGACCGACTCGCCCTGATACCAGATGGCTCCGCGGATGGCGTAGGGAAGGATGGGGTTGATCATGGCGTTGAAAAGCACGGTGGGCTGGTGCTGGTCGTGGGCGGGATCGCGCAGGGGGCCGGGGCGGCCGGGACGAGCGTTGATAGTCTGCGGCGAAGGAGGGGCGTCGGCATCACTGGCGGCGGGGTGCGCCTTGAAGTAGTCCTCACGTGCGTCCAGTTTGTCGACCAAGGGTTTCAGCAGCGGATCGGAGACGAGCGCGTCGCGCGGTATCCAGGCTTCGGCGGTGCTGGCTCCGAAGGCCGAGAGCACGATGCCGACGGGCAGCTTGAGTGCCTGGTTGAGGTCGCGGCCGAAGAGATAGCCGACGGCGGAGAAGTTGGGCACGGTCTGCGGGGTGCAGACCTGCCACTCGCCGACGAGGTCGGTTTGCGGCGTGTAGTCAGTCGCGTTCTTGACCGTGAACATGCGCAGTTGCGGGTAGTTGGCGGCGGCGATTTCTTTCTCTTCGTCGAGCAGGCCGTAGGGTGCGTGGCCGGGGCCGTTCTTCGAGACGTAAAACTGCATGTTCGACTGACCGGAGCCGAGCCAGACCTCGCCGACGAGGACGTCCTTGACCACGATGGGTGGTTCGCCAGGCTTATTGCCCGCGATGGTCATCTCGAATGGGCCGCCGGCTTTGAGCTTGGTCAGGCGCACCGTCCACTTGCCGCCGGCGTCAGCGGTCGCGGATCTGGTCTGGCCGTTGAGCTTGATGGTGACCTTTTCGGCGGGGCCGGCCGTGCCCCAGATGGGCACTGACACGCCGCTCTGCAACACCATGTGATCGCTGAAGAGCGGGGAGGGCTTGACCTGGGCGGATGCGAGTGTCGCAAGGCAGAGGGTGACGGAGAGGGATGCGATGAAGGAGCGTGAGAGAGCGAGCCGCATGGTGGGTCCTCGATTACGGATCAGTTGGTTTCGGGGTGGCGCGGCTTGTGCGGCATCCACAGGAACACGCCCACGTAAATCAGATAGGCCGACAAGGCCTGGATGAAGAGCCTCCCGAAGTCGGACCATCTGGGAATGCTTGCACGAACGACAAAGAACCAACAAAACTCCACAGCGACCGCCAGCAGAACCACGGTCAAGGCGACCAGAACAACTCCTCTCGGCGAGATCGTCGCCGTACCGGGTTGTCCGGAGCTGTATCCGATCAGGGTGATCTGGGCCAATAACAAGCCCAGGACAAGCCCGATGAAATGATTCCAGCTTGTTCCTTTGTCGAGGAAGCCGCGAGACAGAAATAAAACGGCGATCCCAAAGACAACGGCAAGCGTCGCCAGAATTCTTTCCTGCGCGCTGCCCGTGGGAGTTTTCATGCGGCCAATCATAGTGCATGATGCGACTTTTCGGCCTCGTCGACGCGGGGACTCGCGTCCTGCGACTGTGGCGCCGCCTATAGTAGAGTGGTGCCGGCCCGGAATGCGGGCGGAGGAACTGGGTTGAACCAATCTGACGATGCGCGGAGGCCGACGCGGCGCAAAGTGCTGCAGGCGGGTGCGGCAGGCCTGGGAGTTGCGGCTCTGGGGCCGCTGCGCGGGTTCGCATTCCAAACGGCCGGCGCGCAGGTGAAGATCTTCGATGTGCTGAAGTACGGCGCGGTGGGCGATGGCAAGACGCTGGATAGCGCGGCGTTGCAGCGCGCCATCGACGAGGCCGCAGCCTATGCGGGCAAGGCACAGGTGCTGGTGCGCGGCGGCCACACGTACCTGGTCGGGACCATTGAGCTAAAAGGCGCGATCGACTTCCATCTGGCCGACGACGCGCAGTTGCTGATCAGCACAAAGCGCGAAGATTATCGCGGCGGGCTGCCTGGATCGGTCGAAGGGGCCACTATGGCCGCGGCGCTGGGCGCGGTGATACTGGCCGACCACGCGCAGGGGCTGAAGATCTCCGGCACAGGAACGTTGCAAGGACGTGCGCGCGAGTTTATGAAGAGCTACGATGAGGCCAACGAGTGGTGGCTGCCCGGCGATTTTCGGCCGAAGATGTTTGTGCTGACGGGATGCAAGGACCTGGAGGTGCGCGACATCACCTTTGCCGAAGCGCCCAACTGGGGGCTGCACCTGCTGGGCTGCGACGGCGTGCTGGTGGACAACGTGAA
>CAZAXI010000384.1:0-2269 GCA_964489045.1 uncultured Granulicella sp. | reverse complement strand
TGACCAACCTGGAGCAGAAGGGCGGCGACGAAGCCCTGAAGCTGTTCAAGAAGGCGATTGAAAACTGCAAGCCGCTGCTGGAAGTGAAGAGCCGGCGCGTCGGCGGCGCGAACTACCAGGTGCCGATCGAAGTGCTGCCGGAGCGGCGCACCTCGCTCGCCATCCGCTGGCTGGTGACGTATGGCCGGGCACGGGGTGAGAAGGGCATGGTGGAGAAGTTGACCGCCGAGCTGCTGGACGCCGCCAATGGCCGCGGCGCCGCGATGAAGAAGAAGGAAGATGTTCACCGTATGGCGGAGGCCAACAAGGCATTTGCCCACTACCGCTGGTAGAGCAGGGAACAGGGAGCAGGGGACAGGGAACATTAGACCTGGAATTCCTGAAAACGAGTTTGAATGACACGCAAGGCGCTGCCTTGCAGAGTGAGAGATTGACACCGTGGCACGCACTATACCTCTGAATCGTTGCCGGAACATCGGGATCATGGCGCACATCGACGCTGGCAAGACGACGACGACCGAACGCATCCTGTTCTATACGGGCATCACCCACCGTATCGGCGAGGTGCACGAAGGCACTGCGACCATGGACTGGATGGAGCAGGAGCAGGAGCGCGGCATTACCATCACTTCCGCCGCGACCACCTGCACCTGGCAGGAGCATCGCATCAACATCATCGACACGCCCGGCCACGTGGACTTCACGGCCGAGGTGGAGCGCAGCCTGCGTGTGCTGGATGGGGCGGTCGCCTGTTTTGATGCGGTCGCTGGCGTGCAGCCGCAGTCGGAGACGGTGTGGCGGCAGGCGGACAAGTACAAGGTCCCGCGGATTTGCTTTATCAACAAGATGGACAAGGCCGGGGCGGACGCGGTGTATGCCACGTCGACCATCGTGGACCGGCTGGGCGCGCGCGCCGTGCCGATCAACATCCAGATTGGCGCCGAGGCGAAGTTTTTGGGTGTGATCGATCTGGTCACGATGAAGGCCATCCTTTGGCACGACGAAACCATGGGCGCCGAGTATTCGATCGAGGAGATCCCGGCCGAGCTCATGGAGACGGCGAAGAAGGCACGGCACGACCTGATTGAGGCGGTTGCGGATTCGGACGACGTCATCATGCACCTCTATCTCGAGGGGGAAGAGCCCACCGAGGAGCAGTTGAAGACCGGCATCCGCAAGGCCACCATCGCGATGAATATCTTCCCGGTGCTGTGCGGCTCTGCGTTCAAGAACAAGGGCGTGCAGACGCTGCTGGATGCGGTAGTCGACTACCTGCCCAGCCCACTGGACATTCCGCCGATCGTCGGGCACGACCCGGAGCATATGGAGCACGAGGTTGTGCGCAAGCCGGACGACAAGGAACCGTTTGCCGCGCTGGGCTTCAAAATCATGACCGACCCGTTTGTCGGGCAGCTTATCTTTATCCGGGCGTACTCGGGCACGCTGAAGACGGGCGACTCGGTGCTGAACCCGCGCACCCGCAAGACGGAGCGGATCGGCCGCCTGCTGAAGATGCACGCCAACAAGCGCGAAGAGATTACGGAGATTCTGGCGGGCGACATCTGCGCGGCGGTTGGATTGAAGAACCTGATCACCGGCGACACGATCACCAACGAGCGCCACCCGGTAGTGCTGGAGTCCATCGACTTTCCCAAGCCGGTCATCGAGGTTGCGGTTGAGCCGAAGACCAAGGCCGACCAGGAAAAGATGGGCATGGCGCTGGCCAAGCTGGCGCAGGAAGACCCGACCTTCACGGTGCGCACGGACCATGACTCGGGACAAACGATCATTGCCGGCATGGGCGAGCTGCACCTGGAGATCATCGTCGACCGCATGATGCGCGAGTACAAGGTTGAGGCCAATGTCGGCAAGCCGCAGGTGAACTATCGCGAGACCATCCGCGGGCACGCCGAGGCGGAGGGCAAGTACATTCGCCAGACCGGCGGCTCGGGCAACTACGGGCATGCGAAGATCCGCATTCAGCCGAACGAGCCAGGCAAGGGCTACGAGTTCTCGAACGACATCAAGGGCGGAACGATTCCCAAGGAGTACATCAAGCCGATCGACCAGGGCATCCAGGAAGCGATGCAGGGCGGCGTGCTCGCGGGCTACGAGATGGTGGATGTGAAGGTCTCGCTCTACGACGGCAGTTACCACGATGTCGATTCGAACGAGATGGCATTCAAGATCGCCGGCTCGATCGCCTTCAAGGAAGCCGCGCGCAAGGCCAAGCCGGTGCTGCTGGAGCCGGTGATGGCGGTCGAGGTCA
>CAZAXI010000383.1:0-2270 GCA_964489045.1 uncultured Granulicella sp. | reverse complement strand
CCCACCGAGGTGGGCGAGTTCCTGACGGACATCTACGACTACGGAGAGTACATCAAGCGGGACGCGATGGGGATTGTGCGGCTGATTACGGACAATGTCGGCGGCATTACCGGGTCCTTCCGGGTGGGCCAGTTGGCCGATACCTTCGGCATGCCTTGCACACCGCACAACTGGGGCGCGTTCTACGACATGGCTGCGGCCTTTCAGGTGGAACTAGCGCTGCCCAACTGCTGCTGGTTCGAGATGGTGTGGCCGTGGGAGTACGCCGACCGTCCCTATGTGGAAGAGACGTTCCGCGTCGACGCTGACGGCTACGTCCATGCTCCAACCGACCCCGGCCTGGGATATCCGCTCGACATGGCCGTGGTCGACAAATTGCTGATTAGGATTGACCGTTGACTCAATCCGCAGCCGTCGGCAGGCTGCTTGTCCCCGCCCTGACAGTCCTGTGCGCCCATGTGCCGAACGTCGCCCCTGTAATCGGCAACTGTGGCAATATGGTGTCAGTTGTTGCCAACGCGGCAGGTCACGAGTCGAGCAGCAAGCGGTGGCAACAAGAGTCCGTGATCACTCAGCGCGAGCCCCCCGTGCCTGGACTTCGGCGAGCGAGGCGGGAGTGCCTTCCGGAGTTCGATCGAAGACGATGCGGATGCCACTGGTACGGGTGCTGTTTGGAAGCTGCACTGTGACAGGCGCCCCGCTGAATTGCACATTGCCACGCGTAGCGGTGTGCCACGTCATCTGAAAAGAACGGGCTTGAGTGTGGCCGTGGTTTCTGTTTTGGGGCCGACCGCGATCGAGTTGGCGATATCTTCCAAGCCACGGAATAATTCGTCAGGCAAAGAATAGACGGTACAGTATTTACGAACCGGTATAACCGGCAGAAACGGACCACTGGCACTTTTTGCGGGCAAAATGCACGCAAGACTACAACCAAGTGGCCAGCGGGCTGATCGTGTGGAATCAGCCCATTTTCATTAGGTGTTTTGACGATCAGCGCCGACAATATCACGCTCACGAACGAGTACCGGTCAGGCGTTGGCAATCACTGGCCATTTCTCTCAGATACGGGACGAATCGTTCAAAGGGACCTCGACATTGCCGAATACACAGACGCATGCCTGACTACTGCGCGGCCGCGTACCCGCGCTCCCGCATCCACTTGATCAGCAGATCCGGCCACACGCTCAATTGCGGGTTTCCCACTCCCAGCCCCGACCCATGCGCTCCATGCTGGAAGAGGTGCATCTCCACCGGCACCCCCCCCTTCACCAGTGCCTCATAAAACATCACGCTGTTGTTCACCGGGACCGATGGGTCGTCCGTCGTCGCATAAAGAAACGTCGGCGGCGTCTGTGGGGTCACATGCAGCTCCGCCGACATCGCATCCAACTCCGCCTGCGTCGGCGCCTCGCCCAGAAGATACCTCTTCGATCCAGTGTGGACATACGGCGCCTCCATGGTAATCACCGGATATGCCAGCACCAGAAAGTCCGGTCTGCAGCTCTCCCGCTCGATCGCATCCGCCGCCGACGCGTTGCCCGCATCGAACTTCGTCCCCACAGTCGCCGCCAGGTGTCCACCCGCCGAGAACCCCCACATCCCAATGTGGTCCGGCGCGACGCCGTACTCAGCTGCGTGCGCCCGTACCAACCGGATCGCCCGCCGCGCATCCTCCAACTCCACCGGGTTGTGATACCTCATCCCCAGCCGGTACTTCAGCACGAACGCCGCAACCCCACGCGCGTTCAGCCAATTTGCCACGTCCTGCACCGGAGACAGGTGATAATAGCCACCTCCCGGCGCAATTACCACCGCCGTCCTGGTGGGGTTCGCCGCCGGCAAATACACCGTCAACGACGGCTTGTCCTCATCCGCGTCGCCCAGCGCACCAGGCGCGCCGCCCGGCCACAACAGCATCGGCGCTGGAACATTCGCCGCCGATGCCGTCTGCTGCGCCGCCGCCGAACCTCGCTGCTGAACCACACCCGCCTGCGCCAGCCCTGCAACGCCACTCATCGAAGTCGCAACCGCACCCACCAACAGAAGTCCGCAACGCCGCATCCTCCCTCCTCTCTCCGTGCAGAAATGCCGGCTCATTGCTTGATGGGATAGCCCTGCCAGACGTATTCGAGAGCCTCGGCCACGGTCTGGGCGTGGACTGCGCGGTCTGTGTGTCCGGCGTTGCGGGCGAAGACGAACTGGTAATGATAACCCTTGGCGGCGAGAACCTTGGCCATGTTCTCGTTGGCGACGACCCAGTCGTGCAT
>CAZAXI010000382.1:0-2295 GCA_964489045.1 uncultured Granulicella sp. | reverse complement strand
GATGAAGTGGTTGAGTATGCCCTCAGCCGCACACTATCCCCTGCCTTGATCGCCGAGTATCAGACGCAATTACCCGACAAAAAGTTCCTCCAGGCCAAACTCCACGAGTTCTACCTCCAAAACTCCCCAGACCCGGACGATCAAAGAACGCAGCCTGCGAGCCGGCGGGGCGCCAAAACAATTCCGAAAGCAAATGCTTGACATAAGGTATCTTATTATTTACCATATGATACTTATAGTAAGTAATTAGGCACTTTATGGGAAGGAAGCCAAAACTATCGACAATGCCCCTCCCGGTCTCGCGGGCGCTGCGAAAGCTCGGCCACGATATTAAGGATGCGCGGCGACGGCGGCGTATTCCCATGGCCATCGCGGCACAGAGGGCATCCATCAGCAAACCGACGCTCATAAAAGTGGAGCGCGGCGACCCAGGCGTTTCAATGGGAAGCTACGCGACGGTTCTCTTTGTCATGGGTATGGTGGACCGCCTGTCCGACCTCGTTGACCCCAAGAATGACCCGGTGGGCCTGCAACTCGAAGAAGACAATCTTCCACAAAGGATTCGCGGGCCGCGCAAACAAAAGCAAATCAAAGGGGAGTGATGGACAAGGAAGCCCTTGTGTACGTGGATCTCGACGGCACTCCCCACCTCATGGGGCGGCTATGGGCCCGCGTGCGCAAGCAAAAGGAAAGCGCCACATTTGAATACGACGAAGGCTGGCTCCGGCATCCTGCACGATTTTCTCTGGAACCCGCTCTCCAGCTAGGCCCCGGTCCGTTCCACACGGCCGCTGATATGCCGATGTTCGGCGCTATCGGCGACTCGGCGCCTGACCGCTGGGGGCGGACACTGATGCGCCGGATGGAACGGAGGCGCGCGGAGCGCGAGGGTGGCGCACCACGTACTCTGCAGGAAATAGACTTCCTGCTGCTGGTAGACGATCAGGCGCGCCAGGGGGCTCTGCGCTTTACCGAACGCGTGGGCGGTCCGTTCTTGGGGGAGGAGGGCAAGCGCATACCGCCCCTGATCGAGTTGTCGAGACTTCTTTCCGCAGCCGAACACGTCATGGAGGACAAGGACACCGAAGAGGATTTGCGCTTGCTATTCGCGCCGGGGTCGTCACTCGGCGGCGCGCGGCCGAAGGCTTCCGTCATCGAGAAGGACGGCCGGCTCGCGATTGCGAAATTCCCTCGGAAAGATGATGAGACCAACACGGTTCTATGGGAAGCGGTCGCTCTTGCTCTGGCAAAGAAATCCGGCATTACAGTCCCCGAGAACCGAGTTGAGATTGTGGCGGACAAGCCAGTGCTTCTTCTGCGCCGCTTCGACCGTGATGGTAACCGGCGCATTCCCTTCCTCTCCGCCATGAGCATGCTGGGATCAAAGGACAACGAGACCCGAAGCTACCTGGAGATTGTCGATGCCCTGCGCCAACACGGGGCCGCGCCTAAGGCAGACATGGAGGCGCTATGGCGGCGGCTGGTGTTCAATATCCTAATTTCGAACACCGACGATCATCTGCGCAATCACGGCTTTCTCTATGCCGGCCAGGATGGCTGGCGGCTTTCGCCGGCGTACGATCTCAACCCGGTACCGACAGACATCAAGGCGCGCATTCTCAGCACAGCGATCAACGAGGATGACAACACTGCTTTCCTTCCCTTGGCGATGGATGTCGCCGAGTATTTTGAACTCGACGCCGATAGGGCCCGCGAAATAGCGGCAGAGGTCGGCAAGGCCGTCTTGAAGTGGCGCGACGTAGCTGCCCGGCAGGGCCTAACAAGGGGAGAAGCCGACCGCATGGCGTCAGCGTTTGAACATGAGGATCTGAAACTAGCAAACGGGGGGCGATGATGTCGGCGTTTGTCTGGTTGGATTACTCCGAGCGCGAGCGCCGGAAGATGCTCGATGTCATCGACATGTTCAGAGAACACGGAACGCGCGACGAGCTTGGCGTCGGCTCCGTTCGCGATGCCTTCGCCGATATGCTTTTCCCCGGCACGAGCACGATCATGACCCGAGCGCGGTACTTCCTTCTCGTCCCCTGGGCGTATCAGAGACTGGAAAAGTCGCGCGTTAGATCAGCAGAGATAGCAGCGCGCGCGCGGCAGGCGGAGCTGAACCTTGTTGAGCCCATCGAGCGTTCGGATGACAACGACGGGAGCGCATCGACCTCTGTGAAGGTTCAGAAGGCGACACCCACTCTGACTTGTTTTCCGCGGCAAACTTCCATATATGAAGGCCATACCATGTTTCCAAGGCCGACTTCCCTCGAAACGCGCATCAGCGATTTT
>CAZAXI010000381.1:0-2356 GCA_964489045.1 uncultured Granulicella sp. | reverse complement strand
AGCCGGATGAGACGGTGCTGGTGATCGGGCAGGGGCCGATCGGAATTCTGCTGGCGGCGCTGGCGCGGCGGACGGGAGCGACGGTGCTGACCAGCGACCTGTACGCGGAGCGGCATGCGATTGCGGCGAAGTTCGGGCTGGACCGGCCACTGGACGCGCAGGGCGATGTAGTGGCCGCCGCGAAGGCAGCGACGGAGGGGCGTGGCGCGGACGTTGCGCTGGTGGCGGTGGGTGCGGACGCGCTGATCCGGACGGCGATGGATGCGATTCGGCCGGGCGGTCGCGTGATGCTGTTTGCCTCGACGCAGCACGGCGAGGCGTCGTTCGATCCGGCGGCGGTGTGCATGGACGAGAAGACGCTGATGGGGTCGTACTCGGCGTCGGTGACGATCAATGACGAGGTGGCACAGCTTGTGTTCGAGGGCTATCGCGATGGGAGCTTCGATCTGACGCGGCTGATCTCGCACCGGTTTCGGTTGCAGGAGGCGGTGAAGGCGATCGACCTGGCGTCCAATCCGCAGGCGGGGTCGATGAAGATCGTGATCAAGCCGTAGCGGAGATTGGGCTGGCCGAGAAACGCATTGACTCTGGTTCTGCGGCATGGAATCATTTCCGCGGACCTTTTGTGTTGCAGGAAGAGACCGGAAAGCTAGATGAAATCATGAAAGCTATTGGTTTGTTATGTGTCGCCGTGTGCCTGCTGGGTGTGACCAGCGGCCTTTCTACTACCCTGGGACAAGAACCTTCTCCGGGAGCGGCTGCGGCGAAACCGGCTGTTTACATTGCTCCTGGACGCCTTATCAAGCGGGTTGACCCGGTGTATCCGAGCGGCGCAAAGACGAAGTATGTTCAGGGAACGGTAGCGATGACGGCGACCATCGCGGCCGATGGAACGGTGAAAGACATTAAAGTGACAAGCGGGAATGTTCTGTTTACGAAGGCCGCAGCCGATGCGGTGGCGCAATGGAGATTCGAGCCGTACCGGGTAGAGGGCGTGGCAACGGACGTCAGCAGATCGATCGAAGTGAATTTCGCGCTGGCTTCGGGCGTTCCGCAGATCTCCGGCGACGTGGTCGAGCCGAACTCGATGACGCAGGGACCTGGGGCGGTTGGGAGGGCGCCATTGCCTCCGCCACCAGCGGGCGTGCTGAGAATCTCAGGCAGAGTGATGGCGACGATGCTGGATAAGAAGGTAAACCCTGTTTATCCCCCGGATTCGATTGCTGTGGACGCTCAGGGAGCCGTCGTACTGCTGGCGACGATTAAGAAGTCGGGCGAGGTGAGCGATGTGCAGGTGTTGTCCGGTCCGCAACGGTTTCGCGACGCTGCCATGGATGCGGTGAAGCAGTGGCACTATCAGCCGTACGTGATCGAGGGTCAGGCTGTAGACGTGCAAACCACGATCAAGCTGGAGTTTGCGCCTCCGGCGCATTAATCGCAGCCAGCGTTCCATTTTGAGTTGACGACCAAGAGAACAGAGACCGTTTTTTTGTCAGGTTCGGTGGATGCCGTACTATGCTTACGGCATGAGCGCAGCGAGTTTACCGGCACGCATCATTTACACAGTGGTTGCTGTACCGCTGGGGGGAGCTGCTGGGTTCTATTCCATCATGTTCCTGTTGCCGAAGCTGGTGGCCAGGTACCCTAATTTGGATTCGGGCATGAGCGGGCAGGAGATGTACAACCTGGCGGTGGCCGTGGGGGCGGGCGTCGCTTTTACGGCAGCGCTTCTTGCGTTGACTTTGCCCTGGATCCGACACAGAAAGCGCAGTGGCAGAGGGTGGCGAGTGGGATTGTCGTGCGTGTTGGTGGTGATTACGTCCGCCGGATTCGCGGCGGAGGTGCACCGGCTGATCCTGGACCTGCTTTTCGCCGCGTGGCTGGCATACACCATGGCGTATACGTTTGTGAGATATGGCGTGGTCGACGATGCGAGGCGGTCATCCTCCTCCCGGTATTACTGAGTTGGGTCGCATTTGCTGCGCAATTTGACCTGAGGTATGCCGGTGGTTAGACTTCTTAGTCGGCGCATGATCTGACCCGTGCTGTGTGTGAATGCCGCAAGTGTGCCTGGGATGTCGCCACAGGCGGGAGCAGCGCCGAACAAGAGGAGTAAAGGGACCCATGCTTGATCGAAACCGGCTTTTTCCTGCTGAACCAACCGCGCGCGCCATTGCTGTGAAGCTGTATGACACTGTTCGCGACCTGCCCATCATCTCACCGCACGGCCACACCGATCCGCGCTGGTTTGCGGAGAACAAGCCGTTTCCTAATCCGGCTGCGCTGTTCATTCAACCCGACCACTACATCTTCCGGATGCTTTACTCGCAGGGAGTGTCGCTGGAGTCGCTGGGAA
>CAZAXI010000380.1:0-2390 GCA_964489045.1 uncultured Granulicella sp. | reverse complement strand
CGCGTGCGGTGGGGGCGGCTGCGACCAAAAGAGCGACGCAGGGTAGGAGTGACAAGGCGCGGACAAATAGCTTCATAAGAGTCTCAACCTCACAAAGGAACTTGTTGGCAATACATGTGATGATGATCACTACGAAGCAGTCACGAACTCACTGCAATGCAGTGATAAGGGTCACCGTTGTATAGTGCTGCGCCGAGGTATAAAGCACGCGAATGACCAAATTGTGAGCCAAAGGTCAAATTCCAATAAGTCATTCTTGGAAAAATAGATAGAAACCCTCCAACGGCTCCGTCATCTTTCCTTCGATGGCGCGTCAATGCAAGACTTTGCATCCAACATGGAAGGCAATTACCCAAGATCTTCCACCGTTCTCTAGTCTTGTGTCTGCTCTCCGACAGAGGCCGCCTGGCTCCCACCTACCACGCCTACCACGCCTACCACCCCCATCATCCTGCCCGCAAACCCGCTCTCCCCGCGATGCGAGAAGTGCTTCAATCCGCCCCCCTTCACCCGCGCGCACGCCGAGCACTCGCCCACCACCGTAATCCGCTTCGCCTTCAACCCCGCATCCAGCAATTGCCGCCGGTTTGCCTCCCACAAATCCAGATGGATCTCCGGCCCGATCTTCGAGTGACCCGGCGCCCGCGCCGTCAAAAACAGCAGCGGATACTTCTCCCGCACTGGGTCTGAGTCATACACCTCGCTAAACAGCTCCCCCGCGTACGCAAACTGCGACTCGAACTCATGCCGCACTGCCTCGCCCACCGCGTAGCAGCACGCGCCGATCGAAGGCCCGACCACCGCAACCAAGTCCTCCGGCCTCGACCCATACCGCAGCCGCATCGTCCCGATTCCCCGCTCCACAATTCGTTTCAGCGTGCCTCGCCAGCCCGCGTGGAAGGCCGCCACCGCGCGCCGCCGCACATCCGCCACCAGCACCGGAACACAGTCTGCCACCTGCACCCCCAGCATCACTCCCGGCACGTCGGTCATCATCCCATCGCCGCGCAGCACCGCCCGCCCATCCGCCGTCCCCAGGAACGGGTGCGGTTGCCCCACATCTCGCTTCTGAGATGTGGAAGACTTGGCGACAACGCCGTCCTCAACTCCCTCGCGCCCAATCACCCGAATCAACCCTGAATGGATCTGCCTCAACGTCACCAACCTGGCCTTCCCCACACCCGTCACCGCCGCCACCAACCGCCGCCGGTTCTCCGTCACATTTGCCGCGTCATCCTCCTTCGTAAACCCCAGATTCAACGAGCCTTCGCCGTAGATCGACGACACACCGCCAGCCCGGGTGCTGAACCCATGCCGCAGCCATCCATACTTCTCCCACCCCGCCGCGCGCACCACTCCCGTCTTTCGCACTTTCTGTGCGTTTATCGCCTCCGGCTTCGACCGTTCCCGCCGCTCGCCGCCCTCCCAGGTTCCGGTCAGTGTCTTCCGCCGCCCATGCCGCAGCCCCACCCGCGCCAGCAGTTCATCCACCTCTCCAATCGCCTCTGCACTCTCTAACCAGTCCATAACTCTCTCATTCTATAGGCGTCCCCACCCCCTCCGACTCCTCGGCCAACCCGCTCCCGGCGATACTTCCACTCTTGTCAGGGCCTATCGCGTTCGAAACCGCTGCCTTATAACCCTCACGACGCGCCGCACCAAAGCCGCAATCGCCCTTTTTCTTGCTGGAAAATTTGCATCCAGGCCGACTGCTCTGTAAGATACGCGATTGCGTCTATGAGATCGAATTTGCCTACTGTTGCCCCTCAGCTCCTCCGTTCCCGCCTTACCAAGGTGTGCGTCGCCATCATTGGCTCCACGCCCGCCGAAATGATTGAAAAGGCGGCCTCTGTGGTCAAGGAGACACCCTTCCTCGAGTTCCGTCTCGACTACCTTGAGAAACCACTCCTCGCCCTGCCCAGGTTCAAGCAGTTCTTCGCCGACAACACCGTCGCCACCGCCATCGCCACCTGCCGGCGCGCGGCCAATGGCGGCAAGTTCACCGGCACGATCGCTGCCGAGGTCGAGATCCTCTCCAAGGCCGCCGACGCTGGCTTCCACCTCGTCGACATCGAACTCCAGTCCGCCGAATCCATCAAGAAGGCCGGCCTGCAGAAACTCCGCGAGACCGGCATCGCGCTCATCGTCAGCTATCACGACTTCAATTCCACCAAGGACCTTGACGGCATTTACGCCCGCATCGCGCCCTTCAACCCCGACTTCGTCAAGATCGTCCCCACCGCCAAAGCCCTCTTTGACAACGTCACCCTCATTCGCTTCCTCGAGCATATGAGCGACCACACCAACATCATCGGCATCTGCATGGGCGACGCCGGCGTCATCTCCCGCGTCCTCGGCGTTCGCGCCGGCAGCGCCTTCACCTTCGCCGC
>CAZAXI010000379.1:0-2404 GCA_964489045.1 uncultured Granulicella sp. | reverse complement strand
CGGCACTTCATCCAGTCGCCGGAGTTGCTGGAAGAGGTGTTCGGGCCGGCGGCGCTGCTGATTGAGTGTGACGATGTGGACGAACTG
Organism: uncultured Granulicella sp.; assembly: GCA_964489045.1. Taxonomy (GTDB): domain Bacteria; phylum Acidobacteriota; class Terriglobia; order Terriglobales; family Acidobacteriaceae; genus Edaphobacter. The sequence goes on along the minus strand of CAZAXI010000379.1, from coordinate 2,317 downwards.
ATCGCGGTGGCGAAGCACATCAACGGACAACTGACGGCGACGCTGCACATGGAGGACGATGACGCGGAATTGGCGCGCGTGCTGGTGCCGCTGCTGGAACGCAAGGCCGGACGGTTGCTGGTGAACGGGTTTCCGACCGGCGTGGAGGTTACCTACGCGATGGTGCATGGCGGTCCTTCGCCCTCGACCTCCGACAGCCGTGTCACCTCGGTTGGAGCGATGGCCATCGAGCGGTTTCTGCGGCCGGTGTGCTACCAGGATTTCCCCGCGGCATTGTTACCGGAATCGTTACAAGATACGAACCCGCTGCAGGTGTGGCGGCTGGTTGAAGGAAAGTTGCAACAGCCGTAAGAGGAATATTGCATGTCTACCGAAGTGAAGTTGCGCCCGCTGTATGTGCAGGTGAATCCGCAGGACACGGTGGCGATCGTTGTTAACGAGGGAGGCTTGCCTGCCGGGACGCGGTTCGAGTCGGGGCTGACGCTGGTGGAGAACATTCCGGAGGCGCACAAAGTGGCGCTGGCGGATATCAAAGAAGGCGAGCCGGTCCTGCGCTATGGATCGGTGATCGGGTACGCGAAGGAAGACATCGCGCGAGGCAGTTGGGTGCACGAGGAGCGGATGCGGATGCCGGAGGCTCCGCGGCTCGAGAACCTGCCGCTTGCCACCGCGACACCCGCGCCCATGCCGCCACTTGAGGGCTACACGTTTGAAGGTTTTCTGAACGACGATGGATCGGTCGGGACGAAGAACATTCTGGGCATCACCACGACGGTGCAGTGCGTTGCAGCGACGGTGGACTACGCGGTGAGGCGGATCAAGGCGGAGATTCTGCCGCGGTACTCCAACGTGGACGACGTGATTGCGCTGACGCACAACTATGGCTGCGGCGTGGCGATTGACGCGCCGGACGCGGAGATTCCGATCCGGACGCTGCGCAATCTGAGCCTGAACCCGAATCTCGGCGGCGCGCCCATGGTGGTGAGCCTGGGCTGCGAGAAGCTGCAGCCGGTGCGGCTTCTGCCGTCCAGCACCCTGCCGATTCTGACGGCGGATCCGTATGTCGTGCGCATGCAGGATGAGCAACACCACAGCTTTGGCGAGATTGTGGCTGCGATTATGGAACTTGCGGAGAAGCGCCTGGCGCAATTGAACCGGAGGACGCGGGTGACGCGGCCGGCGTCGGACCTGGTGGTTGGGTTGCAGTGCGGCGGCAGCGATGCCTTCTCGGGCGTGACCGCGAATCCGGCCGTGGGCTATGCGTCGGACCTGCTGGTGCGCGCGGGGGCAACGGTGATGTTCTCCGAGGTGACGGAGGTGCGCGACGCGATCCATCTGCTGACCGCACGCGCGGCTGACGAGCAGGTGGCGCGCGACCTGGTGCGCGAGATGGCGTGGTACGACGCGTATCTGGAGCGCGGCGGCGCTGACCGCAGCGCGAACACGACCCCCGGCAACAAGCGAGGCGGACTGACGAACATCGTGGAGAAGGCGCTGGGGTCGATTGCAAAGGCGGGCACCAGCGCGATTGCGGGCGTCACGGGCCCCGGCGAGCGTGTGACGCAGAACGGGCTGATCTTCGCAGCGACTCCGGCGAGCGATTTTATCTGCGGGACGTTGCAATTGGCCGCGGCGATGAACCTGCACATCTTCACGACCGGGCGCGGCACGCCCTACGGGCTGGCGATGGTCCCGGTGATCAAGGTCGCGTCGCGGACTTCGCTGGCTGAGCGTTGGGTCGATCTGATTGACGTGGATGCAGGCGCGATTGCGACCGGCGAGGCGACCATCGAGCAGGTGGGAATGCAAATCTTCCGGATGGTGCTGGAAGTTGCCAGCGGCCGCAAGCAGACTTGGGCGGACCATTGGGGACTGCATAACGAGTACGCGCTCTTCAACCCGTCGCCAGTGACCTAAACAAAGATTGCCACCGTTTAGGTTGCATATTTGATGAGCTGCATGAAACCGAAGTCCATGTGCAACTGCATGTGGCAGTGCATCAGGGTGTCGCCCGGGTTGTCCGCGACGAAATCGACGGCGACGGTGTCCAGCGGCATCACGTTGACGACGTCTTTCTTCAGGCCGCTCAGATTTTTGTCGCCGATGCTGACCACCTCAAAGGTGTGCCGGTGGAGATGCATCGGATGCTGATCGCCGGAGGTGTTCTGGAAGGTGAGGCGATAGCGCTTTCCCTTCTGCACGGTGATGGGTGGGATGTCCGGCCAGGACAGGCCGTTGATCGCCCAGGTATCGAACTTGGAGTCCTTCTGCGGGCCAAGGTCCATCAGCGCAAGCATGATGGTTTCGTCGGGCTTGG
>CAZAXI010000378.1:0-2420 GCA_964489045.1 uncultured Granulicella sp. | reverse complement strand
AGAAGAATGTGCGCGATTCGCGGGCGATCTGGGCGGTGCTGTGGCAGGGCTTCCGTATGCCGCCGTTCGCGGCTGAGGACCTGATCCGGCAGGCGCGGCGGTACAAGTCGCGGCGGGAGCTGACGCGGGCGCTGCGGCTGGTGGCACGGGCCGACCTGGAACTGCGCAGCTCGCCGGCGAACAAGCTGCTGGTGCTGGAACGGCTGATCCTTGCGCTGGCTACCGAGCCCACGCACCCGACGTATGTGCCGATACACCAATTCGCCATGGAACTATAAGGGATGACGTTTAACAACTAAAATTGATCGCCCGCAGACGCTGGACCGCGATTGCTAGCCTGACGCACGCCGCCCTCGGGTTCCTTCTCCAGCCCGACCGCGCACTGCGGACTGGACCATGTAGGCTGAGCGAGTCATGCCTGCTTTGCGGGCCAGGCGGTCGATGGCTTCGATCTGGCTTTCGCGGGCGGTGATGTTCACGCGGACGGTCTTCTCGGGAGCCTCGGCGCTGACTAGAAATGCGACTGCACTCTTCATCGCAGGCTCGTGCGCGAGTTGGTCCAGTGTCGAGGGCTCCGGTAGTGCCTCGCCATCCTCGATCATTCCGGCGATATGCAGCGTCAGCGCTTCGACGGCCATCTCCCGCGCCTCTTCCAACGTTCTTCCCGCCGTAACGCAGCCGGGAAAGTCCGGAAAGCTCACGCCAAAATCCGATCCCTTGTCTTTGTGCAGATACGCAATGTACTCCATGACACTCCCACTCCATTTGGGACGCTCTTACCGCAACTTGATTGCCGCCTGCTTCTCGATACTCTTCAATGTGCCGATCGGGAGATCCCTCTTCGGATGCGGCACTGTGACCCGTCCAGTCTTCGTCGCATGCTTGAACTGCACATGACTGCCAACCTGCGCCACCTCGTACCATCCGTCGCCCACAAGCTGACGGATCACTTCTCGGCTGCTCATCCGGGCTCCAGGCTCTAATTATACACATTTAATACACACTTCTCCAAAGCCAGCGCGCTATCCACCTTTGCGTCGTGGACTTGCAGGCTAACGGCGGGCGAGGATTAGAGAATGGACAACCTGCCGACGGGCGAAGAGCGATCGAGTGCGAGAGCGGCGCAGAGCTTCGTGAAGTTCTTTGGATCGAACGTCGACAGGGCGGCGCGCATCGGGACGACTCTTTCTGCGGTACAGAAGGCGGGGAATCACAAGGTTTGCGCTTACCCGATCGGCAAGCGTCCGCGGCAGGTTCAAGATGGAGCGCTGATATTCATGGGCCGTTTGGTCGAAGGCCCGAACGACGTGATGATCTACGGCCGCGCGATTGCGAAGCACTATGAAGTGGGCGCAGACGACGCTACAGAAGCGGACATTCGTGCGCAGTATTGGCGCAGGAAATTTTCGCACTACATCCGCGTGCATAGCCCTGAGTTCATGGGTGGAACGCTGGCGCAGGGAGTGTCTCTGAACGAGTTGATGGATGTGCTGGGCGTCGAAGCGTTCGAGTCTACCCGGCGAAACTGGGAAGCGGGACGAGGCAATACTGATCCGAGACGCTCGATTGGGCCGCAGCCTGCCGTACTGCTGTCGGCACAGGGATCAGCGTGGATGAATGCCCAGCTTGAGGAGCGGTTCCGGAATCACGGGAAGCTCAGCCCGGCTGACCTGGCAGACGTTCGGTGACGCTCGATGGGGTCTGAGCCCTGCTACCATTAAGTGCTGACCCACTCATGACGACCCCCACCGCTTCCGTCTCCCCTATTCGCGTGCGCATCGCCCCTTCGCCCACGGGCGATCCGCACGTCGGCACAGCCTATATCGGATTGCTGAACTTCATTTACGCGCGCCAGCGAGGCGGGCAGTTCGTGCTGCGCATAGAAGACACCGACCGGACGCGCTTCGTTGCGACGTCCGAGCAGATGATCTTCGACTCGCTGCGGTGGCTCGGCTTGACATGGGACGAGGGCCCGGATGTGGGCGGGCCGTATGGGCCATACCGTCAGTCCGAACGCACGGAGATCTACCGCGAGCATATCGAAAAGCTGCTGGCCAGCGGACACGCCTACCGCAGCTTCGAGACGGCCGAGGAACTGGAGGCGATGCGCAAATCGCAGATCGCTGCCAAGCTGCCGCCGCGTTACAACGGGGCGCACCGCGAGCTTCCGCAGGCGCAAATAGACGCGTCCCTGGCCGAGGGACGGCCTTTCGTCGTGCGTCTGAAGGTTCCGGTTGAGGGCGAGACGAGCTTTCGCGACGAGTTGCGGGGCACGGTCACGTTTTCGCACAACAACGTGGACGACCAGGTGCTGCTGAAGTCGGACGGCTTTCCGACGTACCACCTGGCCAATGTCGTGGACGATCACCTGATGCGCATCACCGACGTGATCCGCGCCGAGGAGTGGATCTCGTCGACGC
>CAZAXI010000377.1:0-2437 GCA_964489045.1 uncultured Granulicella sp. | reverse complement strand
AGCAGGCTGCCGACCAGGACCTGCATGGCGACGAAGTGCAGCGAGAGGGTGACGATGTGGAGGAGTTTGAAGAGCCAGATGGGAGCCGGCAGGGGGATGGGATCGACGTTCGGAAAGCCGTTCATTGACAAGACCCTTCCAGACACAGAGCTACGTGAAGCTACGCATTCGGAGAGTTCCGTTGGTGTCCAGTGGGTGCTCCGCTGGAGAGCGTGCCAGTAATCCAAATCGGGCCTTCGTGCTTCGGGGCACAATATTGCTTCCCGTGACATCCACAGGCGCACAGAACGATCCAACCTCATCCGAATGGATCAGCTTATTGGTGGGGAATGCGGGCGTCGGTGATACGGATCACACACGAAGGGCTGGAGTTTCCGGCGGGCACTCGCAGTTCGCAGCCCTCGCGCCCCGCGGTGGCCCGGCCGCTTACAATCGATTTCATGGCTGAAACCGAGTGGACCATTCGAGGCCTACGCGCCGCGTTGGCGAACGGCAGCGAATCGCCCTCCACGCTGGCAGAGTGTGCGCTGGCCCGATCCAACCGGAATCTGGGCCGCAACACGTACCTGTGGCAGGATGCCGCGTGGACTCGTGCAGAGGCGGTGCGGGCGGAGGCGATGGCCAACGGAGGCCGGAGCCCGTTGTGGGGGCTGCCCGTTGCGGTGAAGGACTGCTTCGATCTGGCGGGCGTACCCACCAGTTTGGGGACGAAGTTCTATCGCGACCTGCTCGGCGTCGCGGCGCAAGATTCGTGGCTGGTGGAACGGCTGCGGGCGGCGGGGGCGGTGATTACGGGCAAGACGCACCTGCATGCGCTGGCCTACGGGATCACCGGCGAGAATCCCGATTTTGGCGACTGCGTGCAACCGCGCGATGCGACCGCGCTCACCGGCGGATCGTCTTCCGGCGCGGCGGCCAGCGTGCAGGAGGGCTCGGCGGTGTTCGCCATCGGCACGGACACCGGCGGCTCGGTCCGCGTGCCGGCTGCGCTGTGCGGGCTGGCAGGGTATCGCGCTTCGCTGGGGCGCGGCGACTGGTGGGGCGGCGCGCATCTGGCCGAGTCGTTCGACACCATGGGCGGGCTGTTTCGCGATCTGGAAGACGCGCCGCTGCTGGCGGGTTTGTTCGCGCCGGAGGGGACGGCGCCGGTTGGCAGGTTCACCCGGTTCGCTGTGGTGGGCAACACCTTTCTGCAGGATTGCGAGCCGCGGATTGTTGACTGCCTGCGGGCAACGGTGCGCGACCTTGAGTCGCTGGGACTGCGCGCCGCGTGGATCGATGTTGCGTGGTGGGCGGACGCGGTGGATATCTTCGCACCCATCCAGGCGTATGAAGCAGCGCGCCTGCACGCGGGGCACTTTGACCGCTTCGAGGCGTCGATCCGGCAGCGGCTGGAGTGGGGTGCGGGGATTGGAGCGGCAGAGATTGCCACGCTGCGCGAGCGGCACCAGGCTTTCCGCGCGAAGATGAATATACTGTTCGCTGAGCACGAGCTGGTGCTGCTGCCGGCCTCGCCGCTGCGGCGGCTGGATGCGGGGGCCGATCATAGCCAGACGCGCAGCCGTTTGCTGCGCTACACCGCGCCGTTCAGCCTGGCTGGGGTTCCGGCGGTCACGATTCCGTGCGCGTCGGGCGGCATGCAACTGGCGGCTGCGCATGGAGGCGACGAATCGCTGCTGGAGTTTGCGGCACGGGTTGGAGCGCGCAGGAGGACGGACGGCGATCGAAAGATGGCATGACGTGGCTGGGCCGAACCCGGCGCGCGACTCCGTGCAGGATGCGTCTAGCACAGTAATTGGAAGCGCGCCGCGTGATAGCCTGCTTAGGCAGGAAGGGTGAATGATACAGCTTACGAATGTCACAAAAAGCTACGGAAACGGACGATCTGTCCTGGCTTTGAACAATGTTACGTTGCGGATCGGGCCGGCGGAACGGGTAGCCGTAATGGGGCCGTCGGGCTCGGGGAAATCGACCCTGCTGAACCTGGTCTGCGGGCTGGATGAGCCGACGTCGGGCTCGGTAAAGGTTGAGGGCGTGGAGCTTGCGGGCCTGACCGACGATGCGCGCACCCGGCTGCGCCGCGAGAAGATCGGCATGATCTTCCAGACCTTCAACCTGCTGCCTACGCTCTCGGCGTTGGAGAACGTGGCGTTGCCGCTGCGGCTGCAGGGGCTCTCGAAGAAAGAGGCGGAGGTGCGAGCCGCCTTGATGCTGGGCCATGTGGGGCTGACCACGAGGGCTGTGCACCGGCCGGATGAGCTCTCCGGCGGCGAACGCCAGCGGGTGGCGATCGCGCGGGCGCTGATCTTCCGTCCGCCACTGCTGCTGGGGGATGAGCCGACCGGCAATCTCGACTCCAAGACGGGCGCAGAGATTCTGGTCCTGCTGGACGACCTGCAGCAGGAGTACCAGAGCACGCTGCTGATGGTGACTCATA
>CAZAXI010000376.1:0-2499 GCA_964489045.1 uncultured Granulicella sp. | reverse complement strand
TTGATGTCGAGATTCTCCGCCACCGCCTCGACGATCCAGTCGCACTCGGCGATCCGCGCCATGTCGTCGTCGAAGTTGCCCAGCGTAATCAGCCGCGCCGACTCAAGCGTGTAAAACGCCGCCGGCTTCGACTTCTTCAGCCCATCCAGCGCAGCCAGCGTTAGCTTGTTCCGCGCAACTGGCCCCGCATCGGCAGCCGTATCCGGAGGCACCATGTCCAGCAGGACCACGGGCAATCCCGCATTCGCAATGTGCGCGGCGATCCGCGACCCCATCGTCCCCGCGCCCAGTACCGCGACCCTGCGAATCTGCTTCATCGGTATCGCACCCCAGCGCGAAAACCTTTAGACGCTGCAAGACTATGGAATGGCTTGCCTTCCGTCAAATGACGTCAGGCCGATCTTTTCCCCCGGTGTCTGGCCCCACCCGGTCGCACATCCGGTATTGTTAACTTGCCTCATTCTTTTAGAGGGAGGATTCCTTTCGTGCGAATACGTCGTCTGGTCGGCATAGTGTTGGCGTTTGCAGTGGGTTGGGGAGCTGCCGCACGCGCGCAGAGCCCTGCGAGCATGGCGCAGTACCTCGCCGGCTTTGAGAAGAAGACCACCGTAAAGGTGCTACCCAACGGCCTCACGCTGATCGTCTGCGAGCGGCCGGAGGCGCCCGTCTTCAGCTATTACACGCTGGTCGACGCGGGCTCGGCCGACGATCCGCAGGGCGCCAGCGGCCTGGCCCACATGTTCGAGCACATGGCCTTCAAGGGCACCGACCAGATCGGCACCACCGACTATCCCGCGGAGAAGGTCGCGCTGGCCAAGGTCGAGATCGCCTACGCCGACTATGACGCCGAGTTCCGCAAACTCGTCGGTCAGGACCCCGCCAGGCTGGCGGAACTCAAGAAGGTCTTCGAGGACGCGCAGGCCGCCGCGGAGAAATACGTCGTCCCCAACCAGTTCGCCGAGCTGGCCGAGCAGAACGGCGCGGTCGATCTGAACGCGTCCACCGAGGAAGACTCAACCCAGTTCTTCTGGAGCATGCCCGAGAACCGCCTGGAGCTGTGGGCCTACATGGAAAGTGGGCGCATTGCCCACCCGGTGGAGCGCGAGTTCTACAAGGAGCGCGACGTGGTGCAGGAAGAGCGCCGCATGCGCATCGACTCCAACCCCATCGGCGCTATGGTGGAGCAGTTCCTCGCCACCGCCTACGTGGCCCACCCTTATGGCCGCTCCGGCGTCGGCTGGGAGAGCGAGATCAGCCAGGTCAACGCGACCGAGGCTGAAGCCTTCCACAAGAAGTACTACGTGCCGGCGAACATCGTCATCGCTGTGGTTGGCGATATCAAGGCCGCCGATGCGATACCAATGCTGACCAAGTATTTTGGCCCCATCCCCGCCGGCCCCAAACCCGAGCCGATGACCACCATCGAGCCGGCCCAGTTTGCCGAGAAGTCGGTCACCATTCGCGAGGCAGCGCAGCCCTTCTACCTTGAGGGCTATCACCGTCCCGACTACCGCGATCCCGACGACTCGGTCTACAACGCCATCTCCGACATCCTCTCCAATGGCCGCACCGCGCGCCTCTACAAGAGCCTGGTGCGCGACCAGAAGATCGCCGCCGACTCCGAGGGTTTCAGCGGATTCCCCGGCCAGAAGTATCCCGGCCTGTTCGCCTTCTACGCCGTGCCCGTGCCCGGCCACACGCCCGACGAGATGCGCGACGCCATCCACAAGGAGATCGACAAGCTGAAGACGAGCGACGTCACCGACCAAGAGTTGGAGATGTTCAAGACCCGCGCGCGCGCCGGTCTATTGCGCGGCCTGGCCGATAACGAGGGCCTCGCCCAGCAGCTTGCCGAGTACCAGACCCGCTACGGCGACTGGCGCGAACTCTTCCGCGAGCTGGACCGGATCGACAAAGTGACCAAAGGCGATGTTCGCCGCGTAGCCAGCAAGGTCTTCGTGGAGAGCAATCGGACCACCACCAGCATCATCTTCACGCCACCCGCGCAACCCGCCGTGGAAGACGCCGGAGGTGCAGAATGAACATGATCTCGACTAAGTTCACGACTAGGTTCAAGACACGTACAGCCCTCGCCGCCGCAGCTTGCATGCTGGTCTTTGCGATGCAATTCGCGCAGGCTCAGACTGCGCCCGCGGCCAAGTCCGACGCCTCTCCTGCACAGGCCGAGCCGTGGACCGCAATCCCCATCCCGCCGCTGCACGCCTTCAAACCCCAGCAGCCGAAGCGGATCGAGCTGTCCAACGGCCTCGTCCTCTTCCTGCAGGAAGACCACGAACTCCCATTCATTGACGGCTCGATCCTGATCCGTGGCGGAAGCCGCGACGAACCCGCTGCCAAGACCGGCCTGGTCTCGCTCTACGGCGAGGCCTGGCGCACCAGCGGCACAGCCACTACCAGCGGCGACGCGCTCGACACCGAGCTCGCCCAGAAGGCAGCCAGCATCGAAACCGGCGGAGGCGGCGCGACCACCAGCGTCGA
>CAZAXI010000375.1:0-2509 GCA_964489045.1 uncultured Granulicella sp. | reverse complement strand
TATTCCCCGCCCGATGGAGAACCTTCGCTCGCGGTGGTCTGAGTCATGTTCGACATCAGCTTGATCTCGACGCGGCGGTTCTCCGCGCGTCCTTCGCGGCTGCTGTTATCGGCTACCGGATTTTCCTTGCCGATGCCGATCAGGTAGAACTTGTGCGGCGGGATGTTGTACTTGGTCGCAAGGTAGGTGACCACCGCGTCCGCGCGCCGGTTGCTCAGCGCGTAGTTGTACTGCGCGTCGCCGACCGAGTCCGTTCCGCCGGTCAACGCCAGGATGTACCCGCGCGTCTTATCCAGTGAGGCCGCTACCTGATCCAGTTGCGCCTTGTCGTCTGCCGTAAGCACGCTCTTGTCGAAAGCGAAGGTCACGCTCACGTCCGAGAGCTGCGTGTAGTTGTCCAGGTTGGCCACCACGCCCGTCAGCGTATCGACGCGATTGGCCGCATCCTGCGCGGATTGCGTTGCCGTGTCAGCGGACTGGCCCGCGGCCTGCGCGTGCTGGTCGGCTGTTGACGCGGCCGCGTCGGCCCTGGCGATGCCTGCCTGCGCGCGCTGGTCGGTGTCGGTAATGTTGTTATGGTCCTGCGCCGCCTTGGAGTCGAGCTCGTTGGTCTGCTGAATCAACGGCCCAGTCTGCGAGCGCACGTAGTTCTTGGTCGAGCAGCCGGTGGTCAGCAGCAGCGCCATCGCGCTGGCTAGAATCGTCACGCCATAAGCTTTACCGTAAGAGGCAAGGGTGAGTCGGGGATTCAGGGTCATGATGGGAACTCTCCTGCGCAAAGCAATTTGGCCCAAGCTTTGACAACTTGAACACAGCAATCCCGGTGCCATACCTTGGCTTGCGTGTAAACCGTTCTAATTCAGATACATGTATGAATTAGAGGACCCTATTGCGAGACGGATTGCGGGTTGGCGCAGGTAAGATTTGCGCGGTTCCGCGTCAAACTTACGCTGCCATGCCGGCGTACCGGCCGGCTGACTCGCTGACCTGCCGACTCTGCGCGCGACTAAACTCAAACTGAGCGCCTCCTGTTCAGCGCTCGTTGTAATCGCAGAATCGCAGAATCGCACCGCATGGACCTCCACGCGAAAATCCGCACCCTCCCCACGCTGCCCGGCTGCTACCTCTACAAGAACGCCGAGGGCGAGGTGATCTACGTTGGCAAAGCGAAGAATCTCCGCGCACGCGTGCGCTCCTACTTCCTCGAAGCGTCGCAAGCCAATGCCAAGACCGGCTCCCTGATGCGCGAGGCGGTCGACGTGGACTACATTACGGTAGCAAACGAGCACGAGGCGCTGGCGCTCGAAAATAATCTCATCAAGCAGCGCAAGCCACGTTTCAACATCCTGCTGCGCGACGACAAGACCTACCCCTACATCAAGCTCACCCTCGCCGACCGCTATCCCAAGGTCTTCGTCACCCGCCGCCTGCGCAAGGACGGCAGCGCCTACTTCGGCCCATACTTCCCCGGCAACCTCGCACACCGGCTGGTCGATCTCATCCACCGCAGCTTCCTTGTTCCCAGCTGCAAGGTCGACCTCTCGCGCTACCACCCGCGCGCCTGCCTGCAGTACTACATCAAGCGCTGCCTTGGCCCCTGCGTCGAAGGCCTGACCACGCCCGAAGCCTACAAGCAGACCGTCCGCGACGTGCAACTTTTTCTCGACGGCAAGCCCAGCGAACTCGAAGCCCGCCTGACCGCCCGCATGACCGAGGCCGCCGCGGCCGAGCAGTACGAGCTCGCCGCCCGCCTGCGCGACCAGATCATCACCGTCCACCAGATGCACGACAAGCAGCGCATCGCCACCGCCGACAACGAGGACGCCGACGTCTTCGGCTTCCACTACGAGAACGGCATGCTGGCGGTGAACCTCTTCCACATGCGCGGCGGCAAGATCGTCGACCGCCGCGACTTCTTCTGGGAAGACTTGCCCGACCTCATCGACGAATCGCTCAACGAAACATCGTCGGACGACCCGTGCGCGCAACGCGAAACCGAAGAGGTTGTACCCTGCCTCGATCCCGACCCCACCCGTCCCTTCCCCGAGATCCACGCCGACTCCCCTATCGCCGACGAGCATTCCGTCCTCACCGAACCAACGAACAACGAACAACGAACAACGGACAACTCCTTCTCCCCCGCCGCCTTCTTCGCTTCCCTGCTGAAGCAGCTTTACCTCGACCAGAGCTACGTGCCGCGTACCGTGCTGGTCCCCGTCGACTTCCCCGACCGCACAGTCCTCGCCGAGCTTCTCACCGAGCGCACCGGCCATCGCATCGAAATCCTCGCTCCCCAGCGCGGTGAGAAGCGCTCGCTGGTCGACCTCGTTTGCCTGAACGCCAAGCAGTCGTACGACCAGCGTTTCCGCGTCCTTCAGCCCAGCATCAAGGCCATCCAGGAAGCACTGCAGGACGCGCTCACCCTCGACGAACTGCCCCGCCGCATCGAATGCTTCGACATCTCCCACATCCAGGGCGCGGAGACGGTCGCCTCCATGGTGGTCTGGGA
>CAZAXI010000374.1:0-2537 GCA_964489045.1 uncultured Granulicella sp. | reverse complement strand
CCATCTTGCGCATGCGCTTTTCCATCATGGCGCGGCGCTTGGCGTGGTTGGTGTACTCGTCCGAGATCAGCACGCCGTTCTCTTCGTGCTCGTCGCTGGAGACCACGTGGGTGAAGCCGGGGATGCCAGGAATCGCGCGCGGTGAGATGCCGCTCTCGGTGATTTTGTAGCGGAGATATTCTTCGTGGGCGTCGCCGTTGGAGGTGATGAGCTCGCCGCGATCGATGGGCGGATTGAAGTTCAGCAGTTCGGGTTCAACGCTCAAGCGGCCCTCGGAGAGCAGCAAATCGCAGAGCACGATTCCCGGACACTGGAACTTGTCGGTGATGTTGAAGACTTCGGGCATCAGCGTAAAGCAATCGCCGATATCCAGCGGCGCCGCGATCACGCGCGGGAAATCGCCGAAGGCCGCGCCCAGCGCCTGCCACAGGTCACCCTGCTCGGTCTTGGTGGGCACTCCGGTAGACGGGCCGGCGCGCATGCAGTTGATGGCCACCACGGGAATCTCGGCCATGGCTGAGAGGCCGAGGCCTTCGGTCATCAGTGCGAAGCCGCCGCCGGAGGTCGCGCACATGGAACGCACGCCGCCGTGGGCCGCGCCGATGGCCATATTGATGACGCCGATCTCGTCTTCCACCTGGCGCACCATAATGCCGGCCTTGCGCCCGTGCGACGCCATCCAGTGCAGCACGCCGGTGGAGGGGCTCATGGGATACGCGCAGTAGAACTTGCATCCGGCGGCCGCTCCGCCCATAGCCAGGGCGGCGTTGCCGCTGAGCACCGCGTAGCGCTTGTCAGTCATCGGCAGCGGCCGCTCGAAAGGCTTGAAGTTGGCGGTAGCGTACTCGTATCCGGTCCGCGCCAGATCCACATTTTCCTTGATGACCGCTTCGCCCTTCTTGCCAAACTGAGCCGCCAGGACGCCTTCGAGTACGTGGAAGCCCACGCCCATCATGCTGAGGGCCGCGCCCATGGCCAGCGTGTTCTGCGCGACCTTGTTGCGAGTGATATCCGCCATCGTGCTCACAGGCAGCGGGCAGAGCTGCACGCCGTCGGCGGCTGCGCCGGGCTTGATCAAGTCAGCGTTGTAGATGCAGGCGCCGCCCGCGGTGAGCAGGCGCAGATGGCGGTCCATCGTGTCCTGGTTAAGCGGGATCAGCAGGTCGATACCGTCGCCCATGCTCTCAACCGGGTCGACTCCGGTGCGGATGGTGAGAAAGGTATGGCCTCCGCGAATGATGGACTGGTACGCGTTGTAGGCGTTCAGGTGCAGCCCGCGCCGGCTGAAGATCAATGCGAAGATGTCACCCGGTGTGGCAACACCCTGACCGGCCGCGCCGCCAATACCGATGGCGAAGGTCTGACTCATAAGGTCCTCTCCCAGCTGTAAGATGGTAGAACGTTCGGCGAAAAAAATTGCCCAGCAAGAATTGCTCCTCTTCTGGGTGGAAACTAGAATACACGAATCCCGGCAGAGTCGGCTCGGAACGGCGAAAGGCCGCCTTGTTCGGCCCTGCATCCCCCATTTATTAGGCGAAGAACCTATCGGCCGGCCTCGCCCATATGCCGCACCGTCATCTGCAGGATGCGCGCGTTGCGGGGTTGGTTGCAGGCGAACACGATCGCGTCCGCAACCTCGTGCGCCTCCATCATGTAGGAGTTCTTGACGCCTTCTTCGGTGCGGCCTTTGCCCACAGCAAACTCGGTTTTGACGCCTCCGGGAAAGATGGTGCCCACCTTGATGCCGTACTTGCGCAGCTCGCCGTCCAGCGCCTGCGCAAAACCCGCCTGGGCGAATTTGCTGGCGCAGTAGACCGCCTCGCCCGCATAGCCCTGCAAGCCTGCGACGGACGAGATAAAGAGGATCTCGCCGCCTTTCTGGGCGATCATGACGGACGCAGCGTGGCGGGCGAAAAGGAAGCTGCTCTTCATGTTGGAATCCATCAATGCGTCATACTCTTCCACGCTGGTGTCGACCAGGTTCTTGTAGTTCCCGGCCCCCGCGTTGTTGATCAGGATGTCCAGATGGCCGAACTGCTTCACAGCCAACGCCACGCAGTTCTGCGCGGTCGTCTCGTCCGCAGCGTCTCCGGCGAGATACACCGCCTTGCCGTCGCGCGCGCAGATCAGGTCGCACAGCTCGCGCAGGCGTTGTTCGCGGCGTGCGGTGACAACGACGTGCGCGCCCTTTTCCGCAAAGGCCAGCGCAGTCGCCCAGCCGATTCCCGCGCTGGCTCCGGTGATAAGGGCGGTTTTCCCTGCAAGACTGTTCGCATCCGGCATGACTCACGGCTCCTGAAGCGGAATGGTTGGGCAGGCCCGCACATGGACGGGCAAACCCATAGGAATGCTACCATTCCGCCTATGCCCAGCTTCGACGGTGACGAACGTCGCACGAGCTCCGCGCCGGTCGTGCCAGCGTTGGTTCAGGCGCGCGGCCTGACCAAGGAGTACCCATGCGAGGGAGGAGTGATGCGCGTGGTCGACGACGTCTCCTTCGCCATCGCGCCCGGCGAGACCCTTGGCCTGGTCGGCGA
>CAZAXI010000373.1:0-2548 GCA_964489045.1 uncultured Granulicella sp. | reverse complement strand
CCGGCGACAAGTTCTTCAAGGGCGACGGCGACAACTACTGGCTGTGGGGCTGGGGTCTGCGCTACGCCGGACTTTTCCCAAATGACATCACCTACACCATCGGCAAGAGTAATCCGGCCAAGGATTGGTTCTTCCAGGAAGTTCCGCACTCCACCACCACCGCCTGGCTCAACCCCGACGCCAAGGACCCATACAATCAGCGCTTCGGCTGGGTGGCCATTCCGCCGACCAGCGCCGACCCATGGCCGCAGTGGGGAAAGGGCCGCGCCACCACCTGGACGGTCAAATTCAACATGCCCAAGGCCTCCAAGGGTACGGCCGTCCTGCGCATCGCCCTGGCCGGAGCAGACGGCGGCAATGGCAACGAAGCCAGCGTCGCCGGTAACCTGTCCATCGGCGTCAACGGACAGGCCGTCGGTACCATCCATCCGGTCGCCACCAATGCCCTCCGCTACAACACCAACAAGGGCGTCTGGAACCAGTACATCCAGAAGTTCGACGCCTCCCTGCTCAAGCCGGGTGCGAATGAGATGACTTTCACCGTTCCCGCCGGAGACGTCACCACCGGCGTCGTTTGGGATTACCTCCGCCTCGAACTCAACGACGGTGCCAAACCCTACCCCATTCCGCCCGGCACCCAAAGGCCCGACCAGCCGACTCTCCCATAGACTTATCTCGCCCTCGCACCCGGCACGAGTCAGATCTCGTCAACGTGCCATCCACCCCTGCGATATCCTCGCAGTGATGCTCTTCTACCCCACAAAAACCGCCACTTCCAACTGATTTTCAACTGGTTTCCGCCTCCGTTTTTTGGCCTGAAAAACGCTTATAATAGAGCTATAAATCATGGCTGACGAACTCTTTCCAGACGACCCCAAAAACCCCTCAGATCCCTCCGCGCAGGACGCCAACTCCAACACCCCGCCGCCTGCCGGGTCGCCCCCCGACGGCCCTCCCGACTCGACCGTCCAGGGCCGCGGCGCCGCTTTCATGCTCCCCGTCAACATTGAAGACGAGATGCGCCGCAGCTATCTCGACTACTCCATGTCGGTCATCATCGGGCGCGCCCTCCCCGACGTGCGCGACGGCCTCAAGCCCGTCCACCGCCGCATCCTCTACGCCATGGACACCGAGGGCCTCCAGTACAACAAGCGCTACTCCAAATGCGCCGGCGTCGTCGGCGAATGCCTCAAGAAGTATCACCCTCACGGCGACTCCGCTGTCTACGACGCACTCGTCCGCCTCGCCCAGCCCTGGTCCCTGCGCTACCCCCTGGTCGACGGCCAGGGCAACTTTGGCTCCGTCGATGGCGACCCGCCCGCCGCCTACCGTTATACCGAATCCCGCCTCATGCGCATCGCCGGCGAAATGCTTGCCGACATCGACATGGACACTGTCGATATGGTTCCCAACTTCGACGAGTCTACCGTCGAGCCCGTCGTTCTGCCCACGCGCATCCCCAACCTGCTCATCAACGGCAGCTCCGGTATCGCCGTCGGCATGGCCACCAACATCCCGCCCCACAACCTCACCGAGGTCGTCAACGCCGCCATCGCCCTCATCGACAAGGCCAAGGACGATACCCGTTCCGACCTGGCCCTCTGCCTCGAGCACGTCAAAGGCCCCGACTTCCCCACCGGCGGATACATCTTCGGCAAATCCAACATCGCCCAGGCCTACAAGACCGGCCGCGGCCGCTTCCTCATGCGCGCCAAGTGCGCAATCGAAAACATCTCCGGCGGCCGCCAGGCCATCATCGTCACCGAGATCCCTTACCAGGTCAACAAATCCAACCTGGTCAAGCGCATCGCCGAACTCGTCAACGAAAAAATCGTCGACGACATCTCCGACGTCCGCGACGAGTCCGACCGCGACGGCATGCGCATCGTCATCGAACTCAAGCGCGGCGCCCAGCATGAGATCGTCCTCAACCAGCTCTGGAAGCACACCCAGATGCAGGAAGGCTTCTCCATGATCTTCCTGGCCGTCCACAACGGCCAGCCCAAGGAGCTCCCGCTCGACCAGGCCATCCGCGCCTTCCTCGACCACCGCACCGAAGTCGTCCGCCGCCGCACCGCCTTCCTGCTCAACAAGGCCCGCGACCGCGAGCACATCCTGCTCGGCTACCAGATCGCTCTCGACCACCTCGACAGCGTCATCAAGATCATCCGCCAGAGTTCTTCGAGATCAGACGCCCGCGAGAATCTCTTCCAGTACTTCTCCGGCAAAGCCATCTCCCTCCGCGGCGCCGAACTCCGTGGCGTCAAGCTCGACCCCGCCAAGTACGGCGTCGACATGACCTTCGCCACCACCGCCACCCTCATCCTCTCGCTCAAGCAGATCGACGCCATCCTCGAACTGCAGCTCTACCGTCTCACCCAGCTCTCCATCGACGAGCTCCTCAACGAACTCCGCCAGGTCCGCGACGCCATCGCCGAGTACGAGTCCATCCTCGCCTCCGCCGCCAAGCTCCGCAAGGTCATCGTCAAGGAGCTCACCGAAATCCGCGACAAGTACGGCGACGCCCGCCGCACCACCATCCTCGACG
>CAZAXI010000372.1:0-2548 GCA_964489045.1 uncultured Granulicella sp. | reverse complement strand
TCCGCAACAACCCCAGCATCCTCTTCTGGGAGGCCGGCAACACCGGCGTCACCGGTCCGCAGATGGAGCAGATGGTCGCCCTTCGCAAGGAACTCGATCCCCATGGCGGTCGCGTCATGGGTTGCCGCTCCATCCGCGAACCCGGCGCCGTAGCAGTCGCCGAGTGGTGGGGCACCATGCTCGGCGGACCCTACAACGACGACATCCGCAATCGCGAGCCGATCATTGAAACCGAGGATTTCCGCGACGAGGGCGCCCGCCGCTTCTGGGACGACTACTCTCCCCCCTACTATGGCTTCAAGAAAGGCCCGACCGACACCTGGAACTACAACTCCGAGACCTTCGCCCTGGCGCAGATCAAGCGCTACTGGAACTTCTATTCCAACCGCATCTCCAACACCGACGCGGAACACTCCAAATACGCCGCCTACTCCTCCATTTACTTCACCGACGAGAACGCCGACGGCCGCCAGGATACCAGCGAGGTGGCGCGCGTCAGCGGTAAGGTGGACGCTGTGCGCCTGCCCAAGGAGATCTACTTCGTCGAGCGCGTGATGCAGAACGAGAAACCCGACATCCACATCATCGGCCACTGGAGCTACCCGCTCACCCAGCCCGACGGCTCCAAGACCGTGAAACCCATGTACGTCGTCGCTAACAACGTCGACGCAGTCGAGCTTTTCGTCAACGGTGTCTCCAAAGGCAAGCTCACTACGCCCGAAAACGGCTATCTGTATACCTTCCCCGACATAGCCTTCGCGCCCGGCACCATCAAGGCCGTCGGCTATTTGGGCAAAGCGGTGGTCGCTACCCATGAACTCCGCACCGCAGGCCCACCCGCCGCGATCAAACTCACCCTCCACACCGCACCCGGCGGGATGCGCGCCGACGGCGGCGACTACGCGCTCCTCGACTTTGAAGTTGTCGACGCCAAAGGCGAGCGTTGCCCTACCGACGACGCCCGCGTCGATTTCACCATGGACGCCGCCAGCACCGCCGGTCCCAGCCCTGCCATCTGGCGCGGCGGCTATAACTCCGGCAAGACCAACACCACCAATAACCTATATCTCAACACCGAGGACGGCATCAACCGTGTCGCCATTCGTTCAACGCTCACGCCCGGCACCATCAAGGTCACCGCCACGCGCGACGGCCTCAAACCCGCCACCGTCACCTTCACCTCCAGCCCCGTCGCCATCACCGACGGTCTTTCGCAGGAAGTCCAGGTAACTCTCTCGCCGTTCGCGACGAAGTAGCTCGTCGAATCTAGCGAATCACCGTGTGTCACTCTTCTGCGATTCGCACGGCGGCACTCTCGACTGTGCCTGGCGAATTCAGTCTATCCAACCGGTCGCGTCTTTTGTCCCGGCGCCGCCGTCTGAAGGAGAAGTTCCTATGCGTCCCAACCCAGTCGCTGCACTCGCCCTCGTCCTGCTGCCTCTCGTCTGCATCGCGCAGACCAAACCCGGTGATCCCATGCCGCCGCGCAGTTGGGTCGATAAAGACACCGGACACCGCGTCTGGCGCCTCTCGGACGAGGCCAACTCCGGCGGCTTCTACTTCAACATCAACGCCTACACCCCCGACAACAAGCAGATGATCTACACCGCGCCGGATGGCATCCATGTACTCGACATGGCGACGCGACAGACCAAACTGCTCGTGGCTAACCCGCCGCGCGACCCCAACGCCCCACCCGCAGGTCCCGGTGGCGGCGGCGTCCACGCCATCGTCGCCGGACACAAGACCAATAGCGTCTTCTTCACCAAGACCGATCCCGCCACTGGCGCCAACGCCGTCTACAAGGCAGACACCAACACCGGCGCGGTGCGCAAGCTGGTGGACCTGCCCCCGCACGTCAGCATTTCGAGCGTCAACGCGGATGAGACGCTGGGCGCGGGCACGTACAACGAAGCAGACTGCCCGGGCGGCGATCCCAACGCACCGAACGCGTTTCTTTCGGCGGCGGCGGGCACGCGGCGAGGGGGGGGCGCGGGTGCTCCAGCGGGGACAGGTGCGGCAGCGGCTGCCGCCGGAAACCCCGACAACCGCGTTGCAAGTGCCACCCAGGGCCCGCACTATCAGCCACCCAACAAGGGACAGATGATGGAGCAGCACCTCGCCGCTCACATCCCTGTCGTGTTGTTCACCCTCCGCCTGGAGCCCGGCCCCAGCGGTGAAAGGCCCGGCACCATCAAGATGCTCCTGCACTCCACCGACTGGGTCAACCACCTGCTCTTCTCGCCCACCGATCCGCAGCTCCTGATGTACTGCCACGAAGGCCCGTGGCAGAAGGTCGACCGCATCTGGATGATCCACACCGACGCCACCCACAACACCCTCATCCACAAGCGCACCATGCTGATGGAGATCGCCGGCCACGAGTTCTGGGGCCTCGACGGCGAGACCATCTGGTACGACTGGCAGTATCCCAAGGGCGAGGACTTCTACCTCGCCGGTTACAACCTCAAGACCGGACAGCGCACCGCCTATCACATGCAGCGCGACGAGTGGTCGATTCACTTCAACCTCACCAAGGACCTCGACA
>CAZAXI010000371.1:0-2556 GCA_964489045.1 uncultured Granulicella sp. | reverse complement strand
TGGGCGTTGCGACCGCGGGCGCCGGCTTTGTTTTCGCCGTCGTAGAACGGGATGATGACCCAGATGGCGAGGCCGATGGTGAAGAGCAGGATGCCGACCACCTCTCCGGTGGCGCCGGGCAGGAAGTTGCCGAGGATCTTGAGCATGTGGAAGGGCGCCATGAAGTACCACTCGGGGTGAATGCCGGCGGGCGCGGGGACGAGCGAGTCAGCCTGCTTGCCGAGGTCCCACGGGAAGATGGAGGCAAGCAGGGCGAGGACATTGAGCGAGATGAGCCACATCGCCAGGTCCTTCTGGAAGAAGTTGGGGAAGAATGGGATGGACTTGCGGGCGGCTATTGGCTTGGCTTCCTCGCTGGGCGGAACGGCGTTGCCGTGCTTCTGCACCATATATAGGTGGAGGCTGAGCAGCGGGATGAAGAGCAGCGGCAGGATAACGACGTGAAGCGCGAAGAAGCGCTGCACGGTGAAGTCGCTGACCTCAGTCCCGCCGCGCAGGATGGTGGTGGTGAACGCGCCCATGAAGGGGATGGTCGCGGGAATCTGGAGGCCGACCTTGGTGGCGTAGTAGCTGAGCTCGTCCATGGGGAGGAGATAGCCGCTGAAGCCGAACATGGCCGCGAGGAAGAGCAGCGCAATGCCGGTGAGCCAGCCGACTTCGCGGGGCGAGCGGTAGGCCTTCATGAAGTAGACGGAGAACATGTGGACGAGGATGGTGAAGATGAAGAGGTTGGCGCACCAGGAGTGGGCGGAACGGATGAGCCAGCCAAAGTGCATGACGTAGGTGATCTGGCGGACGCTTTCGAAGGCTTCGGAACCGGGGCGGTAGTAGACCAGCAGCAGGATGCCGGTGAAGATTTGGATAAGGAAGAGGAAGAGCGAGATGCCGCCCCAGTAGTACCAGAACGACTGGGAGTGAACGGGGATGCGCTTGTGACGTGCGAGGGCGACGATCTCGGTAAGGCCTAGACGTTCATCGAACCACTTGTAAATCGGGCCAGCCATATTCCTAACCTTTCTGGGCGTTCAAGCTCGCGAGACCACGACGTTGGTGGCGCCGACAGCGACTTTGTAGGCTTTGAGCGGCTTGGGCGGCGGGCCGCTGACGTTCTTGCCGGTATGCGGGTCGTAGACGCCACCGTGGCAGGAGCAGTGGATGCGGTTCAATTCGGGCTCGAACTTGACGGTGCAGCCGAGGTGGGTGCAGACGGCGCTGAAGGCGACCCAGGAATCGTCCGCGCCGTGGATGAGCATGGCGGGCGAGCTGCCGAAATGGAACATGAGGGCGGAGGCGAGTGGAAGGGTTTGGGCTTTATCCAGGGTAACTTCGCGGACGGCGCTCTCGCTGGCGGCCATTTCGGCCGGCGAGGCGAGATAGCGATAGATGGGGTAGCCGATGGCGCCGACGTAGCAGAGGCCGGCAGTGGCAGCGACACCGAGGAAGACGCGGCGGGTGGGGGTGCTTTCCGCTTCTTCGAACGGGGTATCGACATCGGGTTGCGATTGGATCAGGACGGGATCGCTCATGCGGCACTCTCCATAACTCGTGTGGCTCGGGCGACGACGGAAATGAGCCAGCCTACAGTGACCAGGCCGGCGACGAAAACGACGAGGAAGATGCCGACGACGCTCCAGTTGGTGACGACAACACGGTTCCAGACGTCGTAGCCCTTGCTGAGCAGGGTTTGGTCGCGGATGCCGTCGCGATAGATGGTCATGAGCGCGATCGGAAGGGCGCCGATGAGGACGGCGAGCCAACTGGTAAGAGCGCCGATGGGTTTGGCGAACGCGGCGAACGCGGCGTAGAGGACGAGGACGGCGGTGAGCGCGAGCCAGCCGAGGCCGGCGATCTTGTAAAGCAAGTGGCTGTTGAGGCCGGCTTGGACGATGGCGGGCTGTACGCGGTAGACGGCGAGGGCGGCGGGGATTTGGACGATGGCGGCGACGGCAGCGATGCGGCCGCCGAGCGCGGAGAGGAATTTGCCGTCGGCCTCAGAGAAGGTCTTGCGGCCACCGAGGTAGATCATCCAGAGGCCAGCGGCGACGAACCCGCTGACCAATATAAAGAGGAAGCGCGGGATGGTGGTGGGGTCGCCCTGGGGCAGGCGCGCGCCGAGCGATGAGGCGGAGTACATGCTCTGCCAGGCTTCGGGGCGGAGCATCAGCGTCATGTTGGTGGAGTAGACGTGAGCGATGGCGCCGATGACACACCATGCGATGGCGCCGATCCACCAGGCGGGCTTGCCGGCGTCGAGCCTAGCGGAGAAACGGTAGAGCAGCCAGTAGGCGAGGATGAGCGCCGGGATTACGGCGATCCAGCGGAGGCCGATCATGACGGAGCTGGTGTAGATGGCGCGGCCGTAGAGGACCTGGGCGAAGAGCAGCGGGGGGACACCAAGGTTGATGACGTAGGTCATGACGATGGTGAGGCGGCGGGCGATGGCCTTGGCGGCGTTGCTCGCGGAGGCGGAGTGGCCGAACAGATTCAGCAGGACGGCAATGAGCAGGCTGCCGACCAGGACCTGCATGGCGACGAAGTGCAGCGAGAGGGTGACGA
>CAZAXI010000370.1:0-2588 GCA_964489045.1 uncultured Granulicella sp. | reverse complement strand
CACATGCAGCGCGACGAGTGGTCGATTCACTTCAACCTCACCAAGGACCTCGACATGTTTACCGGCGACGGCGGCGATCCCGGCCAGGTCGCCCGCGCCAAGGATGGCGAGTGGATCGAACTCTTCCGCCCGCAATTGATCCGAGGCGATGCGGACGCGATCAACTCGCCCGACTTCTGGCAGGCGGGTGCCTTCCACTCCGAGCGTCTCGTCAACATGTCCCACCACTACTATCGCGAGGAACCCAACGTCCGCTTCTCTCCGGACAAGTCGCTGGTCATCTTCACCAGCAACATGTTCGGCCCCAGCTACGTCTTCGGCGCGGAGACCGCGAAGGCCGTCAACCCGCCGCCCGCCGACGTCGTCTCCACCCCCGACCTGGCCCGCAAATTCAACCCCACCGAACCTCCCAACAGCAAAGGCCCCATCGTTCCAGCAGCCAGTCCCGCACCGCCGGCCCCAGCGCAATAGTCACCCCCCGAGGGTTGTTTGAAAGGGTTGCATCTATGTCCAATTCACGAGTCCTCGTTAGCTCCGCGTTTCTCGCCCTGTCAGCTGTGTTGTCATCCGGCGCCGTCGCGCAAACGGCTGCTGCGCTGCCGAAGGTCGCCAAGGTCACCGTCAACCAGCCGGTGACCCTCACCGACAACGGCGATAGCTGGACCCTCGACAACGGCATCATCAAAGCCACCGTCCCCAAGCGCGACGGCAATCTGTCGTCGCTGACCTATCACGGCGTCGAGATACTGACCCACGGCAGGTACTGGGAACAGACGCCCGCCGGCACCATCACCGCACGAGTGACCATCGACCCGGCGAACAACGGCGGTGAACGCGCGGAGGTGTCCGTGAAGGGCGTCAACGGCCGCATGGACATTGAGACGCGCGTGACCTTGGAGCGCGGCGTCAGCGGCTTCTACACCTACGCGGAATACACCCATCACGCCTCCTATCCTCGCGCCGGCGAGGGCGAAAGCCGGTTCATCCTGGAGGATATAAACCCCACCTTCGACTGGCTCTCGGTCGATAAAGATCGCAATCAGTTGATGAGCCACGCGCCCGAGAACCACGAGATTCACGCCAAGGAACAGAGCATCTACGCGAGCGGCATCTACAAGAACTCGGTCGAGCACAAATACAGCTACAACGCCCCGATGTACAAACTCCAGGCCTGGGGCTGGTCCAGCACCAAGGACCACATTGGCGTCTACTTCATGAATCCATCGACCGAGTACATCGTCGGTGGCCCGGAGAG
The DNA here is from genome assembly GCA_964489045.1 of uncultured Granulicella sp. Lineage (GTDB taxonomy): Bacteria > Acidobacteriota > Terriglobia > Terriglobales > Acidobacteriaceae > Edaphobacter. The sequence goes on along the minus strand of CAZAXI010000370.1, from coordinate 1,333 downwards.
GCTGGATCTGATTGACCACATGACTGCTCCCGGAGCAGCGTCCTATCAAGGAATCGTCCTCGACTACTGGACCTCAGGGCACTACGCCGGGGGCGCGAGCAACAGCATCCCAGCCGGCGAGGAGTGGAGGCACGTCGTCGGCCCCATCTTTGTGTACTTCAACCGGCTGGCCGATCCCAAGGATCCATCCAAGGCGGAGTTGGACAAGCTGGAGTCCACCTCCGGCAGCGGCATGCCGGCCGTGCCCGCTGTTTGGCACGACAACGCCATCGCACTCTGGGACGATGCGGTTGCGAAGTCGAAAGAGGTGAAGGCCGCGTGGCCCTATAGCTGGGTCGAGGGCATGGATTATCCGCACAAGGCGGAACGGGGCATGGTCACGGGCCAACTTGTCCTCGACGATCCGCAAGTAGCCAGCAAGCTTCTTCCGAACCTGAACGTTGGTCTCACCTGCGCGAATTATGCGGGCAACGCCAGCCCGCGCGCGGGTAACGGCAACATCGTAACCTGGCCGCACGACGGCCAGCACTACCAGTTCTGGACGGTCGGGGCCGAAGACGGCAGATTCACTATCCCCAATGTCCGTCCCGGCACCTACGTCCTGCGCGCCTTTGCCAACGGGGTGCTGGGAGAATACGACAGGACCGCGACGGTTACCGTGGAAGCAGGCAAGACCGTGGACCTCGGCAAGCTCGAGTGGAAGCCGGTCCGCTATGGCAAACAGATATGGGAGATCGGATATCCCGACCGCACCGGCGACAAGTTCTTCAAGGGCGACGGCGCCAACTATTGGCTGTGGGGTTGGGGTCTGCGCTATAGCGGTCTCTTCCCTAACGACATTACCTACACCATCGGCAAGAGCGACTACCACAAGGACTGGTTCTTCCAGGAGGTGCCACACTCCACCACCACCGCGTGGTTGAATCCGGCGGCGAAGGACCCCTACAACCAACGCTTTGGCTGGGTGAATATCCCGACTGACAACAAGGATCCGTGGCCGCAGTGGGGCAAAGGCCGCGCCACCACCTGGACGGTGAAATTCAATATGCCCAAGGCCTCGAAGGGGGAAGCCGTATTGCGCGTGGCGTTGGCCGGGGCAGACGGCGGCAATGGCAGCGACCCCAGCGTAGCCGGCAACCTGACCATCGGGGTCAACGGACAGAGCGTCGGCACCATCCACACGATTGCAACCAATGCTCTGCGCTACAACACCAATAAGGGCGTGTGGAACCAATACATCCAGAAGTTCGACGCATCACTGCTGAAGCCGGGTGAGAACGAGATGACGTTCACCGTTCCCGCCGGAGACGTCACCACCGGAGTTGTCTGGGAT
>CAZAXI010000369.1:0-2613 GCA_964489045.1 uncultured Granulicella sp. | reverse complement strand
ACGCCGCTGAGGATGTGGGCGGTGTCGCGCTCGATGCGCATGCGGCCGCCGCGGCCATAGCCTCTCTGGCGGCGCCAGAGTTCGCGGTCGAGCAACGCCTGGTCGACGGGCACACCCGCGGGCAGCCCGCTGATCATGGCCACCAGGCTTTCGCCGTGGCTCTCTCCCGCAGTTGAAAATCGCAGCATCTATCTCACTCAGCCTAAAGAGAGATTGTAACAACTCTCGCCTTGAGCGCTGTTGACTTAGGCGGGGCGGGGGGCGGTGGGCCAAGTTGACTGCGGGATGTGCGGTGGTATATCCAATGAGAGACCGCCGGGACAGGAATCAATCCGCTCGCAGACAGGAAAATGTGATGCCTCTGAAGCTAAAGGTAAACAACGTAGTCACGACTGTGGATGTGGCGCCGGACACCCCTTTGCTGTGGGTCCTGCGCGATGTCCTTGACCTCACAGGTTCCAAGTACGGCTGCGGGATCGGGCAGTGCGGCGCATGTATGGTCCACGTGGATGGCGTGCCAACGCGCTCCTGCGCGACCCAAGTGGACACAGTGGTGGGCAAGGCGGTGACCACGATCGAGGGGCTCTCTGCGGACGGCCGCCATCCGGTGCAGGTGGCGTGGGAGCAGGTGGACGTAGCGCAGTGCGGGTACTGCCAGGCCGGCCAGATTATGACCGCCGCGGCGCTGCTGGCCACGACGCCCAATCCGACGGACTCCGAGATTGACGCGGCGATGAGCGGAAACCTGTGCCGTTGCGGAACCTATCTGCGCATCCGCGCGGCGATTCATCAAGCTGCTGCAGCAAGCCAAAAAGCATAAAGAATGGAGACCCACCCCATGCGTCTCAATCGGCGATCCTTCCTGCAAATGAGCGCGCTGGCCGGCGGCGGACTTGCGCTCGGCATTTACGACTTTCCGTTGGCTTCGGCCCAATTCGGGGCGCCGCGGGCTGACCTCACACCGCAAGCATTCATCAAAATCGCCAGCGACGGGACCATCACCATCATGGCGAAGTGCCCGGAGATTGGACAGGGCGTGAAGACCATGCTGCCGATGATGATTGCCGAGGAACTGGACGCGGACTGGAGCAAGGTGCGCGTGGAGCAGGCCGACCTGAATGAAACGCTGTACGGCGGACAATCCGATGGCGGAAGCACTACGACGCCGAGCAACTATTTGCCGATGCGCCGGGTGGGCGCTGCATGCCGGCAGATGCTGATTTCGGTGGCGGCGAAGCGCTGGGGCGTTCTGGAGGCAGACTGCACGACTGGGCCGTGCCGGGTGCTGCACCCGATCTCGGGAAGATCGATCGGATACGGTGAGTTGGCTGCAGATACCGCCAACTGCGCCCCACCTAGCCTGAGTTCGGTGAAGTTGAAGGACCCGAAAGACTTCCGCATCCTGGGCAAGGCGACCCTGAATGTCGACAATCACGCCATTGTCACAGGCAAGCCGCTGTTCGGCATCGATGTGAAGGTGCCGGGCATGCTGCACGCGGTGATCGAGAGGTCGCCTGTTTTTGGCGGCAAAGTGAAGAGCGCGAATCTGGATGAGATCAAGAAGCTGCCCGGAGTTCGTAACGTTTTGATTATTGCGCCCGCCTCGGCGGGTTCCGCGGGGCCAGCCGATACCACCACCGAGCCGGGTACGGTGATTGCGGCTGCTGGTATGGAGCCGGGAGTCGCGATTGTGGCGGATAGCTGGTGGCAGGCGCAGTCGGCGCGGAGAAGCCTGAAGGTTGATTGGGATGCGGGCGCAGGGGCGGACCAGACCAGCGAGAAGTTCGACCAAAAGGCTGCTGAGTTAATATCGGCACCGCCGCAGAACACCCTGCGGACCTACGGCGACGTGGATGGAGCGCTGAAGGGCGCGGCCAAGGTGGTCGAGGCCACCTACGCCTATCCGTTTATTGCCCACGGAACGCTGGAGCCGATGGACGCGACCGCCTCCTACAAGGACGGCAAGCTGGAAATGTGGGCGACCAGCCAGTCTCCCGGCGGGGGCAAGAGCCAGGTGGCACGGGCGCTGAACATGCAGGCCACCGACATTACGGTGCATATATGCCGCGTCGGGGGCGGGTTTGGACGCCGGCTGACGAACGACTATATGGTGGAAGGCGCATGGCTGGCCAAACAGGTGGGCGGCGCGGTGAAGCTGGTGTGGTCGCGCGAAGACGATATGACGCACGATGCGTATCGGCCGGGCGGCTACCACGCGTTCAAAGGCGGGCTGGACGCGCAGGGCAAACTGGTTGCGTGGCGGCAGCATTTTATTACCTACGGCGAGGGCCAGCGGTACGCTTCCGGTGCGACGCTGGATGCGACCGAGTTTCCCTCGGGCCGGGTGCCGAGCTATGCGCTGTTCGCCAGCGCGCAGCCGTTGATCCTGCGCACTGGCGCGCTGCGTGCGCCGGGCCACAACGCGTATGCGTGGGCGATCAAGGCGTTTGTGGATGAGATGGCAACTGCCGCGGGGCGTGATCCGCTGGAGTTCCACCTGGAGTTGCTGAGCGCGACTCCGGTACCGGTGACCGGCGGACGAGGCGACTCGATGAATGCCGAGCGGCTGAAGGGCGTGCTGCAACTGGTGGCGGAGAAGTCGGGTTGGGCGAA
>CAZAXI010000368.1:0-2622 GCA_964489045.1 uncultured Granulicella sp. | reverse complement strand
CCAGTGGATGGTCCGCTCCTACGCCTTCACCCTCAACTTCATCTTCTCCCGCTTCTTCAACTTCATCCCCGCCTACAACCACATCTCCGACACCGGCCTGGCCCTCACCCTTGCCCTGCTCACCGCCTGCTACTTCCTCATCCCCGAAATCGCCTTCAACTGGCGCGAACTCACGACCCGCCGTGCTTGATGGGCGATGACTACTCACCCCCGTCTTTCGGATTAACAGCGGGGCCTGTCCTTCGAATTAGCTGCTGGTCCCGTCTTTCGGATTAGCAGCGGGCTAGCCCGAGGCCTTTAGCCTCGGGTCTCAAGCGGTAATGGGCCACCCAGATAGAGGGCTTTAGCCCCGGGATTTCGTCTCGGCGGGTGGCCTGCCACCACTCGAAAACGTGCCTACTGGAGGAATTCCATGCCCCGGAAATCAATCAGCCTTGTCGCTTTTATTTGCCTGCTTACCTTACCCGGTGCAAGCGCGCAGGCGCCATCGGCTCCATATCCGGCCGCGGCTCCTCTCAATCGGTACCTCATCCCGGACCAGGCTGCCGAAATCGAGCTGGCTCGAAGTGCCGCACCCCCATCTATTTCGGACGCGGCGGAGGTGCTGGTGCTGACGCCGGACGGATACGTGACAGCAGTAAAGGGCACAAATGGATTTGTCTGTATCTTGGAGCGCTCCTGGGCCAAAGACACTGGCGATCCGGAGTTCTGGAATCCCAAAGTCAGGGCCCCTCTCTGCCTCAACGCGCCGGCGGCAAGGACGTATCTGCCGATTGTCCTGATGAAGACCAAGCTGGTGCTCGCCTCAAAGTCAAAGACGGAGATCGCCCGGGCGCTGAAATCTGCACTGGACAGCAAAGAACTGCCAGCGCTGGAGCCGAATGCGATTTGCTACATGATGTCAAAGCAGCAGTATCTCAGCGACGACGACACCCATTGGCATCCGCACATGATGTGGTACCTACCGGGCGATGCGGAGAAGAGCTGGGGAGCCAATTTGCACGGCGTACCAGCGATCGCGGGGTACGTTCCGGAAGACCGGATGACCGTCTTTATGGTCAGGGTTGACCACTGGTCCGACGGCACCCCGGAAATGCACTGACTTGAACCAATGTTGGAAAAAGTGATTCTAATTCCGCGATCTTAATTTCAAGGGCACATAGTCTATGACTGACTGGTTCGCGCGCCCCGTCCTGCACGTCAAGGACGTCGAGGCCTCGCTTCACTTTTACGTTAACCAGCTCGGCTTCACCAGCGCCTGGCGTCATAACCAGGACGGCGGAGCGCATGTCGCACAGGTCGACCGGCAGGGCTGCGCGCTTATCCTGGCCGACTCGTGGCCGGAAAAGATCGGCAAGGGGCTGACGTTCATCTCCCTCAACGTCGAGCCCGCGTCGCACCAGGCCGCAGTCGCCGCGTTGGACGCCCTACGCGCAGAACTCGAGGCCAGGGGCGTTCCGGTTAAGGAGGGTTGGTGGGGCTACCGGCTTCTGGTGGTCGACGATCCCGACGGCAATCAGCTCTTCTTCAACTACCCGAACCAGACCGCATCCAGCCCACAAACCCATTCATGACGGCTTCATCGTCATGAGTGGCTCCGTCGCGCCCCCGTCGCGCAGGGAGTGGTGCAGTTCCTGAATTGCTGGCCCCCTTCTTGAAAGCACGCCTACAATGTCTGCAACGGCCCCAGTACGAGTGCAATGTCGCAATATGACGAGTTTGCTGTCAACTACCACTGGCTCTACTCGGATTATGTCTTGTCCGGAAAGCTCGCGCTTCAGGAGAACGATGACGTTCTGAAGGAGGCCGGTCCAAAGGCACGCATCCTGGATTGCTGCTGTGGAATCGGAACGCTCGCGATCGCGTTGGCTAAGCTTGGCTATCAAGTCATCGGCTCCGATGGCAGCCCGGGAATGGTCGAGCAAGCGGAGCTTGCCGCCATCAACGCCAATGTAGATCTCCCGCTGAAGTGCTGTACCTGGCAGGATCTACCGAATCACGTACCCGGCCCCTTTGACCTGGTTTTCTGTCTAGGCAACGCCATCGGACACACCCGCAACGCAGAAGAAATGCTTCGGTCGTTGCGGGGAATCCGCGCCGTTCTAAGCAGTGGCGGCAAACTCGTCATGGACTTTCTCAACTGGGAGCAGGTCCGGAAAGAGAGAATACGTTTCACGCCCTATCCGGCTTGGCGGGAGCGCGCCGGGCAGCGGTGTTTGCCCATCTACGTTTGGAGCTTTCCGGAGAGCTTCGACGACGTTCACACCATAGAAGTGCTCTTGGTCTTCGATTCTGACGGAAAAGTGTCGACGCAATCCTACCCGATTGTCTACTATCCATTTCGCGTCGAGCAGTTGACAGAACGCTTGAGAGGCGCCGGTTTCACGAGTATTCAAATTCAAAACAGGTTCAGCGAAAACCGTCAGGATTATCGGGTGATCGCTTCGTAGAGACCGGCAGTCAATTGTATATACAGGATCGCAACCCCTTTGCCATCAACGAATCGCGGTATTTACCATGCGGGAGCGTGTTTCACTATTCCACCGGATGCGCAATCACGCCCAAATCCGCCAGCCCGTTGACGAAATACTGCGCCGCCAGCGCCACCAGCAGCAGCCCCAT
>CAZAXI010000367.1:0-2691 GCA_964489045.1 uncultured Granulicella sp. | reverse complement strand
GCATCACCGAGCAGTACGGCGGCACCGTCACCTTCGCCTCCGAACCCGGCAACACTGAGTTCCGCGTCCGCATCCCCCGCGACCGCGACTGAGGCTGCCCCGCTGGTGCTACTGCTCCTGGTGTTGTTCAACCACCTTGTAGCCATCCGGGGCCTTGAACAGCGCAGGGTCCGGTTCGGCGAACGTCAAATCCTCATACTCAAATGTCGTCTTGCCGCGCCTGGGATCGCTGCTGGACGCCATCAGCGTCAGGTCGAGAGCATCTGACTTCCACATCTCCTGAACCGTCTCCAGAGGCTGGTCATTTCCTTCCGCACCCGCTGGAACCACTACCGTCATGCGGTTCCCCTTCGCCAATTGGCCGTTGATTTCCCGGGTCCCGAGCTGGGTTTCGGTCCGGTTCTGAGCTTGGCTCTGCCAGCGCGATTGATTCAGCTTCATCTGCCGCTGCATCTCCGCCAGCTCTTCCGGTGTCGCCTTCCGTGGGGTTGGATCATAGTGGAATACCTGGACGACCTTTTGCGTATTCTCCCCGGTCTCCCACATCAGGTTCGAGTGCGTTGCCGGATCGGAAATCTCCACCCGGACCCGCGGATGAGGCTGGCCATCCTCGCCAACCTGGCAATCCTCCACCTCCTCTGTCCGCACTCTTCCGGTGGAATCTCGAGCCTGAAAACTCGTCGTTTCGCTATGGATGCGGCTGCCGTCGGCGAGCGTCTGCTCGAAGGTCGTCTTGGTCGTACCCCAAAAGGGTGCGCCCACCTTCCCGTTTACGCCGTAGGTGTTATAGGCGCCGCTGCCGACAGTACATGTGGCGTTGCCCTGCGCTAGCACTGGCAACGCCGCCACCAGCGAAATCCCAACTCCCAACCACAGACCTCTGCGCATCTCGACGCGAGCCATGTCCGCCTCTCGAATCCGGCGCAAGCATACACCCGAACTATTTGCAGCCAATTGAATTATTTCGCGCTCCGATTATCGAATCCGCGCCCCCGCAGCCAGCGTCTAGCCGCCTCACTTCCCCACTGCATCCGCGCGACCGCGACTGAGACTCCGCCCCTCCCTAATACGAACCGCCGCTCAACACACCCCCGCCCAATATCCCGGTCTGCGGCTGCTCCTGTACCGTATACCCTGCCGGCGGAGCAAACACCGCGGGATCGGGCTCGCCGAGCGTCAACTCCTCATACTCGGTCACCGTCCGCCCGCGCCTCGGATCGTCGCTGATCGTCATCACCGTCAGCCCCATTTCCCTGGCTCTCCAGTTTTCATTGATCACCACCAGCGGCTGGTCGTTGCCCTCTTCTCCCGCCGGAATCGTCCGCGTGGTCCGCGTGCCATGGGCCAGGACGCCGTTGAAGTCCCTGGTCCCTAGGTCCTCTATTTGGTTCTCTTTCTGCTGTAGCGCCTGCTGGGCCCGCGCAGCCTGCACCATCTTCTGCTGCTGCGCCAGTTGCTCGGCGCTCGGCTGCGGTCGCGGCGTTACCGGGCGCGCCGGTATCTCCGGCTGATGATACACATGCGCCACCTTCGGCTGCATGTCATCGCCCATCTGCCAGTTCATGCTCGTCCTCGTCACCGGGTCGTTCACGTTGACGCTCAACCGCTCGTGCATCTGGCCATCTTCGCCGCGCACGCATCCTTGCGGCATCTCCGTCATCGTCCTTCCAGCCGAGTCCCGCGCCTGGTGCGATCGGGTCACCGTGTGGATCGCGTTGCCATCCGCCAGCCTCTGTTCGAAGCTCGACTTCACCACCGCGCTGAACGGCGCACTCTTCGTGCCTCCGCCGATGCCCAGCATCACCCCGCCCACCATGCCGCCACTGATACACGGAACCATTTGTGCGCCAGCCACGCCCCCAAGAACCATGGCACATGCAATCGCAGCTACCCAAAAAAAATGCAGTCTCGTCCGCATAAGTCCTCCCTCTCTATTGGGAACAGACGCGATCAGATTAGCAACGTTACGCCAAACTCTCAATAAATCCGCGAACAAATCGGGCTTACACCATACTCCATCACCAACGCCGCCAACCTCGGCTATCCCGCGGCCAGCGTCCGCAGCACGCCCACGTTCCTCGCCTCGTCCCCCGGAGCGTCCACCGGCGTCTCCGCAATGAACGCGCAGTGTGCAAACCGCTCGTCGTGCAGCAGCCGCCGAAACGCCGTCGCGCCGATTGTCCCCTCGCCGATATGCTCGTGCCGGTCCAGCTTCGATCCGAACGGCGCCTTGGCATCGTTGCAGTGCCACACCTTCACCGCGTCGATCCCCACGGTCGCCTCCACCAGCTTCATCGTCTCGATGTATCCGTCCTCCGACACAATGTCGTACCCGGCCACATGCACATGGCACGTATCCAGGCACACCGCTACCGGAGCACACGGCTTCAGCGTCTCCACCAGCTCCGCCACCTGCTCCAGCTTGCCGCCGAGGGAAAACTCCGCTCCCGCCGTATTCTCAATCAGAATCCTGAAGTCTTTCTCCGTAAAATCGACTCCCGCAATCGCCCGCTCAATCGACTCCGCCGCCAGCCGCAGCCCTTCTTCGCGCGTCAGCCCCTTCCAGCTTCCCGGATGCAGCACCAGGTACTCCGCACCCAGCGCCAGCGCCCGCTCCACCTCGCCGCGAAACCCCACAATCGAATTCTCGCGCACCGCCTCCGTCTGGCTGCACAGGTTGATCAGGTAGCT
>CAZAXI010000366.1:0-2726 GCA_964489045.1 uncultured Granulicella sp. | reverse complement strand
ATGGCGGTCTGCTTGAGGATGGCGGCCGTCTCCGCGTTGGCGACGGCGGGCGGGACGTAGAACGGGGCGAGTTTGGCCTGGAGCATGTTGGCGGGAATGCGGTAGCTGGAGAAGACGGCAGAGGCGAGCGCGCTCTCCTGCTGGGCGATGGCGGGCGGGGCCTGCGCTGTAATAAAGATCAACTTGTAGGTGCCGCCGGCGTCGACGGGCAGGGAGCACATGACCGCGGCGTCGGTAACGGGGCCGGATTTGACGTTCATGCTGGCGAGGATGCGGCCGCACTGGCCGACGGTGGCGGGGACCTGGGACATCGGGGTCTCGGAGGTGATTTTGATCTGCGGATCAGCCGCGCCAGCGAGGGCGGCGCCATGCTGCATGGCGAGGGTGAACTTCTGCGAGAGCGAGCCGGAGTTGGGGATGGAGACGTCGACGCCGCCGGAGATGGGCTGGTTGAGCTGGAAGGCCGCGTCGCGGACGATGAGCGTGTTGCCGAGAGAGATGGTTTCGCCCTGGGTGCCAGTCATGACGATGACGGTCTGCGCGCCGGCGGTGACCTTCCAGCCGGGAGGGACGCCGGCGGAGGCGCTCTTGTCCGGAGTGGTGTAGGGGGTGAGCGTGGGCGCGGCGGCGGGAGTGGACTGGGCGAACGCGCTCGCGCCGGGGCTGACGAGGACGGCAAAGACGAGAATTCTGGGGGAGACCATGGACACGTGAGGCTCCTGGAAGACGGATTTGGTGGATGCGGTGCTTTGATTTACGCATCGGAGAGTGGAAGGCGTCAAGGCGGAGACGGCTACGGCAGTGGGTCAATGTCGAAAGCGCAAGACATTCCTAAGTCCCGCAACGCCGGGGACAAGAGAGAGGAATGTCGGGACGCTCCATCCGATAGCTCCCAGAAGCTCTCCATCGCGAACATCGTTGATTACAAGGGCTGCGAAGAAAAGACCGAAGGAGAAGAAAGCGAGCGAAATCACAGCGAATCCAATCCGCTGGAGCCAGGTCAACCTTTCGCCATTCTTCCACCAAGCGACATTGAAACTGTCGGCTTCGCGATGACCCTTGCGGATTGGATCTAAGCTGGGGTCAGATATCATGCGAGCCATACTCTCAGGCCCTTCGGCTGAGCGCAAGCTGAATTACGCGACTCGCCGCAGTCCGTCCAGAACAGATTTCAGCTCCATCAGTTTGACTTTGACCCACTACCAGGGCTGCCACAATTCCCAGAGAAGAGGCTATTTCAGCATGCGGTCTAGGTGACGATAGCCGCCGGTGGCGAAGATGGTCATCAGGAAGATGAAGCCGTTGTAGGCGGAGTGGACCAGGGCGGAGGCGGCGACGGACTGGGTCTTGACGCGGACCCAGGTGAGGACGAGCGAGATGGAGAAGAGTCCGATGAGCGCGGCCCAGAGGTGGGCGTCCTGCTCGGCGTGCAGCATGGCGAAGAGGAAGCTGGTGAGAATGGCGGAGAAGATGAGCGACGCGGGGGTGAGCGCTGTGGTGGTCTGCCAGCGGGTGCGGGCTTCGGGGGTGCGCGGGAGAGCGATCCAGTCGATGGCGATGGCGAAGGCGGGGAAGAGGAAGCCGCGGAAACAGATCTCCTCGAAGACGGGCGCGGCGAAGGTGCCGAAGAGAGTGATGACCCAGGCGGTGGCGGGGGTGGCGAAGAACTGGTCGAGCGGCAGGTTTTTGGGCGAGGAGATGAAGGCGGTGAGGATGGCCATCATGACGCCGAGCGCAACGCCGAGCGTGATGAGGCGGTTGGCCTGGCTGCGTGCGATGGACCACTGCCATTGGAGGCCGTCGAGGAACGGGCGGCGCCAGAGCAGCGGGAAGAAGAGCCAGGCCAGCAGCAGGGTGGTGAGATAAACCGCTGCCATCATGGCGATTTGCAGCATGGGGTGCGCGATGGTGACGGTGCCACCGTGCGGGACCGCCGGCGACTTGCCCATGATGGCGAGGACGACCATGAACGCAAGCAGGAGGAAGCCGGCGAGGCTGACGAAGAGAGCGGCGTGGCCGATGTTGGGGACGCGGCGGGGGGTGGGCGGGGCTTCGAGGCCGGGCGTGTCTGGATTGCTGATGGGCGGCGGCTCGGATTGGAGGCTGTTGATGGGCGGAAGGCTCATGACTGAATTGGTTTCGGATCCATCCGATCCAAGTAACAGGTGTGGACGTGAGGGTAGTTTACATATTGCTTGCGGATTGGGTTGGCAGCAATGTACGCGAGTTGGCCGGAGAAGTCGCCGTCGTCGCGCACGCTGTGTTCGAAGTATCCCGAATGCCAGATCAAGCCTTGGCCTGCTGCGGCGTGCGAGTAGCCGCCTTTGATGAGTTGAAGGCAACGTGCGGTGGTCTGATCCATTGAGGGAGTGATGAGGAGATGGACGTGGTCGGGCATGACGACGAAGCCGTGAAGAAGGAACTTGTTTTGGTCGCGATAACGAAAGAGAGTTTCGATGAACAGTTCAGCGCTTGCCGTCTTTTGGAAGTGGCGATGCTGGGAAAGCGTTGAGATCGTGATGGCGTACGTTGTGAGTTTTTGACGAGCGAACATTCGGGCCCCAGGGGCTAAAGCCCCGCTTCTTTGTTGCCGTCTGAGAGACCCAAGCCTAAAGGCTTGGGGTACTCTAAGGCGGCTTGGTGGTGGCTGTGAGACCCGAGGACCTGAGACTCGGGCCCCAGGGGCTAAAGCCCCGCTTCTTTGTTGCCGTCTGAGAGACCCAAGC
>CAZAXI010000365.1:0-2727 GCA_964489045.1 uncultured Granulicella sp. | reverse complement strand
CGCCGATCTGCGGCATCAGCTCCGTCACCATATCCGGGCTCAGCGAGAACGCCGTCGCGGAAGCGCTCAGCAGCTTGCCCGACTCCATCAGCCTCACCAGTCCGTCCTGGATCACCTCGGTGTACGCCGTCATCCCCTCAAACGGCCCTTCCATCAGCCCATACAGCACCGCATTCGCAATATTCCCCACGCCCGACTGCAGCGGCAGCAGCGACTGCGGGATCCGTCCCTTCTTCACCTCCGAGCCCAGAAACTCCAGAATGTGGCCCGCGATCCGTTTCGAAGTCTCGTCCGGCGCCTTGAACGCGGTCGAACGGTCCGGCGAGTCCGTATAGACAACGGCAACCACTTTCTCCGCCGGAATCTTCAAATACGGCGTGCCAATCCGCTGGCTCGGCTCGGTCAGCGGAATCGGTTCCCGGAATGGCGGCAGCCCCAGCCCGTAGTACACGTCGTGCAGCCCCTCAATCTCCATCGGCTGCGCCGAATTCACCTCCAGAATCACCTTGTCCACGCACTCAATCCACGTCTGGTTGTTACCCAGCGACGTGCTCGGAATCACCCGGCCATCCTCCAGCACCGCCGTCACCTCGATAATCGCCAGGTCCAGCTTGCCCAGGAACCCGTACTCCACCAGTTGCGCCACGTGGCTCAGGTGCATGTCGATGTATTGCATGTCGCCGGAGTTGATCAGCTTCCGCGTAATCGGGTCACTCTGGTAAGGAGTCCGCAGTTGCATCGCGCCCGACATCGCCAGCGCGCCGTCCAGCTCCGGCCCCGTCGACGCCCCGGTAAACACATTTACCTTGAACTTTTCCCCCCGCAGGTGTGCATCCGCCACCCGCCGTGCCAGCGCCATTGGCACCGCCTTCGGGTAGCCCGAACCCGTAAACCCGCTCATCCCAATCTGTGAACCCGGTGGAATCAGCGCCGCCGCCTCTTCCCCACTCATCACCCGCTGCGCCAGGACCTTATTCAAAACTCTGTCATTCGTAGAACTGGAAGCCATCGAGAACTTCTTTCTTTGCCCTCGCAGGGCAAGTCTTCAATAAATGAACCCGTTGCATCAGGACCAGCTTCAGACGCAGCCGCGCCTCCGCAATCCACATTCGCTATGCTGTGATCATAGTCACCCGGCAATCCCCGCCGCAGTGCGCTCCGTCACTAACCCTCACGGCACGTTGAAATATCATGTTCAGACCACCCCGATTTTTGTATAACCACCCAACATTGCGCCATCCCCCGCCCTGCGGGCTGAAAGCCCGCGCTACTCTAGCCTGGGGCAACGCCCCAGGTTTCCGTTACCACATCGGCCTGCGGGCTGAAGGCCCGCGCTAAACTTCGTCCACACCCGCTAAATCCGACCCTCCGAACGCTTCTAAACCCAACTGGAGAACCCTACCTGCATGACCTTCGACTGGACCCACGGCCCGCTCGCCCAAGGCCTCCGCCACTACAACGCCGCCGAATTCTTCGCCGCCCACGAAGCCTGGGAGAGCGTCTGGCTCACCACCCCACAGCCCGAAAAGCTCTTCCTCCAGGGCCTAATCCAGGTCACCGTCGCCTTCCACCACCTCCAGCGCTCGAACCCCCTCGGCGCCACCCGTCTCCTCACCGCCGCCCTCCGCAAACTCTCGCCCCACTCGCCCCACTTCTGCGGCATCGCCACCACCCCCCTCTGCGACGACATCCGCGCCTGCCTCCAAGCCCTCTCCACCAACCCCTCCGCCCCACTTCCTCCACCCCGCATCCACCCGCACTAGCGAGTTTGAGCGTAGATTGTTCCCATGAAAAAGATGGACTCCACTTTTGCTGTTCTGCTTGCCTCGGTCACATTAATCTTTGCCAATGCTGCGGTTTCACAGACACCGCCGACTGACAGCGCCAGTGGAAAGGGTAGTGTTTGCGTTCTACCCAACTCGCCCAAGCCACCCACCCAAATCTCTCCGGGCGGCATGTACAACCCGGATACGCTCACGGTACGTATCGATAAGCGAGAGGCGATACGCTGGCCGCATAAAACCCCGACAATGATCGACAATCTGGATTTGCAAGGCAACCATCTCATCGCGCTCACATCGGACGGCCGACAAATCATGTCGGCCCGCTTCAGATTTCTCCGATTACCATGACGCCCAGCTCTGTGCGTACTTCGACGGCTATCAAGGGATAATGCTCGGAAACACCTCCGATGCCCTTTGGTGCAAAGTGAAGAAGCGGGATTGTTGGAGTTCAATCGCCCCCCAGGGCCAATAACCCGCAACGTCGCCATTCAGACGCCCTGTTATATACTTCTCTCAATGAATCCCCCTCTCACCTCCGCCCACACCATGGCCATGTGCATGTGTAGCCGGCCCGCGGGTACGTGTGGGAACGTTCGAATGCGCTGACGCAATCGAAACCAGGTTCCAAACGGCCCGCGGCCTCCACGGCAAGCGGGCCGTTTCATTGCCGCCCACAACTTCTCTTCAATTCACTACACTCATAAAGCACACAGATAAAAGGAGCAGTCCATGTCAGACGCCGCCACTCCCAAGCAGCATCTCGCCACCCTAGCCCTCCACGCCGGACAGGTCCCTGACCCCGCCACCAACTCCCGCGCCGTCCCCATCTACCAGACCACCTCCTACGTCTTCAACGACTCGGACCACGCCGCCCGCCTCTTCGGCCTGCAGGAGTTCGGCAACATCTACACCCGCATCATGAACCCCACCACCGACGTCTTCG
>CAZAXI010000364.1:0-2762 GCA_964489045.1 uncultured Granulicella sp. | reverse complement strand
CGCTTCTGGCACGCATGCAGCAGCCCGCCCAGCACCTTCTGGCGGTCGAACTTCTCCCGCCGCCCGTCCTTCTTCACCACCATGTACGGAATCTCGTCGATGCGCTCATACGTCGTAAAGCGCTTCAGGCACTTCTCGCACTCGCGCCGCCGCCGGATCGCATCCGCCTCTTTGCTCTCGCGCGAATCCACCACGCGGTCCTGCGCAAACCCGCAATAAGGGCACTTCATCGGCCGCACATCATTGAAAACAAAATAGTCACGTCAACCCGATTCTACCAGCGTAGAAGCACACCTTTTTGGGTTGTCATTCTGAGCGCAGCGAAGAATCCCGCATTTCGCCTTTGTCGTTGCTCGCTCTTTGTTGGTCAACCAGTATCGATAGGAACGCACGCTGGTCGCACATGGGGTGGAACCCGCCACAGTACTGCCTAGCGAATCATAGCGGCTATCCCGTGTGCAAGAAATCGGCACCTGTGCTATCCGCCCTAGATTTCAGAAAGAATCGTACATCCGCACAATCAGACGAGGGTTGAACTCGCTTAGCGGTGTGCCGTCCTTGGTAAACTTTACCTCCACGACATATCTCTTGTTTGCTTCTCCGAAAAATTCTCCAAGGGAGCGATCCATAAAGTCACCTGACCACGCCATTACACCGTTGCTGCCTCCGGCAGTTCCCTGGGCCACGATGTGTTCGCCATCCAATACCTTCCACTCAGCCTCAATCACCGCGTCCCAGTGGTACATGTCGCAGTGAGATGGATGCCCGGCGCCTCCAATCATGCAACTCAATTGGCCGAATGGAACGCCTCTATTCACCCTTATCCCGATACTGTAACCGATCTTCTTGACAAGGAACTCCGGTGTTCGCACGGTTGTTCCCACAGCAAGAGACACAGGCATGACGACCGGTTCATGCTTGGGACCTGCCCATGCCGTCGACGTAATGGCAAACGCGATGAAGACCTCGCAAGAGATACGAGGCATCCGAAATTTGGAAAGCTTTATCATCACTCATCCCGGCCGCACATCGTTGAAAACAAATTGACCATCCCAATCAAGAGTCGATTCTACCAGCGCATCGTCCACTGGATAGTTGCCCTTTGTTTGTCATTCCCGAAGGGAATCTCCTTCTGCTTTGCCTTGGCTCGTCATTCTGGACGAAGTCCAGAATCCCCGTAGTTGCCTCTATGCAGCCTCGTGCGCGTCGGTCTTAGGGGTACGTTTGTCATTCTGAGCGCAGCGAAGAATCCCCGCATTTCGCCTTTGTCGTTGCCCGTTCTTTGCCGGTAGAACAGTTTGAACGACGCAACGCATCTCAATCTGCAGATCTTCCTCTTGAAACCGACCGTCCTGCCAAAATCGCCAGCCAGAGAAAGAAGCATCCCATTGCGGTCCCGGCAATGGGGTTAAGCCAAGAATGCCTAGCCCCCCCCTCGCCAGCTATGTACAGAACCGCAAGCCCGACTCTCAAGAAGCTAAGCAGCGCCAGAAAGCCAAACAGCCACGGCACCCATTGCTTCCCGGTCGAATCGCTTTCCCGATCCGTTTTCACTGGCGAGCCGTACTCCGATCTGCTCGTCACAATGATCGCCGCAATCACGATGAACCCGAGAATCTGCACGCCAACAAGTGCTGGGATGATTCTTTCGGTCAGATCGGGGTTCACGACCATGGTCATGCACCCAGCTAAATCGAAGGCAGCTAGCGATCCAACCGCAACAATCAGACGTTTATGTTTGACTTTCAAATCACGTACTCCTTCAGGTTCCGTTCGGTCAGCGAGCTTTCCACATCGCTACCGATTGTCAGGACTGGCTAAACGATCCACCCACCCCCTACAACCTCATCCCCGTCATAAAACACCGCCGACTGCCCCGGCGTAATTGCCCGCTGCGCCTCATCGAACTCCGCAGTCACACCATCCGCACCGTCAGCCCGCAGCGTAGCCCAGGCCGGCTCATGCCGGTGCCGGATCTTCAACCGCACCCGCAGCTCCTCACCCTCCGCAAGCCCCGCAACCGAAATCCAGTTCAGCCGCTCCGCCCGCAGCTCCCGCGACATCAGATCCTCATCCGCGCCCACCGTCACCTTGTGCGAATCCGGATGAATCGCCAGCACATACTTCGGCCCGGAATTCGCCGCGACTGCCAGGCTCCCGCCGAGCCCCTTCCGCTGCCCCACCGTGAACCCATGAATCCCCTCATGCCGTCCCACCACCTCGCCGCCGGCCGTCACCAGCTCACCCGCCGAGTCCGGCATCGCCTCGCCCTTCTCATCCAGATACGCCCGCAGGAACACCGAATAATCTCCGCCCGGAATAAAACAAATCTCCTGCGAATCCGGCTTCTGCGCCAGCGCCAGCCCAGCCTCTGCCGCCATCACCCGCACCGCCGGCTTCTGCATCTCGCCCAGCGGGAACAGCGTCCGCGACAACTGCTCCTGGGTCAGCCCAAACAGAAAATACGTCTGGTCCTTCGACTTGTCCGCGGGCCGCGACAGGATCCACCGCCCGCGCGCGGCGTCAAAGCGGTTGCGTGCATAGTGCCCGGTCGCAATCCGCTCCGCGCCAATCCCGCGCGCCGTAGCCAGCAGCGCGTCGAACTTCAGATGGTTATTGCACAGCGTGCACGGAATCGGCGTCCGCCCGGCCAAATACTCATCCACAAACGGCCGCACCACCTCCGCCTCGAACCGCGCCTCCTGGTTCACCAGGTAGTACGGAATCCCCAGGTGCTCCGCCACCGCGCGCGCGTCATACAC
>CAZAXI010000363.1:0-2768 GCA_964489045.1 uncultured Granulicella sp. | reverse complement strand
GACGAGATTACCTGGGAGCTGCGCGACGCCATCATCCAGGACTACAAGGGCCGGACGATCTTCGAGCAGAAGAATGTGGAGGTTCCGGCGGACTGGTCGATGACCGCGACCAATATCGTCGCGTCGAAGTACCTGCACGGGCAGATCGGGACGGCGGAGCGGGAGTCGGGAGTGCGCGCGCTGATTGGGCGGGTGGCGGAGTCGATTCGCGACTGGGGGATTGCGGGCGGATACTTTGCGACGCCGGCGGATGCAGCTACCTTCTACGCGGAGTTGAGCCACCTGCTGCTGAACCAGAAAGTGGCGTTCAACTCGCCGGTATGGTTCAACGTGGGCTGCGACCGGCTGGAGCCGAACTCGGACGCGCAGAACTGGCATTGGAATGCGACGACGGGGCAGGTGGAATTCTCGGTTACGGGCTACTCCAAGCCGCAGTGCTCGGCGTGCTTCATTAATTCGGTGAACGATTCGCTGGACTCGATCCTGACGCTGGCCAAGACCGAAGGCATGCTGTTCAAGTGGGGCTCGGGTGCGGGATCGAATTTGAGCTCGATCCGCGGCTCGATGGAGACGCTGAGCGGCGGCGGGACGGCGAGCGGGCCGCTCTCGTTTATGCGTGGGTTCGATGCGTTCGCAGGCGTAATCAAGAGCGGCGGCAAGACTCGCCGCGCGGCGAAGATGGTGATTCTGAACATCGACCATCCGGATATTGAAGACTTCATCGAGTGCAAGGTGAAGGAAGAGAAGAAGGCGTGGCACCTGGTGCAGGCGGGGTATGACGGCTCCGGGCCGGACTCGGAGGCGTACAGCTCGATCTTCTTCCAGAACGCGAACAACTCGGTGCGGGTTACCGACGAGTTCATGCGCGCAGTCGAATCCGACGGTACTTTCTACACGCGGACGGTGAAGGGCAGCGAGCCGGTGAAGGAGTACCGCGCGCGCGACCTGATGCTGAAGATTGCCGAAGCGACCTGGCAGTGCGGCGATCCGGGGATGCAGTACGACTCGACCATCAACCGCTGGCACACCAGCAAGAACACGGCGCGGATCAACGCGTCGAACCCTTGCAGCGAGTACATGTTTCTGGATGACTCGGCTTGCAATTTGGCGAGCTTCAACCTGCTGAAGTTCCTGACGCCGGGCGGGCAGTTCGACATTTCGGCGTATCGCTATGCGATTGCGATTGTGACGACGGCGATGGAGATCATCGTGGACGCCGCGGGCTATCCGACCGAGCAGATTGCGAAGAACTCGCATGACTACCGGCCACTGGGCTTGGGCTATGCGAACCTGGGCGCGCTGCTGATGGCGTTTGGGCTGCCGTACGACTCGGACGCCGGCCGCGATTTTGCGGCGACGTTGACCTCAATTCTTTGCGGCGACGCTTACTGGCAGTCGGCGCGGATTGCGGAGACCTGCGTTCCGCTGGCCGCAGCTACGCCGCTGACCCAGCGCGCGGAGATTCCAGGCGGCGCGTGCCCGGGCTTCTATGTTAATCGCGAGCCGTTCCTGGACGTCATTCGCATGCATCGCGCCGAGGTGAACAACATCGGCAAGCCGACACCGGCCAGCCCGCGCACCACGTCGGAGCCGTTCCACGTTCCGCAACTCGACCAACTGATCGCGGCATCGCGGCACGCGTGGGACGGAGCGCTGGCGCATGGCGAACGTCACGGCTTCCGCAACTCGCAGGTGACGGTGCTGGCGCCGACCGGGACCATTGGCTTCATGATGGACTGCGACACGACGGGCGTGGAGCCTGACCTGGCGCTGGTGAAGTTCAAGAAGCTGGTGGGCGGGGGGATGATCAAGATCGTCAACTCGACGGTGCCGTCGGCGCTGATCAAGCTGGGCTACAACGAGGCAGAGGTCAACGCGATCGTCAGCTACATTGACGCGACGGGGACGATCGAGGGCGCGCCGGGGATCAAGCCGGAGCACCTGGCGGTGTTCGATTGCAGCTTCAAGCCGGCGAAGGGGACGCGATCGATCCACTACATGGGTCACATCAAGATGATGGCGGCGACGCAGCCGTTTCTGTCGGGCGCGATCTCGAAGACGGTGAACCTGCCGCAGGACTGCTCGGCGGACGACATTGCGGAGGCGTACCTGGAGGCGTGGCGCCAGGGCATCAAGGCGGTGGCGATCTATCGCGACAACTCGAAGGGCACGCAGCCGCTGAATGTGACGGCGCAGACGGATGCGGACAAGAAGGGGACGAAAGCCAAAGACGCGACGCCGGCTGTCGCTGCTGAAGCGCCCTCACCCACGGGTATCTCGCCGGAGGCCGCGCAGGCACTGGCCACCGCGGCTGCTGCATCGGCCACCGCCGTAGCGCAGCAGCAGATTGCGGCGCTCGAGGCGCAGATGCGCGCGATCAATGAGGCTTCCACGCAGAATGCCGATGCGCTTGACGCCCAAGCGCCGCCGCGCGCCGTGCGCCACCGTCTGCCCGCCGAGCGCGCGTCGGTCACGCACAAATTCGGGCTGGGCGGGCACGAAGGATACATCACCGTGGGGCTGTATCCCAATGGCTCACCCGGCGAGATCTTCATCCGCATGGCCAAGGAGGGTTCGACGGTCTCCGGGTTGATGGACTCGTTCGCCACGGCGATCTCGATCTCGCTGCAGCACGGCGTGCCGCTGCGGGTGCTGTGCGAGAAGTTCGCGCATACCCGCTTCGAACCTTCAGGCTGGACGGGCAATCCGGAGATCGGCTACGCGAAGTCGATCATGGATTACATCTTCCGCTGGATCCAGATGCGCTT
>CAZAXI010000362.1:0-2775 GCA_964489045.1 uncultured Granulicella sp. | reverse complement strand
ACATGCGCTTTGGGCCGGTGATGTGGAAGATCGCGCAGGAAGACCACCTGGCGTTTGTCGATATGGCGCCGGTGGAGGCGACGCGGATGGAGTCAGTGGGCAAGGACAAGGCGTCGCTGTGGTTCCCAATCGACTATGTGCACACCAGCTCGGAGGGTGCGGATCTGAATGCGCAATCGGTGGTGATCGCGCTGGAGATCGCGAAGAGTCCGCTGCTGAAGTATCTGAAGGCACCGTTGCCGATTCCGCCGGATGCGATCGCGGCGACAAAGACGTCCGAGGCTGCGCTGGCGGCCAATGTGGATGCGGCGTCGGTGACACCGCCGCCGCGTGCGGCAGCACCCCCGGCGACACCGGGCGCGACTCCGACGGCCCCTGTGACGGCACCGCCTAATTAGGACTGTGAAGAAACAAAACGGCTCGGACATCCTGCGATGCCCGGGCCGTTGTTGGTGCCGCAATCAGCTAACGGGTCAGTTGCCTTTGATCCACGGATTGTAGTTGCCCGGTGAGTCTTCAAACGGCAGGCCGCTGAACATGCTGGTGACGGCATTGTCCACCTTGAGCACATTGCTGCCGGTGTCGCGCGTGAGGAAATCAGACGCCGTGCTGCGCCAGATCAGCGCTCCGGTGTGGCTGTCGTACATGTCGACAATCAACGTGCCGGCCGGGGCAAACGCGACGCTGGCAGGAGCGTCCCCAGGCGCGTCGACGCCGACGGCGTTCCAGGCGAGGTGGTTGAGACCGAAGTAGAAGCTCTTATATAGACCTGGGTCATCGTTGCTTGACAGCACCGCGGTGACCAGCACATCACCACCCTGTGCCACCTCCTGCCATCCCCTCATTTGGAGATTGCGATCGATGGCGATCGCGAGCCTGGGCTCGACCATGGCATCGGTGGTGTAGAGATTCTTGAAGGTGTAGGTGTGGTAAGTGGTGAATTGAGCGGGGTTCTGGAAATTGACGTTGACGCTTTGCGCCGACGCCGGCATCCCAACGAGCGCGGCCCCTAGAATTGTTGCCGCGAGGGTTTTCATGAATGATTTCATTTCATCTCTCCTAAATGTCCGGTCTTCGAGAATTTCCGGTGCAGCAGGGCAAACTGTTTCTCCACTGCCCCGCCCTATTAGATGTTCCGGCTTCCGGCCCGGATTGCTGTTGCAGCGGTTGGCTACGGTGTAGCGAAAAAACTGAATCGCCGGGGGTTGCAAGTGATTTTGAGCGCAAGAGGAGGCAGGAGGGCAGAATATGCCCACGTCACCTCTCGTTGTAATGGATGACCAACGCGCAGCACTCGCGGTCTGGGCGAGGCCACGCCAGCTGAGGCCCTAGGACTTCTTGTATTTCGGCGGGTACTTGCTGATGAGCTGAGTGACTGCCTTGTCGACCGTATTGTCCTTGTTGTCCTCACTCCCGGTCAAAGTCTCGGTGACCGTTCCACGCCACAGGAGCTTGTGGGTCTTGGTGTCGTACATATCGATGATCAGCGTGTCGACCGGAACGTCGTTCAGGGTGGCCTGAGAATCGAGGAAACCCGCGCTGCCCCATCCGCGCTGCCAGGAGAAGTCGCCGAGAGAGCCGTAGAAGGTGGTGAATTCCTGCTTGTCCTGGGCGGCCTCGACTGCGGTGATGGTGACGTCGCCGCCCTTGGGCACCTCAGTCATGTATCTGCCGCCCATGTCGCGGTTGACGGCAATGCTGATGCGATCCTCGACGCCGGGATCGGTGGCGTGGACTTTCTGCCAGGTGTAGGTCTTGAACTTCAGGAAATTGACGGTGTGGTCGTAGTCGATGGTAACGGTCTGCGCCAGGACGGGGGTCACGGCCATTGCCGTCGTAAAGAACGCGGTGACGAATACTCTTGCGATTGACTTCATAAAAACCTCCAAAGCGTCGGGGGAATCAAGCTCTGTCCCACTTCGGTTCAGTTTGGCCCAATTCAATTGCTGCTTCTGTGCATGGAAACGTACGCCGGGGGTGCAAAGTCTCTACTATTTCGGTATTTGCATGTAAAAGATTGTCACCGCGTGTAACGAAAGCGTCAGCTTCTGCCTTCTAGCGCAAACATCGCGTAAACTTGTACTTGGGCAAATTGGATGCCTAAGGACTTCATGAAGGATTCCCAGCTTGTTCAATAAATTACTTGCCAAGGTTTTTGGAACCAGCAACGAGCGCGCAGTGAAGCGCATGCTTCCGGCGGTCGAGCAGATCAGCGCGCTGGAGCCGGCGGTCAAGGCGCTGACGGACGACGAATTGCGCGCGAAGACGGACGAGTTCCGGAAGCGGGTTGCGGATTCGGTGGCCGCGGAGAAGATCGACCCTGCCGATCCAGACGCTGCGGATGCGATTCGGGCTGCAGAGAAGAGGGCGCTCGACGAGATTCTTCCCGAGGCGTTCGCGGTAGTGCGCGAGGCGGGCGTGCGCACGGTGGGCATGCGGCATTTCGACGTGCAACTGATCGGCGGCATGGTGCTGCACTCGGGCAAGATCGCCGAGATGAAGACGGGCGAAGGCAAGACGCTGGTGGCGACGCTATCCTGCTATCTGAACGCGCTGGCCGGGCACGGCGTTCACGTGGTGACAGTGAACGACTACCTGGCCAAGCGCGACGCGGAGTGGATGGGCAAGATTTACGGCTTCCTGGGGCTGTCGGTGGGCGTGATTGTGCACGACCTCTCGGACGAGCAGAGGCGCGAGGCGTACGGGGCGGACATCACCTACGGAACCAACAACGAATTCGGGTTCGACTATCTGCGCGACAACATGAAGTTCGAG
>CAZAXI010000361.1:0-2827 GCA_964489045.1 uncultured Granulicella sp. | reverse complement strand
CTGCGCTTGAATCAACGTCCCAGAAAGACCTTGGGCTTCCAGACGCCGGCAAGTAGACTGCAAGCAAGTGTTGCATCGACCGTCTGAACCGGCACACGTTTTCGGTAACTTCGATTCTCAATTGACGCTACAGGCCAACGCACTCATTGAACACGAGTTGAGCCCCACACTGCGGATTCGTACCGGAAAACCCCCCAGTATCAAGTGACCGCATCGTCAGCTAGATCAAGCGCTCAACCAAACTGCGCGCAAAACAGCTTTTGAGAAAGTTCGAATCTCCCCTCAGCGTCTCAGAAGCGAAGAAGCAATCCTCTCGTCGGCTTCTTTCTCCTGCTTAGCCCACGTCGTGTCGCGGTCCTTCTGGACTAGGCCTTCCACATCCTCGGTGCCGTAGCGAGGGAAGCCCCCCTCGCGAACTCCTGCGTTCGCCCGGTCCATGATCGCCCGCAGCCGCTGCGCGCGATACATCCGGAACGCCTCCCGAAATAGCTCGCTGGTCGTTCGGCTCTCCCGCTTCGCCAATCGCTCCACCTGCTCGGCAAGATCAGGCGGAAAGCTGATCGTGAAAGTGCGTGTTTTTCCTGGGCGAATCATTGGATTTTATTGTCTCACATTGTCCCATTTTGTAAGAGAATTAGGTTTTTATGCCAGTTTTCCCGAAATGTGCAAGCCCCCAAAATGCCTCGAATATTGTCGTTTAAGTGTTTATTTTCAATTAGTTACACGCACGTATGGCAGTCCATCCAAACCGCCAGCAAGTACAGTTCCAAATTGTGTCACGTGAAACAATTTGGAGTGTTTCACAACCCTTTTCGCCCCGCCGCAGCGCCCTGAATTGCCGCAAAAACACGCATCAAATTTCCCCCAAGAACCTTCCCAAGGTCCCCCGCGGAGTATCCACACGCCGCCAGCGCAGCCGTGATCTTCCCCAAATCCGCCGCCGAGTCGATGCCTTCCGGCAGCGCCGAAATCCCATCAAAATCCGTCCCAATTCCGACGTGGTCGATCCCGGCAACGCGGATGATGTGGTCGAAATGATCGATCAGCGATCGAAACGGCGGGCGCCGCACCCGCGCCGCGAAGTCGCGATCAAGCTGGCTGGAGACGTGGTAGGGGACGGTCTCGCCTTTGGCAGCGTATTCGGCTCTGAGCGCCTCGCTGGCGGCGGCGAGGGCCGGTTTCTGCGCAGCCCAGGCCTGGCGGTAATTCTCGTCAATGAAGGCAGCGTAAAAGTTCACCATGCAGACGCCGCCGTTCGCCGCCAGCGCGCGGAACTGATCGTCAGTCAGATTTCGCGGAGAGTGAGTAAGCGCACGCGCCGCCGAATGCGAGGCGATGACGGGCGCGCGCGTGGCGGCAAGGACGTCGGCGAAGGTCTTGTCGGAGACATGGGAGACGTCGATCATCATGCCCAGGCGGTTCATCTCGGCAATGACTTCGCGGCCAAACGGCGTCAGGCCATTGTGATGCGGAACCGCAGGATCGTCGAGATCGCCGGAGGAGTCGGCCCAGTCGTTCGAGTTGGCCCAGGTGAGCGTCATATAGCGGACGCCGAGCGCGTGATAGATGCGCAGCAGTGCGAGCGAGTTCTCGATGGCGTGGCCACCTTCGATCCCCATCAGGACGGCGAACTTGCCCGCGGCGCGCGCGTCGAGAATTTCGGCGGGCGAGGTGCAGAGGGCTAGCTCGTTGGGATGGCGGCGGACCTGCTGGAGGACACCATCAATAAGAGAAAAAGCCCGGTGGGCGAAGCGGCCGCGCCAGGCAGTGGGCTCTGGCCAGATGGCGAAGAACTCGGCAGCGAGGTTGCCGGCGCGCGCGCTTTCCAGGTTCAGCATGCCGCCTGCGAGCGGGCTGGTGAAGTCCCAGGCTTCGTCGACGAAGCGCTGAGGCGTATCGGCGTGGGTGTCGATGACGAGGGCGGAGGCGTGAAGCTGGGCGGGGTCGGGATGGCTGGGCATGATCTCTTTCGGCAGCATTCAGTTTAGCTGGAGGCGGATTCTTTACAATCATTGGATATGTCAGAGCCGGCACGAAACGTGAGTGAGGGGCAGCGGTATAGCCCAGCGGAGATTGAACCGAAGTGGCAGGCGCGGTGGGACGGGGACGACCGGCTGTATGCGGCCGAGGGGCATGATTCGGGCAAGCCGAAGTTCTATTGCCTGGAGATGCTGCCGTATCCCAGCGGGCAACTGCACATGGGGCACGTGCGCAACTACGCTATCGGCGATGCGCTGGCGCGCTTCATGTGGATGCGCGGATACAACGTGCTGCACCCGATGGGGTGGGACGCGTTTGGGCTGCCCGCGGAAAATGCTGCGCTGAAGAACAATACGCCGCCGGCGGAGTGGACGCTCAAAAATATTGCAGCGATGCGGCGGCAGATGCGGCGTATGGGCTTGAGCTACGACTGGGCTACAGAAGTTACAACTTGTCTTCCGGATTACTACCGCTGGAACCAGTGGTTCTTTCTGAAGATGTACGAGCGCGGGCTGGCGTACCGGAAGAAGAGCAAGGTGAACTGGTGTCCGGAGTGCCAGACGGTGCTGGCGAACGAGCAGGTGATCGACGGCAGGTGCTGGAGACATGAAGACACGATGGTCGAGCAGCGCGACCTGACGCAGTGGTTTCTGCGGATCACGCACTATGCGGACGAGTTGCTGAACGGGCTTGACACGCTGGAGGGATGGCCGGAGAAGGTCCGCACGATGCAGCGGAACTGGATTGGCCGGAGCGAAGGGGCTTTGATCACTTTCCGCGTGGCGGAAAGTGACAGGGAACAGGGAGCAGGGAACAGGGAACAGGGAGCAGGGAACAGGGAACAGGG
>CAZAXI010000360.1:0-2879 GCA_964489045.1 uncultured Granulicella sp. | reverse complement strand
GCGGCGTCGCGCAGCTCGCGGATCTCGTCGATGCCGCGGTTGGTGGCGGCGTCGATCTCGATGACGTCGACGGCGTTGCCGGCGCGGATCTCGGTGCAGCTCTCGCACATGTCGCAGGGCTCGGCGGTGGGGCGGAGCTCGCTGCCAATCGGGTTGCGGCAGTTCAGGGCCATGGCCAGAATGCGCGCGATGGTGGTCTTGCCGATGCCGCGATGGCCCGAG
This sequence comes from uncultured Granulicella sp., assembly GCA_964489045.1. GTDB lineage: Bacteria > Acidobacteriota > Terriglobia > Terriglobales > Acidobacteriaceae > Edaphobacter. The sequence goes on along the minus strand of CAZAXI010000360.1, from coordinate 2,657 downwards.
AAGATGTAGCCGTGCGCGATGCGGTTCTGGTTGAGCGCATTCATCAGGGTCACGGTGACGTGGTCCTGTCCGACGACGTCGGCAAAGCGCTGGGGACGGTATTTGCGGGCTAAAACCTGGTAGGCCATCGGAATCAGGGTCGAGTTCGATTGTATCGCCTGCAAGGCAACGCGTTTGCGGGGTAGCAGGGCGGTGGTCAGAGAGTCCGGCAAGTCGGCCAGGCAGTTGCAAGGCAAAATGAGAAAGGTCCACTGGGCGATACCTGCTCAAACTGTGCGATATTCGCCCGACGTTTTAGTTATTCATTGCCCGGGGTCTCGGGGCGCAGTAACTTGGGAGCCATGGATTACAGAGCATTTCTCCTCCCCGTGCTTCTTATTGCCTTCAGCGCGGGTGCACAGACCGCACCAGGCCGCATTGAACCCAACGGACACGCGCAGGCGCCGAACGCGCAGAAGACCTACGTCGCTCTGCGCGCCGACTTGCCTGGCGGGGAGAGCGTGACCGTAAAGGACTTGACGCTCGAGCGCGAGGGCGGCACCTTCCACTTCGACCAGGGGACGTTTTACTTTTACTCCCCGGTGGACGGCCGGGTGACGGGCGCCGTTTTTGCCGGCAGCGGCCAGTTCAAGCTGGCGGTAACGGACGCGAGCGAGCGACGATCGCTGGCGTTGCTGACCAAGGGTGGACCGATGGTCCAGGACTTCAGCACGCTGGTGCTGCGCTTTACCGACGGGACTGCGGACGAGATTCGCAAGGCATCGGCCGGACCTGGAAGCGCGCCGGACGGACATGTGCGGGCAGCGGCCGAGGACCTGGCCAAAGGCTTTCGCAAGTCGCTGCACGAGAATCTTGAGCTGCGCCTGCTGGCGGATGTCCTTGGTGACAGCCAGGTCGGTTTTTTCATGGCCTCCTTCCGCATGGGTGGAGCACTGGCCGGGCGCAACGTGCTGTTCATTGCCGACCCGGAAGGGACGTTCCATGCGGCACCCGATCAGGTGGAGTTGACGACGTGGAGCGATACCGAGGTTGAGCCGTGGGCGGCCTACCGGATGGAAGACGAAGACCCCAGCGACCACGGAGTGCGCATGCAGGTGACGGACGAGAAGCTGGACGTCACGTTTGACCGATCCGGCATGATGAAGTCTGCGGCTGAAACCACCATGAAGATGCGTCACGACGGAGTCCGCGTGGTGCGGCTGAACCTCTATCCGACACTGCGCGTGGCGGGAGTCTACAGCGAGAACGGAGCGCCGCTTGATTTTGTGCAGGAGGCGAAGGAGAACGATCCGGACTTTGCGGTAATCCTGCCGGCGGCGGCGAAGACGGGCGATACCGTGCGCTTACTGACCGTCTACAGCGGCAAAGACGCGCTGCTCTCCGAGGGCAGCCAGACGTACTACCTTATGCCCGGCGCGCGGGATAGCTGGTACCCGTCAGGAGGGTCACAGTTCGGGGACTTCGCCAAGTTTCACATGACCTTTCATCTGCCCAAGGACCTGCAAATTGTGGCGACCGGAAAGCAGGTGAGCCTGGCGCCGGAAGAGGGAGGAATGGTGAAGGCGGTGTGGGAGACCGACGCGCCCATTCCGGTGGCGGGGTTCAATCTGGGAGACTTCAAGTCGAGCGGGATTAAGACCCCAGCCGGGTTCGCGGTGGATGCGTATGCCAATGTCGGCGTGCCCGATAGGTTTGCACCACTTCAGGAGTCAGGCACCCTGGGCAATCTATCGACCTTGCCGGCACTCAAGGGAGAGCTATCCCAGGGCAACGTGGCTATACAGATTTACACGGAATACTACGGTAAACTGCCCTACGACCACGTGGCGCTGACCCAGCAGAGCGCCTGCAACTACGGCCAGAGCTGGCCAATGCTGGTATTTCTGCCGATCTGCGGCTTCTGGGACACGACGGTGCAACACGAATTAGGGCTGCTGGACTATGACGCCAGCTATTGGCGCGAGGTGACGCCGCACGAGGTCTCACACCAGTGGTGGGGCAACCTGGTCGGCTTCAGCAGCTATCGCGACCAATGGATGAGTGAGGGTTTCGCCAACTTCTCAGTCGGGGTGTTCCTGAGGAACACATCGACGAAGATGGACGACTACCGCGCGTTCTGGAAGGAGCAGCAGACTAACCTGCTGCAAAAGACCAAGGAAGGTGTGCGGCCGATCGACGCCGGGTCATTGACCCAGGGCGAGCGGGTCTCGAACTCAAAGGTGGGAGAGGATGTCTACAACCTGCTGATCTACAGCAAGGGCGCATACGTCCTGCACATGCTGGAGATGATGTACTGGACGCCCGCCGACGGCGAAGTCCCGTTCAAGAACTCCATGCACCAGTTCGTCAAGGATTACGCGGGCAAGGCGGCGACCACGGAGGACTGGAAGGCCTCGATGGAGCAGACCATGCCCAAGTCGCTGGACCTGCGCGGCGACGGCAAACTGGACTGGTTCTTCGACGAATATGTCTATGGCACCGAACTTCCCCACTATACGGTGAGCGCAGATTTCACAGTCGACGACGGCGGCGTCACCAGCGCGCACCTGAAGCTAACGCAGGGCAATGTGTCGAAGAACTTCGTGATGATGGTCCCGCTGTACCTGGAGTTGAAGAACGGCGAAACCCAGCGCATCGCCAACGTGGTGATGCATGGC
>CAZAXI010000359.1:0-2914 GCA_964489045.1 uncultured Granulicella sp. | reverse complement strand
ACCTCCACCGCGACGCCTACGAGAGCTTCACCTCCGGCCGCGGCAAAGTCGCCCTCGGCCGCGCCACCATCCGCTCCCGCATCACCGAGGAGTCCGAGGACCTCTTCTTCGCCGTCCTCCACCTCGGAGATCAGAACCTCTCTGCCGCCATCCGCCGCTACTCCAAGACCAACCCTGAAGACCTCGCCGCCTTCACCGCCTTCTCCAGCGACGTCAACACCGCCATCCGCCGCGCCAATCTCCCCGACGTCATCCGCCTGATCGACCGCTTCTTCGGCACCCTCGCCTACTCACTCATCTCGCTCTTCGCCGACGAGCAGCATCGCATCCTGCGCACCATCCTCGACCGCACCCTCGCCGAGATGGAGGAATCCCTGCGCAAGATCTACGACGACCACGCCTCCCTGCTCCGCTACCTCACCGAATCCGGCATGTCCGCCCCGCCCGCCCTCGCCATCGCCGCCAACTTCGCCATCAACTCCAGCCTCCGCCGCGCCATCGAGGCCGACAACTTCGACGTCGCCGAGATCGAAGCCCTCTTCACCCGCGCCGCCGCCGACCAGATCACCCTCGACATCCCCGTGCTCGCCTTCGCCGCCGCCGAACGCATGAAGCGCGCCATGGTCGCCCTCGAGGCCGCCGCCAACTCCGATAACGCCATGCTGACCGCCCTCCGCACCGCCCTCGCCGTCGCCACCGGCCTCCGCTCCATGCCCTTCGACGTCAACCTCTGGCAGGCCCAGAACATCTGGAACGAGTTCTTCCTCCGCGTCGACAAAAACTACTGGTCCCCCGAGTGGAAACTAGCCTTCAAGAAACTAGGCGAAGCCCTCTACATCCGCGTCGACCAACTAGTAATCGACGAAGGCGTCTCCACCCCCTAACCCAACCAACTCGGGTGCCCACCCGTCGGGTGCCCCACGATAAACGAGCGCGCCTCACCGCTCGTTTATCGTGGGGTTACCTTCTTCCCCCCAACTCAAGCATCCCCAGTCACCGGCCCACACCCACGCCGAACCTTATCCTCACGTCTTTGATCCGTGCTTCTATCCGCCTTGATCCGTGTTAAGCCTTGCCCCCAAATCACTGTCAACCCGAATGGCGTGTATATATAGGGGGCACCCCCTCCGGGCGACTCACCCGAACTCCAGGCCGTCCTCGTCGATCACCGGGAGGACCGCCAGCATATTGGTCATTCCCAGCAGGTGCCGAACCTGCTTGCTAAGGTTGATCAGTTCCAGCGTACAGCCGGCCGACTTCACTGAGACGTACAGCCGGACCAACATGCCGAGCCCCATGCTGTCCGTGTACGCCACATCGGACAGATCCAGCACCACCCGCTGGGTCTCCGGCACCAGGTCGTTCACCGCGTTGTAGAGAAGATGCGTCACGCCCGCCACCAGCTTGCCATGGCAGCGCACCACTGCCAGATCGTCGACGCCGTACAGCTCAACGTTGATTGTCAGTACCGGAGCGGCTCCACTCTCAGGCATCAGCGGCATCCTCGCTCTTCTCGCGATCGGTCGGGACCCGTAATCGTGCGATTATCGCATACTCGCCGATAGCTGTGAATCTGACCCTCGCCTTCAGCTTCTCCAGTGCAGCGTCACCGGCCCCGCCATCGGGTGTTCGCCCGTCCCCCGCAGCCGTGCCTGCTTCAGCGCGAAGTACCATTTCGCCGGCTTGTCCGCGTCGTCGATCAGCATCAGCGCCGGCCCGTAGCGCAGCCCCGCGGCCTGCTCCACCATGGTCTGCTGGTCCTGGCCGACGAAGATCGCCCCAAAGAACTTCAGCATGGACGTAAAGCCCGGCACCCATGCCAGCACGTTCCACGCCGCGCACACATCGATCCGGCACGTCGACGCCGTCACCGGAGTCACCGTGGTCAGACTGGCCCACCACTTGTCGCCGCAGCGAATCGTCTCGTAGCGCCGGTTCGGCAGCACAAAGTCGATAGTCGTCGTCACCGGCCCATGCGCGCCCAGCAGTTTGTACGGCAGGCTGTTGCTGCTCGGCGCGTGCGCTGCCATGCGAAAGCCCGCATTGCGCCCTGCGTGCTCGTCGTCGCGAATCGGCTCGAAGTGCTTCTCCTTCGCGTGAATGCTCCCCTTCGAGCGCCACCACCACGACTGGTGCACAAACGGCCCGTGCGCCGGGTCCATCAGCCCGATGATCCCGTGGTCCACATTGCATGGCAGGTCCGCCTGCAAGTGCGCGCTCTTGTACTTCGCCGAAAACTTCGGCACCTCCGGCACCGCCGGCAGTGGCGATCCGGTGCGACCGGCGCCGGGCGCGGGTATCCAGACCCACGCGTACCCGTCGCGCTCCTCAGCGGCATACGCGCCCGCAAAGATCCTGGTCGCGTCCAGCGTGTCGGCCTCGGTCAGCGACGGGATCAGCTTGCACTGCCCGGTCGACGGCTCGAACTCCCAGCCGTGGTACTTGCAGGTCACCCGTTCGCCGTCGAACCACCCCGCCGACAGTGGAATCCCCCGGTGCGGACACAAATCCCGCATCGCAAAGATGCGCCCGTCGTTCTTCCGTCCCAGCAGCAGCGGATTCCCCAGCAGCAGCGCGGTCTTGGTCCTGCCCCGCTGCAACTGGTCCGCCCGCAGCGCCGGATACCAGTCGCCGAACACCAGCTCCGCCGTTGGCCCCGCCGCCGCAATGTCAACCAGTTCGCTCACGCTTTCCAATATAGTCGCGGTATGCCGCACGCAAGCATCCCGAGACGTCCGCTCAGCACCACGCTCACCATCGCCGCCCTCTGGATCGCCTTCTATGCCAGCTTCACCCTCTTCCGCCCCGCGCTGCTCGACGACGCCGACTCCGTCCACGCCGAGGTTGCCCGCGAGATGCTGCTCCGCCACGACTACGTCACGCTCTACGCCAACGGCATCCGCTATCTGGAGAA
>CAZAXI010000358.1:0-2919 GCA_964489045.1 uncultured Granulicella sp. | reverse complement strand
CCGAGATCACCTCCACCTGCCAGCCCGTCGCCGACTTCACCCACGCCGTAAACGCGGCTGCGTTGCGCGCGTCGCGCATGGCGCTGGTCGCCACCACGCGAACCTTGTCTACCACCTGCAGTTGCACCGCCTTCTGGAACCGTTTCAGCGCGCGGATGGTGTTCGCCATCGCGTCCGGCGAGATCACTCCCGTCTGGAACACGCTTTCGCCCAGCCGCACCACCTCGCGGTCCTCGTGCACCATCTTCAAGTGGTGCTGCTGCACGGTGGCGATCTTCAGCCGAACGGAGTTCGACCCAATATCGATAGCCGCAAACGTAGGCATGTTTTCAGCAATCTCCTGTGACTATTGTCGTCCGGATCACACATCCGCGCGCCCATCTCCGGCCTGATGCCACGATACAACGCCCGCAAGCCTTCCGCGTGCATCCAATTTTGTGAACCGGGAACCAGCTTCGAGAGCTGCAGAAAGCCGACCCATTACCGGCTCTCTGTCCGCTTACCGCGCGACCGCAACACTCCCACAACGTATGCTGTTAGAGCAAGTAAGTTCCATGACCCTCATCGCCTCCGCCGAACCCGCCACGGTCTCCCGTGCCTCCGAGCAGTCCCGGCGCGCAGGCGTTCTCTCCCTTCTTGCCGCACTGTGGCTCGTCCTCTTCTTCGTCTCGCTCTTCTCCCCGCCCGTGCTGGACGACGCCGACGGCACCCACGCCAACGCCGCCCGCCAGATGGCCCTCTCCGGCGATTGGGTCACCCTCCGCGTCAACAACGTCCGCTATCTTGAAAAAGCTCCGCTGCCGTACTGGATCGCCGCGGCCAGCTTCCGCATCTTCGGCTGCAACACCTTCGCAACCCACCTCCCGCAGGCGCTCGCCGTCCTGCTGCTGATGCTGCTGGGCTACCGCTGGGCGCGCGAGTCATTCGGCGAGCGCGCCGCACTCTACACCGGCCTGGGCGTGCTCACCTCCGCCGGAGTCTTCCTCTTCACCCGCGTCCTCATCCCCGACGTATTGCTTTCGCTGCTGCTCGCCACCGCCCTTTACTGTTTCCTAAAGTCCCTAAGCTCCGAGCGGCTTGCAACCGTCTACGCCTACGCCTTTTGGATCGCGCTCGCCTTCGCCGTCCTCACCAAGGGCCTGGTCGCCATCGTTTTCCTCGCCGGCACAGCCATCGTCTACCTCGGGCTCACCGGTGAATCCCGCAACTGGCGCCGCCTTAAGCCCTTCACAGGCGCGCTTCTGTTTCTCGCCATCGCCGCGCCCTGGCACATCCTCGCCGGCCTGCGCAACACCGGCGGCATGGGCGGCCACGGCTTCTTCTGGTTCTACTTCATCAACGAGCACGTCCTCCGCTTCCTCGGCCGCCGCATCCCGCGCGACTACAACAAGCTCCCCGGCTATCTCTACTGGAGCCTGCATCTGGTCTGGCTCTTCCCCTGGAGCCTGTTCGTGCCCATCGTCCTGGCCGACGCCGTACGCCGCTGGCGTCGCTACGGCCTGATCCACCCCGAGCGCCTCTACTTTGCGACTCCCTGGATCCTCGGCGCGTTTTTCTTCCTTACCATCGCCGTAACCGGCCCGCTCAAAGGCTCCCTGGTCGCGTTTCCGCTGGCCTGCCTCGCCGCCTGGGGCGCATACCGCAATCGCCGGACCGGCCCCTGGTACGCGCGCCATCCCGAACCCCTCGCCGACCTCACCCAGACCCAGCGCACCTCCCTGCTGCTCAGCATCTTCTCCTTCCTGGTGCTTGCCTTCTTCTCGCTCTCCACCAACCAGGAGTACTACACCTTCCCCGCGTACCTTCCGTTGCTGATGCTGATCGCCGCGGCCCTGGCGCGTGCCGAGACCACCTGCTCCGGCTCCGATGCCGAAGCCAAATCCTCCCACCGCTGGATCACCTTCGCCCACGCCGCGTTCACGGTGCTCGGCGTCGCCGTCGCCGCCGCCCTGGCCTTCGGTCTGTGGACCTCGCGCCATCTCGCCGCTCTCCCCAACGTGGACAATCTGCTCGCCCATCGCGGCGTCGGCGACTACACCCTCTCCATGTCCTCGCTCTTCGACCTCACCGGCCCCAGCTTCGCAGCGCTGCGTCTGCCTGCGCTGCTTGCCCTGGCAGCCTTCGCCGCCGGTCCCGCTATCGCATGGACACTGCGCGCGCAGCGCCGCCATCTCGCCGCCACCACCGCCATCGCCCTCACCGCGGCCGTCTTTCTGATCGCCGCGCACATTGCGCTGGTTCGCTTCGCGCCGATGCTCTCCTCGCAGAACTTCGCCGGGCGCATCCAGCAACTTGAAACCACCGGCCAAATCTCGCGCGACAACACTCTGCTGCTCTACGGCGACCAAGCCTACGGCTCGTCGATCCCGTTCTACCTCAACCGCCCGCTCTCGCGCCCCGCGCTGCTGGTCGATGGCCGCTCGTCCTCCATGCTCTTCGGCTCGACCTTCCCCGATGCGCAATCCCTCTTCCTCACGCCCGCCGATCTGCTCGCCCAATGGGGAACCGGCCCGCGCAAGCTCCTCTTCGTTCCGCTCGAACGCCGCGACGATGTCGATCGCCTGCTCGGCTCCCGCCAGGTCCTGCTCGAAGAGACCTCCGGCAAAGCCCTGATCACCGACCGCCCGCTGGACCCTGTTCCAACTCTGCCCCTGGATTCCGCCTCGAAAGGAAGGTGAGACGCGCACACCTTGACCCAACTCCAGGACCAATCGCCGATGCAGCCAGCAGAGCAACTCGCCCCGCGTCCACGCCGCGGCTGGAACCCGCGCTCGGTCTCGCTCATCGTCCTGGCCTGGCTCATCCTCCACATCGGCGGCCTATTCACTCCCGGCCTGCTCGACGACGTCGACTCCGTCTACCTTCAGATCGCGCGCGAGATGCTCCAGCGCCACGACTACGTCACCCCCACCATCGACG
>CAZAXI010000357.1:0-2936 GCA_964489045.1 uncultured Granulicella sp. | reverse complement strand
CGCCCCGTCGACTTCGCCGCCCTGCGCGAGCGCCTCTCAACCCACACCGACATTCGAGACCTCCGCTCCAACGATCTCATTCTCCGCTTCCGTCGCGGCGCGCACACCGTCACTCTCTTCGCAGACGGCCGCGCCATCGTCCAGGGCACCACCGACATCACCGTCGCACGCTCGCTCTACGCGCGATTTATCGGCGCCTGAACCGTAGCCTTCCTCTCATCCCTAAGAAAATCCACGCCCTTCTGCCACAATGCGGCAAACCAACACAACCTTTTCTCCCGACTCAAACTCCAACTCCTCAGGCGGATCAATCTCGAATCTCGGCATTATGCGGTACCCTCGAGTCAGGCGAGAGTCCGGCGAGTCGATAACCCGGAGCCAAACCCAATGAATTGTGAAGGGCAGCTGATGACGCAAGCACCACCCCCGAATTCCAGCCCCGGCCTGTTCAAGCGCAACCCGCCCATCGCCGGGGAGGCCGAGGCCATCGAGGCCGCCAAGAACGGAGACGCCGAGGCATTCTCGCGGCTCTATTCCCTGCACAAGCGCCGCGTGTACACTCTGTGCCTGCGCATGCTCGGCAACGTCTCCGAGGCCGAAGACATGACCCAGGAGGCGTTCCTGCACCTCTTCCGCAAGATCGGCAGCTTCCGCGGTGAGTCCGCCTTTTCCACCTGGCTGCATCGCCTCACCGTCAACCTCGTCCTCATGCAACTCCGCAAGAAAGGCCTCAGCCTCGTCTCCCTCGAGGAAACCATCAACCCCTCCGAGGAGGACGCGCCCAAGCGCGACTTCGGCAGCCGCGACCCCGTCCTCGCCGGTTCCGTCGATCGTGTCTCCCTCGAGCGCGCCGTCGCCTCATTACCACCCGGCTACCGCATGGTCTTTGTCCTTCACGATGTCGAAGGCTTCGAACATAATGAGATCGCCACCATGCTCGACTGTTCGACCGGCAACAGCAAGTCTCAACTGCACAAGGCCCGCCTCAGGCTCCGCGAACTGCTCCGTAATCCCAGCAGCGAGTCGCCCAAACCGGACATGTCCACGGAGGGCGCAAAATGAGCGAACCAGGCGATATCAACATCAACTTCGACACCCTCAAGCCCGAGGAATTCGAGCAGTATCTTCCCGAACTCTTCGCCTCCTGCGACGGCAAGGTCAGCGAGGACCCCCGCCTGCAGCAGCTCTTCGCCGCCCATCCCGACTGCCTCGCACTCGTGCGCGACCTCGAAACCATCGCCGAAACCGCCCGCAGCCTCTTCGAGCCCGAGGACGATCCCAGCGACAAAGTCTGGACCAACATTCAGAGCAAACTCCGCGAAGAATCCGCGCTCAGCTCCGGCCAGGATGGTGAGGAGCAACTCCGGGAAATCGATTAATTGCTTCCACGCTGATTTGTCCTCACCCTTTTCTGCGCTATGCTGTCGTGCAGACGAGGTCGTTGGATGCAGCGCTTCTCCACACTCCTGCTTGCCCTGAACATCTCCGCAGCCGCCCAAACCCGCAATCCACGGCCGCTCATTCCCATCACCGGCCGCGTGCTCAACGCCGCCACCGGCGATCCCATCCCCGGAGCCATCGTCCACTACCGCGGTTCAGGCAACGCCTTCGACCAGAATAACCGCGCCATCTCCCCGACCACCCTGCAGGGCGACGTCACCGCCGGCCCCGATGGCGCCTACGCCACTCCACCCCTGCCCGCCTTTGGCGACTTCACCATCCGCGCCTCCGCACCTGGCTTCTTCGCCGCAAAGGACTGGCTGCAGGCCATCCCCGCACGCCTCCGCGACAACAGCCCACCCCCGCTTCCACCCGGATTCGTCCCCCCGCCCGGATATAAACCACCCCCGCCCCACGACGGAACCCTCCGCCTCCAGCCCGACCCCATCGGCCTCCAGCCCATGTCCGATGCCGCCCTCGCTGCCTTCGCCCTTCCCGGCCCCGGCCTCGCCAATCGCAACTTCCACGCTGCCGCCTTCAGCCCGGACGGCAATCGCCTGGCCTTTCTCACCGTCGACACCTTCAGTCCCCCGCTGGTCGGCGACGTGGTCCAGACTCCATTTCGCCGCTGCGCCATCTGGATCTATGACCTGAAGGCCGGCAAACTCTCGGCTGCCGTAGATGAGTCTCCCTCCGCCTGCGACTCGCCCGCGATCCTCTGGGACGGCGAGAACTTCTACATCCCCATCCCCGCGCAGGACCCGAGCCAGGCCGCCACGCCGTTGGGTGAGTTCATTCAGGGTCCTAGCGACTACGGCCCGAGACCTCTTCCCGCACCGATCCGGCAGAAACTGGCGCAGATCGAAGCCCAAGCCGCGGCAGCGCAGAAGCTGGGCTCTTACTCGCCGGGCGGCGTCACCCCCGACGGCCTCTTTGCCGTCTCCGTCGATATGGAAGGCCGCTCTTCCTGCGGCTCGCTCACCGTCACCAACTCCCAGACCCACAGAACCCGAACCCTCGGAGTGGCCTGCGTGGATGCCAGCTTCCTGATGCTGGACGGCGACCGCATTCTGTACATCTCTGGCAATCACGCTGAAGCCACCACCGGAAAGCTGGTCGATTACAACCCCCGGACTGGCGCACATCGGGACTTCGATCTCCCCGCGATGAACCATGCTCCCCAATTACTCACTCACCACTCCCTCCCCGGCGGAGCCACCCGCATCGCCTACACCATGAAGGGCGACTGCGACCCCGCCGCCTCCGACTATTCCCAACCCAGTCAACCCGACGGCGCGCTCGGCAATACCCCGAACCAATTTAGCGTCTGCTTCGTCACCATTCCCCCCATTCCCCCTGCCCCAACAACCCCGAACCCTCCCTCCAAATAGCGGCCCCGCGATATCTCTTGCAACCCATTCCTGGCCCGGTGTAACCTCGTTTTCAGGATGAATCTGCGCTCGTTCCAGTTCGGCTACTTTACCTATCCCTGCTTT
>CAZAXI010000356.1:0-2950 GCA_964489045.1 uncultured Granulicella sp. | reverse complement strand
CGATGGAGGCGTGGTAGGAGCCGTAGGGCATGTCGGCGACGAGGAAGGCGCGGCGGAGGGCGCGAGCGACGGCGCGGGTGTGGTGGAGCATCTCTTCGAGGGTGACGGGGAGGGTGTTTTCGTAGCCGAGGACGACCATGCCGAGCGAGTCGCCGACCAGGACCATGTCGAGGCCGGCGTCGTCGACCAGGCGCGCGGTGGGATAGTCATATGCGGTGATAGCGGTGATGGGATGGCTGGAGAGCTTTTTCTGCAGGAGGGTGTCGGCGGTGACGCGGGGGACGGGTTGCGGAACTCCGCGGGCGCGAAGTTGAGTAACGCTCATGGTTTTCTCCAGTGCCGCTCCGCCAAGGTACGTGCGGATGCAGCCCGAAACATTCTTAGTATACGCGTGCGCTGGGGGATGGGGCGGGCTGCGGGAGCGGAGAGCCTGGCGAGAGAGGACGGTGACAAGCGAGGAATGCGACGGTGTGTGCTGGGCCACATACGAGTCCCCGCCGGGCCCTGCGGAAGAGATATGCTGTTGACGCTTGCCACGGCGGGGGTTGCTTCCTATAATCAGCGCTATATGTGCCTCGCAACCGTGCGTGCGGCAAAGGCAGCGTTAACTAGAGAGAAGCGCGGAACTGAGTAACCGTTTTGATCCCCCGGGACTCCCGGTGGCCAGTATCCCAAAAAACAAAATGACTGAGGAGTCTTGAATGAAGAAGGTCGTCTTAGCCACTTTCCTGGCGTGTGCTGTTGCATCTTGTCTGCCACTCGCGTCCGCTCAGGACGCCTCTTCCGGAGCGCAAGCTGCGCCTGCGGCTGTGCCTACGACGGACCCATGTGCGGTACCGCCGATGGCTGCTGCCGAGTATGCGGTCTACAACAATGCGATGACGCAGACGGATCCGAAGGCCAAGGCTGCAGCACTCGAGCAGTACCTCACGCAGTTTCCGCAGTCCGCAGTTAAGGAAGACACGCTGGAACGATTGATGGCGTTGTATGGCGCTCCCCCGATCAACGACGCGGCGAAAACGCTGGATACAGCCGACCGTCTGCTGCAGGTCGATCCCAACAATTTGAGGGGTCTGGTGATCGAGACCGCGGTTCGGAAGGGGCAGGCGGATGCGGTCACCGACGCCACGGCGAAGCAGGCTGGGTACGATTCGGCTGCCAGCTTCGCGCAGAAAGGATTGGCGGCGACCAAGGGGAAGTGCACGTCCGACGCCGACTTCAACGGCCTGAAAACCAACTATTATCCCATTTTCTACAGTGCAATCGGCTATGCCGCCTTCAACAAGAAGGACACTGCGACCGCGATTGACGCTTACAAGAAGGAGCTTGCATTCGTTCCCCTGGATGCCACGAAGGCAGTCGGTCAGCCGCTGCAGGACACTTTCTACCTGGGCGAAGCGTACCGCTTTGCGACACCGCCGGATTACCTGAACTGCACCTTCTACGAGACCCGCGCGGTGGCCTATGCGCCGGACAACTATAAGGCGATCATGTCGCCGACCGCGAAGTATTGCTATCACCAGTATCACGGCCGGAACGACGACGGCTACGACGCTGTAGTGGCTGCGGCGACGGCGAACCTCTTCCCGCCTGACGGCTTCGCTGCCTCGGTAAAGGCGGCGCCGACTCCTGCGGACATTGTGAACACGGTGATTGCGAGCACGACTGACCTGACTGGGCTGGCGATGGGCGACAAGGAATTCATCCTGGCGAACGGGAATCCGGACCAGGCTGCGAAGATGTGGGACCTGCTGAAAGGCAAGTCAGTTGAGCTTCCCGGGGTGCTGGTGATTGCGTCGACACCGACGCAGGTCCAAGTTGCGGTGACCGACGATGCGGTGCAATCCAGTACGGCGGACTTCACGTTCAACCTGACGCCGCCCGATCCGCTGCCGGACGCGCCTGTGGCTCCGGCGGCTAGTGCAACTCCCGCCGCGAAGGCTGCCTATAAGACCAAACTCGCCGCGTACAACAAGAAGGTTGATGCAGCCAAGAAACTGGCGGACGATATTGCCACGGCAACCCAGCCTAAGAAGACGGTGACGCTGGATGGGACGTACGACTCGTACACGCCGAATCCGATCATGATTACGATGAAGGATGGCGTGGTGGTGCTGCCGAAGGCGACTCCGGCAAAGCCTGCGCCGCATCCCGTGGCACACAAGCCTGCTGCTCACTAGGGAGCTTGTCTCGCAATGCGAAGGCCCGGCCAAGCGCCGGGCCTTTGTGTTTCTAGCGCAGTTTTCTTATTGTGTGGAGCGGACAGGAAAGCTGCTCCAGCGAAGGTGCTGAAAAGGGCGACATGACTCGATCGAACAAAACCCGAGGCTAAAGCCTCTTGATTTGATTGACCGTTCCCGCGGGCTAAAGCCGGCTGCTCTCCGAAGAGCGCGGAGGCAACCTTCTAACGCGAGGGCTTGACGCCGATGCTCTCCATTACTTCGAGGGCGAAGCGGGAGGCGACGACGGCGGGGCCACCGCCCATCTCGATGGCGACTTCGATGGTTTCGAGCAGCTCCTCGAAGGATGCACCGGCGATTCTTGCCTGCTCGACGTGCCATTGCATGGCGGATTCACAGTCCTGTGCGACGGCGATGCCCAGACCGATGAGCTCTTTGTGCTTCCTGCTCAAAGCGCCGTCCGCGTAGGCGAGCCGCTCCATGGTGAGGAAGCAGTCGTAGATCTTGGAGGAGTTGGCGAGGAGTTTGGTGTGGGCGCGCTTGCGCTGGAGAGAGATTTCTTCAAGCTTGGGGTTCATGCCGGGAGTCCTTGGTGTGGTGGATTGCAGGGATTGTACTCCGGCGCAGATGGAGGAGAATGTGACGGCGGTCGCGGACAGTCCGTCAATTTGAAATCCTCTGCTGATTTCCCCCGCTTAGGATGGCCCAAAGGCATACAAGCCAATGAATACAGCGCCGAATACCAGGTAAGTGATTACGCCTTCCCAATA
>CAZAXI010000355.1:0-2962 GCA_964489045.1 uncultured Granulicella sp. | reverse complement strand
GGCCGGACGGCAAGGAAGGCAACATGATGCCGTTCCCGGTGACGATGGAGGTGCTGGAGCGGGGGCAGGAGCGGTTCAACATTTATTGCACGCCGTGCCACTCGCGCGTGGGCAATGGCGCGGGCATGATTGTTCAGCGCGGCTACCGTCCCGCGGGCAACTACCACACGCCGCGGCTGATGGTAGCTCCGCTGGGGCACTTCTTCAACGTGATGACCAACGGCTACGGCGCGATGCCGGACTACAAGGCGCAGGTTGCGCCCGCAGACCGCTGGGCGATCGTGGCGTACATCAAGGCGCTGCAACTGAGCCAGGACGCGAAGCCGGCGGATGCGGCGCCGGGCGCGCAGATTGAGTCGCTCCAGAACATTGCCGTGAGCGAAGGCTTGCCGGCGAACTTCGGCAACGAATGGGTGCTCCCGAAGACCGCGATCTACGGGACGCCGAACAACCAGGACAACGGAATTCCGCCGGCGCTGCCTCCGAGCGCCAACGGCAAGTACCCGGCAACGCAACCGATTGCACCGGCAACGCCCGACAAGTAGTAGATGCGAATTTTTCAATTAAGGCCGAAACGAATGTCATCTGCACACGAACAACACGGAGAACACGGCGGATTCGATCAGCATGGCCGGCGCGTGCTGCCGGCGTCGCTGGCCGCGCCTGAGGTGCTGGTGGCGTGGCGGACGCGCGCGCTGACGGTGGCGGCGGCGTCCGCGCTGCTGACGCTGGCGTTTGCGTTCTCGCATGAGGGCAGGAACCACATCATGCGCGCGTACCTGATGGGCTACATGACCTGCTTCAACTTTGCCGGCGGCGCGCTGGTGATGCTGATGCTGCAGTATGTGACCGGCGGCAAGTGGGGCTTGCTGCTGCGGCGTCCGCTGGAGGCGATGACGCGCACGCTGCCGCTGGTGGCGCTGATGGTGGTGCCGATCCTTATCCCGTATTTCGGCAAGCATCTGTACCAGTGGGTGCTGTATCCAGACGCGGGTTCGACCAACAACGCGTATCTTGCAGGCTTGATCAACCACGAGCAGGCGCTGACCGCGAATTTCAAGCGGCCGATGCTGAACCCGCACGCGCTGGTGGTGGAGAGCTGCATCATCTTCGGCGTGCTGCTGCTGATGATGTATTTTCTGAACAAGTGGTCGGTAGCGAGCGACGCCGATCCCGAGCGGGGCACGGCGCCGAGCTACGAACGATGGCGGATCCGCTTCGAGAACCTGAGCGGGCCGGGGATTTTGGTCTACGTCATCCTGATGACGATGGGCGCAATTGTGTGGATCAAGGCGCTGGACGTGACCTGGTACTCATCCATCTGGGGGCTGCAATTCCTGGTGGCGCAAGGCTACGCGGTGCTGGCGCTGGGCATCCTGAGCGTGATCCTGCTGTCGCGCTACGAGCCCATGAAGACGCTGCTGCGCACCACCGAGCAGCACGACCTGGGCAAGCTGGCGTTTGCGTTCACGATGCTGAACATCTACCTGTGCTTTGCGGAGTTCCTGATCATCTGGTCGGGGAATATTCCGGATGAGCTGCCGTGGTATCTGAACCGCATCCACGGCGGATGGTGGGTGGTCTGCTCGGCGGACTTTATCGCGCACTGGCTGATTCCGTTTGTTCTGCTGCTGTCGAGGGACCTGAAGCGGAACAAGAACAAGATGATCTGGCTGACCTGCTGGATGATCTTCGCGCGGCTGATCGATATGTTCTGGCTGATCGAGCCGAACTTCAAGGGCGCGGCAGGGAACCTGGTGGGCGAGCCGCTGAGCATCCTGGCGTACGTTACGGTGCCCGCCACGATGCTGGCGATATGGGCGGCCTACTACATGACGCAGTTGATGGCGCGGCCTCTGGTGGTGGTCAACGATCCACATCTGGAAGAAATGCTGGAGGCGGAACATGCACACTGACGGCCACGATATGGACAAGGACAATATCCAGCCGGCCGACTACTCGCCGCCGGTGGATGCGGAGCACCCGGGATACGAGGTCGAAGACGTCAACGTTCGCGGAATCGCCGTGTTCCTGGCGGGCCTGTTCGGCACCGTCATTATCTTTTTCTTCTTCTGCTACGGCATGGGCAAGGTGATCAACAACCTGTGGGTGAAGGAGGATGGCCCGGCGACGAAGTGGACGATTGCAGCGGGCGCGGTCCCGCTGGGCAAAGGCAAGGACCTGGCCAGCAATCCGGAGATGCAGCAGCAACAGTTGAAGCAGATGGTCGACCCATTTCCCGAACCGCGACTGGACGTGGACGACGGCAACCAGGCTACCGCCGATCTGCATGCGCGCGAAGACCTGCTGCTGGAGCACTACAGTCTGGTCGACGGACAGCCGGGGACAATTCGCATTCCGATTGAACGCGCGATGGAGCTGATTGCGCAGAATCCAGCGCAGCGCGGCCTGCCGGTGGAGAGCCAGACTGCGGCCACGCCGGATAATGTGGCGCATGCGGCGGCGCCGGAGATCAAGACGCCGCTGACGGATGGCTTTGCGCGGACGGGCTATGAGCTGACGACGATTGAGGCACGCGAACAGAAGATGAACTACGGCAAGGCGGTTGCGGCAGAGGCGATTCCCCCGAAGTGAGGCGGGACAGGTTCGAGGTGCAAGGTTCGAGGTTCGAGGAAAAGAAAATACGGAGATTCTGGCTTCGCCAGAATGACGACCTAAAGGGCTTTGAGTCAGAATGACGGGCAATAAAAGGAAGCGGCGGCAAAGATGAGGAAGTGGCGGACAATTCGGCGGGCATTGGCAAGGACGATGGCGGCGGGCGCGATCGGCGCGCTGCTGTGCGGGTTTGCCGCGGCGCAGGTGTCGAGCTACGGCGACAAGGACGAGGGCCCGAACAGCGGCAACCAACTGCCCACGGTGTTGCAGCGGGTTGGCGTGGAACAGCACCTGAACCAGATGCTTCCGCTGGACGCGCAGTTTGTGGACGACACCGGCAAGACGG
>CAZAXI010000354.1:0-2990 GCA_964489045.1 uncultured Granulicella sp. | reverse complement strand
CTGCGCTTGAATCAACGTCCCAGAAAGACCTTGGGCTTCCAGACGCCGGCAAGTAAACTGCAAGCAAGTGTTGCATCGACCGTCTGAACCGGCAGGGGTTTCCGGCAACTTAGTTCGCCCTGTGCTTCAAACTAACCCGCTACCGAAAACCTCAGCAAAATTGCTTGTCAAGCCCCTAAAACCCTCATTTCTCCTCTAACCACTTACCCCTCAGCAACTTACTCCCGAAAAATACATGGCAGATGAGTTATGGTCAACCCGCTATACTTAATACAATGGACAAATATCCAGAGCGCGCCCGCACGCCTGCCCACCCGCCCCTTCCAGCCTTCCCCGCGCCTCCGGCTAACTCGCTGATTCTGGATATCTTAGCAATAAACCCTGTCGAATCATACGGTTGGGGATACCACCCCCCCTCTAACCGCCTCATTCCATTGCGCTTCTCGCCAAGATCATACCAGGGGGGGCGGGGGGGTATGCCCCGATTCCACGCGGTTCTCCGTCCAATCTCCTCGGAGACCCGCCCATGAACCGCCGCGACCTGCTAAAGTTCGGCCCGCTCGCCCTTGCCGCCGCGGCTTCACGGAATGCCACCGCGCAGATGGTCATGCTCCCCGGAGCGCCAACCACTCCCGACAGCCCGCCCGCAGCCGGTTCCGCCGACATCACCCTGCGCATCGCCCCGGTCACCGTGGAACTGGCCCCCGACCGGATCCTCTCCACCATCGGGTATAACGGCACGTCGCCCGGCCCGGTGCTGCGCATGAAGGAGGGCAAGCCGGTCACAGTGAATGTGATCAACGAAACGGACACGCCGGAGACCGTCCACTGGCACGGGTTTCTCATTCCATCGGAGGTCGACGGCTCCGAGGAAGAAGGCACGCCCACGGTTCCGCCGCATGGCAGCCGGACCTACAAGTTCACACCTGCGCCCTCCGGCTCGCGCTGGTACCACTCCCACGCCATGGCCATGGCCGACCTGCATAAGGGCACGTTCACTGGCCAGTTCGGCTTCGTGTACGTCGAACCCACGGCAAACCCAGGCAACTACGACCAGGAGTTGTTCCTCGCCATCCGCGACTGGGAGCCGTTCTTTACCACGCAGATGGTGGACATGGACGCCGATGAAGATCCCAACGCGCCGCAGCCCGAGCGTCCCGAAGTGCTGAACACTGCGGCCAACGGCCTCGAGGTCAACTCCACTACCTATTCCATCAACGACAAGGCACTCGGCGCGGGCGAACCTATCCGGGTGACGCAGGGCCAGAGGGTCCTATTCCACTTCCTGAACGCGAGCGCCATTGAGAACCGGCGCATCGCGCTCGGCGGCCACAAGTTCCAGGTGATCGCGCTGGACGGCAACCCCGTCCCAAACCCGGCGCTGGTCGAGACGCTCTCGCTGGGCGCGGGCGAGCGCGTCTGCGCCATCGTGGAGATGAACAATCCGGGAAACTGGATCCTGGGCGCGCCGGAAGATTTGATCCGCAACGCCGGGCTCGGCGTCCTGGTTGAGTACGCCAACCAGCACAAACAGCCGCAGTGGATCGCACCCGCCTCGCTCAAGTGGGACTACACAATCTTCGGCAATAAGGCCGACCCGGCCGGTGGACTCTCGCCTGCCCAGAACATTGACATGGTCTTCGAAAAGATTCCCGGAGGCGCCGGCAAGTTCAACACATTTACGGTGAACGGCAAGCCCTACCCGCACGAGAACGAGTTCGTGCTGCACGAAGGCCAGCGGTATCGGTTGACCTTCCGCAATCGTACCGACGACGCTCACCCCCTCCACATGCATCGCCATCAGTGGGAGCTGATCGACATCAACGGCAAACCCACCGCAGGGGTCATTAAGGACATCGTCGTGGTCCCCTACTACGGCCGCGCAATGGTCGAATTCACCGCCAGCCAGCCCGGGCTGACGCTGTTCCACTGCCACATCCAGGCGCACATGGATTACGGATTCAAAGCGCTCTTCCGCTATGGCTAAAAGGCGCGCCGCGACGGTATTGTGTCGGCGGGCACGCGCGGCGCTGTCCTCTGCCCTTAGAATTGGGGGTGCGATGGAACTGAGCACCGAGCTACACCACAAACTCGAGACGCTGCGCGCGACGCTGGCTTCGCTGGAGTCGGTGCTGGTGGCGTATTCCGGGGGGACCGATTCCGCGTACCTGGCTTACGTCGCGCATCAGGTGCTGGGCGACCGCATGCTCGCGGTCATCGCCGACTCGCCGTCGCTGCCGCGCCGCGAGCTCGCGGCTGCGCTCGACTTCGCGGCGGATCGCGGCATTCCCACCCACATCCTGCTGACCCGCGAACTGGACGACCCAAACTACGCGCGCAACGACCGCGACCGCTGCTTCCATTGCAAGGACGAGCTGTTCACCCAGATGGAGGCGGCGCGGCTGCAGCTCGGTTTCAAGCATATTGCGTATGGGATGAACGTCGACGACCGCGGCGATTTTCGGCCCGGGCAGAAGGCCGCCGCGATGCACCATGCCCTCGCGCCGCTGGCCGTTGCCAACCTGACGAAGCAGGAGATCCGCATGCTGGCCCGCGTGGCCGGCCTCTCTCTGGCCGACAAGCCCGCTAGCGCGTGCCTCTCGTCGCGCATCGAGTATGGACGGCCCGTCACCACGGAGAACCTGACCCAGGTGGAGCGCGCTGAAGATGCGCTGCACGCCCTCGGCTTTCCCCATGTCCGCGTTCGCCATCACGGGGAATTGGCGAGGGTCGAGATTGCGCGGCAGGATCTTCCCCGCGCGCTGACTCTGGACATGCTGGATCGCATAACTGCGGCGCTGCTTCCGCTCGGCTTTGTATACATCACGCTCGACACCCAGGGCTATCGTACGGGCTCGATGAACGACGTACTCCCGGCGTCGGCCATTGCATCTGCTCGCTAGCGGGCCGGCCAAGGAGTTCTTAGAGAGATTTACCTGATGCGTATTGCCTATCTTGATTGCTTCGCCGGAATCGCCGGCGATATGTTC
>CAZAXI010000353.1:0-3038 GCA_964489045.1 uncultured Granulicella sp. | reverse complement strand
CGCAGCGCATACGTCGGCGCCATCCGCTCCTGGTCGAACCCCACCGCCGCATTCAGCACCCCCTCATGATTCGCCGCATACACCTTCAGCGACGTCAGATGCGTCGTAATGCAGCACCACGCCCGCACCCCAAGAAAATGTTCCGCCACCGCCACCGCCAGCGCCGACCCCTCCTCCGGATCGGTCGCCGACCCCAGCTCATCCAGCAGCACCAGCGAGTTCGCATCCGCCGCCCGCGCAATCCGGTCCACATTCATCACGTGCGCCGAGAAGCTCGACAGGTTCGACTCAATCGACTGCGCATCCCCAATATCCGCATAGATCGCGTCGAACAGCGGCAGCCGCGCCTCCTCCGCCGGCACCGGCAGCCCCGCCTGCGCCATCACCGCCAACAGCCCCACCGTCTTCAGCGCCACCGTCTTCCCGCCCGTGTTCGGCCCGCTGAGGATCAACTGCCGCGCCTCCTCCCGCAGCTCCACCGTAATCGGCACCACCTTTCCGGGTGCCCCATTCGTGACAGTTCCTCCGTCACGAGTGGGGTCCGTCGTACCACTCCGCCGCAACCGCAACTCCAGCAGCGGATGCCGCGCCCCCACCAGCCGCAACCCATCCCCCACGGTCGTCATCCTGGCGGAGCCAGAATCTCCGTATTTGTCTTCCGCCGGCACCAGCCGCTCGGGTGCCCCATTCGTAACAGCTTCACCGCCAACCTCAGTGGGCCTCGTCCCTCGAACCTCGAACCTCGAACCTCGAACCTGTCCCACCCCCGGCCTCACGCACCCCAACTCCTCCGCAAACCGTGCCCGCGCAAAATGGCTCTCCACCTCCGCCAGCACCGCCGTCCCCGCCGCAATCGCGTCCGCCTCTACCCCAATCGCCCGCGTCATCGCCACCAGGATCCGGTGCACCTCGCGCTGCTCTTCATCCAGCAACCGCTGCAGTTCGTTGTTTTCTTCAATCGTCTCCAGCGGCTCCACGAAAACCGTCTGCCCCGACGAAGATGCCCCATGAATCACTCCCGGCACCTTCCGCCGAAACTCCGCCTTCACCGGAATCACGAACCGCTCGCCCCGCACCGTAATCAATTCCTCCTGCGCGCTCCCCTCCGCCGCCAGCGCCCGCAGGCTCTTCCGCAGGCTCTCCTCAATCGTCCGATGCTGCCGCTCCATCGCCCGCCGAATCCGCCGCAACTCCCCGCTCGCGTTGTCGCCCAGCGTCCCATCCGGCTCAATCTTCCCCCGCAGCGCCGCCAGCACCACCCCCGCATTCCACTCCCGCACCGGCTTGCTCAGCTCCACCACTGACAACTGAGAACTGAGAACTGACAACTCCTGCTTCCACCCCGCCAGCTTCTCCACCACCCCCAGCACCGCCAGCAACTGCACACCCTCCAGCGCCGCCCCCTCCACCCGCGCCTCGTCCAGCAACTCCGTCGGGTCGAACATCCCATGGAAGTCGAAGCTCCCGCCGCCCGTCAGGAACTCCCGCACCTCGGCCGTCCGCTGCTGCTGCGTCTCGATCCAGCCGCCATCCCCCGACGCCTCCAGCGCCATCACCCACCCGCGCCCCAGCGGCGACTGCGCATGCCCCGCGACATACTCGCGCAGCCGCGGCCATTCCAGCGCCCCGGCGCTCGATTCCGGCAACTGCATCGGTATGGTCGGCAACAGGCTCACTCTGCTATCGTATCTGGGCAGCGAGCCTTTGCTCTTGCCGTTTACTGAGAACTGAGAACTGACAACTAACAACTGCTCTCATCGAACCCTCCCCTACCAGGCCCGTATCCATCACTGCGGAGGTGCGCCATGACCTGTCTCGCCTGCGGAAACCACGTTGAGGGCACCTTCTGCACTCGCTGCGGAATGCGGGTCCCGCCTGCGCCTGGCAGTCCCTCCGCCTACGACCCCCGCCCCGTCGCCTTCCCGGAACCCCGCGTCCAGCGCCACCTGCACACCCTCGGCGTTCTCTGGTGCGTCTTCGGCGTCTATCGCGCCATCACCGGAGTCATCGCCGTACTCTTCCTCTTCGGCATCTCCTCGCGCTGGGCGTTTAGCCCCTGGGGACCCATCCGCGTTATTCCCTTCCTCCCTTACAACCCCTGGCTGCGCACCGCCGCGCCCTTCGTCGCCTGCCTCACCATCGTCGGCGCGACCGTCTCTATCGCCGCCGGTCTCGCGCTGCTCCAGCGCAAGCCCTGGGGCCGCACCCTCGCCATGGTCATCGGCATCCTCATCCTCATCCGCATCCCCGTCGGCACTGCCCTCGGCATCTACACCCTCTGGGTCCTCGCCCCCTCCACCTCCGCCGACGAATACGACGCCCTCACCCACCCCTGACCACTCTCTTTCCGCTCCCTCAAACAACCGTCATCTCGACCGGGCATAGCGAGTGGAGAGACCCCCGCATTTGCTTTTGCTCTGCCCACCCACAAAGCCGTCATCTCGACCGAGCATAGCGAGTGGAGAGACCCCCGCATTTGCATTTCCCCTCCGCCCTTCTCTGTGCTCCCTCTCTTTAACTCTGTGATCTCTGTGATTCGCTTTGCGTGCTACGCTCATCTCCATGCGCCCCATCCGCATAGCACTCCTTCTGCTGCTCGCAGCCCTCACCGCCCCCGCCCAGCCCCGCCTCATCCTCATCGATCAGGACGGCTCCGGCCCCGCCGGCTCCAACCAGATGTCCATGATGGCTCTCCTCCAATCTCCCACCGTCAAAGTCCTCGGCATCACCATGGTCACCGGCAACGCGTGGGAGCCGGAAGAAGTCCAGCACACCCTGCGCATGCTCGAGCTCATCCACCGCACCGATGTCCCCGTCGTCCCCGGAGCCATCTTCCCCCTCGTCCGCACCCAGCAGGAGTCGCTGCTCGACCGTCCGCTCATCGGAACCCTCCCCTGGTACGGCGCCTGGGGCTCGCTCGCCGACCACACCAACGTCGAACCCTACCATGATCCTTACGTCGTCCCTCCCCTCGACGAAGGCCCGCCCACCACCCATCCCCTCGACGAGGACGCCGCCCACTTCCTCATCCGCCAGGT
>CAZAXI010000352.1:0-3041 GCA_964489045.1 uncultured Granulicella sp. | reverse complement strand
TTTTATTCCTGCTGCTGGTAGTTGCCTACGGATTCCTGGTGCGGCGGCCTCTGGATCGCGTGCTGGCCGAGCGGCGCGCGCGGACAACGGGTGCGGTGGAACAGGCGCGCGACGCGATCTCCGCTGCCGAGGCCAAGACCGCAGACTACGAAGACAGGCTCCGCAAGGCCAAGGCGGATATCTACGGCGCGCGGGAGAAGCGGCTGAAGCAATGGCAGGCGGAGCGCGACCAGGCGCTGGCCGAGGCGCGCGCTGCAACCGCCGAGAAGGTGCAGGCGGCGAAGGGCGAGATCGAGCAGAGCGTGGCCATTGCAGAACTGCAGATCGAAGGGATGAGTGCCGAGCTTAGCGAGAAGATCATGCGAGCGGTGATGCCGGCGGAAGCTCGACCGGAGGCGGCGCAGTGAGCAGAAGCCGGTTGAGGAGTTTGCTGGCGGTCCTGGCGTTTGCGGTGGCGCTTGGGGTTGCGTTACCTGTGAAGGAGTTGCCCGCGCAGGCGCAGGCGGCGGGCGCGGCGAGCACATCCGCGGCGCAACCACCCGACAAGAATCAGCAGGAAGTGGACGAGAGCGACGCGTATCGCAAGTCGCCCTCGGTAGGGTGGCTCGGCCGGAAGCTGGGCATTGGCACTGACCGTGCGTCAAGTTGGTCGGAGTTAGGGAACTTTGTGCTGTTCGCGCTGGGGGTCGGGTGGCTGGTGGTGGTGTTTCTGCCCAAGGCTTTCCCGGGGATGGTTCCTCGCAATCGCACGGCGGCGATTCAGAAGAGCCTGGCGGATGCGCGGACCGCGACCGAAGAGGCCCGCGCGCGGTTGAGTGGCGTGGAAGAGCGGCTGGCGAAGCTGGATGGCGAGATTGCCGCGATGCGTACCCATGCGGAGCAGGATTCCGCCACGGAGGAGCAGCGCATCAAGGCTTCAGTCGAGGAAGAAAAGAAGAAGATACTGGCGTCGGCAGAGCAGGAGATTGCCGCTGCGACAATGCATGCACAAAAACAACTGCAGCAGCGCGCAGCGGAACTCGCGATTGAGCAGGCGGCGCGCAAGCTGGTGGTTTCGGCTGAGACAGACCGGCTGCTGGTGCAGGGATTTGCGCAGCGGCTGGCCGGCGAAGAGTCAAAGAAGGGACAGAACTAAATGGCCAGTTCCGCCCCGAGATATGCGCGCGCCTTCGCTGAGGTTGCCGAATCGGTACACCTGGATGCGGCAGCGGCGCAGCAGCAGTTGCGCGACTTTGCCGAGACGCTGGCGGGAAGCGGCGAGCTGCGGGAGTTTCTGGAGAATCCCTCGATTGAGATTGGCAAGAAGCTGAAGGTGCTGGATGCGATCGCAGCACGCATCGGGATGTTTCTCCAGGGGCGGAACTTCGTCGCGGTCATTCTGGAACATCATCGGCTAAATGAGCTGGAAGAAATTCTGACGGCGTACCGGGATCTGGTGGACGAGCACGCCGGTGCGGTTGAAGCGCGGATTACCAGCTCGCGCAAGTTGAATCCGGCGGACCGCGCGCAGTTGGAGGCGCAGATCGCGAAGCTTGCCGGCGCGCGCGTTCGCGCCAGCTACGCGGAAGACGCCAGTCTGCTGGGCGGGGCGGTGGTGGAGATTGGATCGACGATTTATGACGGATCGGTGCGCGCGCAGTTGCAGCAGCTCAAGCGGAGGCTGGTGAACGCATAGCAGCGGCGGCCGGAGGCTTTTGAGCAAAGACGGGATTCAGCAAGGGATTGAGGCAAAAAAGAAATGGCAAAGATCAACGCGGATGAGATAACCCAGCTGCTCCGCCAGCAGATTGAGAACTACGAGCAGCGCATGCAGGTCGACGAGGTCGGAACGGTGATCTCATTGGGCGACGGCATTGCGCGCCTGCACGGGCTGGACAAAGTAATGGCGGGCGAGATGCTCGAGTTTCCGCACGGCATTTCCGGCTTGGCGATGAACCTGGACGAGTCCGAGGTGGGCGCCGTGCTGCTGGGCGATTACACCGAGATCCGCGAAGGCGATGAGGTAAAGCGCACGCGCACGATTATGTCGGTGCCGGTGGGCGAGGCGCTGATCGGGCGCGTGGTGGACGCGCTGGGCGCGCCCATCGATGACAAGGGACCGATTGCCACCGACCAGCGGCTTCCAGTCGAACGGCTGGCGCCGGGCGTGGTCGAGCGCCAGGGCGTACGCGAAACGATGGCGACGGGCATCAAGGCGATCGATACCATGATCCCCATCGGCCGCGGACAGCGCGAACTGCTGATCGGCGACCGCCAGACCGGCAAGACCGCAATCGCGCTGGACACCATCATCAACTCGGCGGGGAAGGACCTGATCTGCATCTACTGTGCGATCGGGCAGAAGCGGTCTTCGGTGGCGCAGATTGTGAAGACGCTGGAAGAGAACGGCGCGATGGCGTACACGATTGTGGTCGCGGCGACCGCGTCCGAGCCCGCGCCGATGCAGTATCTCGCTCCGTTTGCGGCGTGCGCGATGGGCGAGTACTTCCGCGACTCCGGGCGCCACGCGCTGTTGATCTACGACGACCTTTCGAAGCACGCGGTAAGCTATCGCGAGATCTCGCTGCTGCTGCGCCGGCCGCCTGGGCGCGAGGCTTATCCGGGCGACGTGTTCTACCTGCACTCGCGTTTGCTGGAGCGGGCGTCGAAGCTGTCGGACAAACTGGGCGGAGGTAGCCTGACCGCGCTGCCGGTGATCGAGACCCAGGCAGGCGACGTGTCGGCGTATATTCCGACGAATGTGATTTCGATTACGGACGGCCAGATCTTCCTGGAGACCGACCTGTTTAACTCCGGCGTGCGTCCGGCAGTGAACGTAGGCCTGTCGGTGTCGCGCGTGGGTTTTGCGGCGGCAATCAAGGCGACCAAGCAGGTGGGTTCCACGCTGAAGCTGGACCTGGCGCAGTACCGCGAGTTGGCGGCGTTCTCGCAGTTCGGCTCCGACCTCGACAAGGTAACGCTGCAGCAGTTGAATCGCGGCTCCAGACTGACCGAGTTGCTGAAGCAGCCGCAGTTCCAGCCGCTGCCGGTGGAGAAGCAGG
>CAZAXI010000351.1:0-3047 GCA_964489045.1 uncultured Granulicella sp. | reverse complement strand
TTGACGTTGGCCTGGGTGAATTTCTCGCCCTGGCCGAAGCTGCCGCGCGGGTTGGGCATGAAGTCGAAGTAGCCGAGCGCGGAGAAGGGGACGGAGCCGTAGCCCTCGCCGGGCCAGCGCGGCGTGACCGCAGCGGATGGACCGCCATGCACGCTGACGATGAGCGGATACTTCTTGCCGTTGGCTGCGTCGCTTGGACTCCAGCCGGCGGGATAGAGCAGCCAGCCCTGAATATGGAAGCCGTCGTTGGTGTAGTCGATCGATTCGGCGTGGCCCCAGGCGGGCTTGATCGAGTCGTTGAGGTGGGTGATCTGCTTGAGATTGTCGACGGGGCCGGCCCAGACTTCGGGCGGGCGGTCGAAGGACTGGCGGATCATGGCGATGTTCATCGAGTGGCTGGCGACCGAAACGCTCATCACGTCAGTACCGGCGATGATGGTCTCGGGAAAAGTGACGGCGATGCCGGGAACATCTTTGCCGGTGGTGAGGTCGAGCGTCGTGATGCGGGAGCTGCCGCCAACGTGCTCGGAGATGCCAATGTCGTGGTCGTCGAGCCAGGCGATGTAGGCGGGCGTGGAGGGGCGGTTGGGGGTGACGTCTTTGGGCTCTTCACCGGGCTTGAGACCGGTTGCCGGGATGAGGTAGATGTCGCCGCCGGTTGAGCCCTGGTCGGACATGAGGCCGCCGATGAAGGCGATTTGTTTGCCGTCGGGAGAGAAGCTGGGGACGGCGATCTGGAGGCCGTGGAGCGGGCCGGAGGTGGTGGCGGGGTCGAAGACCATCTTCGTCCGGGTATCCATCGGAAAAGCTGTGTGGCAACCGATATCGTTTGGCTCGCAGTTTCGTATCTCGATCAGCTTGGTGTACAGATGGGCGGACCACCAGTTGTCTTCGCCGGGAGGGTTTGCGGCGACGAAGGTGATCTGCTGGGACGATATGGAACGGTCGGCTGGTCGATGGCTTGGATCGAAGGCGAACTCATAGACGTGCAGGGTGGGCTCGGTCAGGAAGTCTCCCTTTCCATCTGCAACGGAGATGGAATAGACCCGCTGTACTTCGACGCCGTCTTCGCCGTAGACGCCGTTCCAGGGCTTCATAGCGTCGAGGGCGCCAGCGTGGCGGGTGGCATTCTCGACGAAGAGGAAGGCGATGGACTTGCCGTCGGGGGACCATTGGAGGTCGCTGATTGCTCCGTGCAGATGGCTGACCTGCTTGAGGTCGTTGGTGGCCGGAGTCCAGACGAAGAGGTTGTCCTGCGATTCCGACTGCCAGCTTCCGTCGACGCCGGAGCAGCCGGAGAGGAAGGCAAGCTGCTTGCCATCGGGCGACCATGCGGGGTGGGAGGAAGTGCATACGCCGGGCGTGCTGTTGGTTGCGTTGCGGGCGGTGTCGGGGGAGAGGACGCGGTCGGCCGTGGCTGAAGTTTGGCCGGCGGGCGCGACGGGGGTTAGGTGCAGCTCGGAGCCGTTCGATCCGTGGAATGCCCAAGCCAGAGTGTTGCCATCGGGCGAGATGGATACGGAGGACGGGGAGCGCACGCGGGCGAGGTCTGCAAGGAGTGAGGCGATGCGGGCGTCTTTTGTCCTGGCGGCCGGCGTCTGAGAAATGGCTGCCAGGGGCAGGCAGAGCAGTAGTGCGGTGGCGAAGAGGCGCCATTTCGCGGGTTTGGGGAATCGCGCGGTTTGGAGGGGCATGCAGAAAGGCTAGCATGGGGCGCCTGGGGTACGGGTTCGGGGAGAAAAGCGTACCTCAGCGGCTAGAGCCGGAGGGCAAACAGGAATCTCTTCGGCACGGCTGAAGCCATGCCCTTAAGCAAGACGGTCTGTCCTTGCGGTCAAGGCGCGAGCGAGCCATCTCGATCTGGAGACCGTCATTGGCGGGAAATTTACCCGCGATAACTTGACCCTGCGCTGCCAGCTTGATATTGTTAGTAGGTTCCGCGTGAATCGGGAACCCGTTGTCGCGCAGGTTGCGCGGGGGCGGCTGGTGTGCCGGGCGGGCTTTGGCCGGTTGCGGTACACTGGAAACAGCAATTCCTCCGCAGGGTCTATGCATTGGCAGCAGGCATGGGCTGGCTACGCTGCGGTGCAACATCCTCGCAATCGTACCTGCGACACCCTCCTCCCGGCTGCATTTGTTCCAGCCGGGGTCCAAGGACGGGCTATGCGGGACGGAACAGCGATACGGAGCCAACTCCATCTTCCAGTAGTTCTGGTCCGGACGACAGGGGAAGCAAGGGACGCTCGGCCACCGTCGACTGTTGTTCGTCTGAGTTTGAGTGTTCCAGACGGGAAGCAAGGGACAATCTTCGCGCGAGGCACGTCAGTGTCCTCACTTTTTCGTGTGTACCGCACACGAATGATGACAGGCGCGCGAAAGAGATGCCCTCCTCTCCGCCTGCAAGGGTTTTGAGCGCAGTAACGGCCATTCGCCGGTAGATGTTGGTTTGAAATCGAAGGAGTTCGAGTGCCCACGTTCCATCAACTCGTCAAGCAGGGCCGCACGCCCACCCGTTATAAGACCGCGAGTCCCGCGTTGCAGGGCTCACCCCAGCGCCGCGGCGTTTGCACCCGCGTTTACACCCAGACCCCCAAGAAGCCGAACTCAGCGCTGCGCAAGGTTGCGCGCGTCCGGCTGACCAACGGCATTGAGGTCACCACCTATATTCCGGGCATCGGCCACAACCTGCAGGAGCACTCGATTGTGCTGATCCGCGGCGGCCGTGTGAAGGACCTGCCGGGCGTTCGGTACCACGTGGTCCGCGGGTCGCTGGACTCGGTGGGCGTGGCCAACCGAAAACAGAGCCGGTCGAAGTATGGAGCAAAGCGGCCCAAGGCGGCTGCAGGCAAGTAAGTGACCTCAGCGGCTAAAGCCGGAGGTTGATTGGCGCTTTACGGCACGGCTGAAGCCGTGCCCTTAACGAAGATGGAATTGCATTCAGGTCCAGATGCTTGAGAGGTTTACGGCGCTGGAGGAAGAAGAGAGAAGAGAGAGATGCCGAGAAAAGGTTACATCGCGAAGCGTGACGTTGCTCCCGACCCGGTCTA
>CAZAXI010000350.1:0-3061 GCA_964489045.1 uncultured Granulicella sp. | reverse complement strand
CTGATACTGAAGCCGAGAGGCACCTGCGGCACGGCATCTCCAGTTACTCCCGTCTTTTCAGCCGTCTCGGTAGAATCCCGGCTGGCACGCGAAGAACCTGGAACCAACCCGCAATGAAGTCCCCCCAAAAAGCGCCGCTCCCTATGTGTAAGCAGGAGCGGAGTTCCCTTCGAGAAGGAGAGCTTGCCTTATTGTTCGTAAACCGGCTGGATGATGGTGACTTTTGAGCACCGGCTGCAGAGGTAAGAGTTTTCCCAAGTCGTCATGCGGAGAGGATACTTCCACTTGTTCCACCGGATGGCGTCTACTATCAGGAATATACCGAACAGAAACACCACGCTCGCAGTCTCACATATCTCTGGACGAAATTGGTATTTGGTCGCTGCAGCCAGAGTGCCGACCCCCAGAAGTACTACACAGGTTCGCCAAAGCGCCCGCCTCGGCTTCGGTGGGGAGCATTTCTGAGCGGCTACGCTCTGCCTGAAGGTTTCCGACCACGCGGTCTTCAGGATCAAGCCGCGCTTGGAGTGGGCGATCATCGACCCGGTGCCGTAGACCGTTGGAAAAGCTTTTAGTGCCCTTGACCCGCAGTATCCGCAGCAAAACGGATTCTTCGGGCGCGGCTGTTGCTCTTGCCGTTGCATATAAGGTGTCAGCGCCACGTTCGCCGCCCGGCCTGCACCCAAGGTGGATAGAAACTGATGCTGCGTGTCTTTAGTCAAACGGAAGTCCATTGACGCGATTATACTGCGTCAGAGTGGCACTGGTATAGCTTACTTGGAACTGTGGGCGAGTTGTCTTCCGGGCGCGGGGCGGCGAGGACGATGCTTACTCTTTTTCTTCCCGCGCAAGCCCTGGAGTTCAGCTTCCACTTTGATCAGAGCGCGGATCATCGCACTCTTGTTCTTGGAGGCCAAAACATTCTCACACAGGTACTCCAGCAACGCGTCGATGTCGGTTGTGAAGTTGAACCGCTTCACCACAATAGATTCCGAGCTGGGCGGGTCCTCCAACAAGACATCCGACTCGCTGAGAATCTTGAATCGAGCATCATCAGCCAAGTACTGTTCGATCAGTTGGCTCATCAGCGCCAGATATTTCACGTGCGTGGTCTTAACCAGCTCTGCGAGAAGGTCGACCGTCTCAATGTCCAGGTTGAAACTTGTCGCAATGTATTCAATCTCTTCAGTCTGATCCCCGTCCGCTCTCTTCCCCATCACTATGGACCGATCCACAAATGGGACAACCATCGACGGCAATCTATCCGCCGCGGGCACAATGTTCTTAGGTTCCGCGTTCAGTGAGGACAACAAGCCGCGGACTAACGCATGATCTACGTAATAGCGGATTATGAGGCGACACACCTCGGAGATGCTGCCAGTACCGCAGATGCGAAACGCGAGTGCGGACGCGAGTGCCAGAGTCTCGTCATCCTGACTGATTTTGATCTTTATTGTTTGGTTGCTGTCTTCCCAGTTTGAGTTGTGATCGAGAAAGTACGACCGAATCGCCTCCTCGAGTCTCTCGTTGGCGGACACTTCTTCAATCATCCGACGCGTCAGTTTGCGATACGTCAGGCCAGAGTCAGCCTTCAGCGACTTCAGGTTCTTCCGAAGGCCGTCACTAACGTAGATATATAGGGCTTGTTCTGTAGTTTTCGGGGATGGCATGGTGTCATATCCCGGCCGTAGGGATTACCCACGGTCCTCCGTCAATCACCCACTTATATTAGCATGTCACGCTGCGCCGACTAATTTCATTCTGGCAAGTACGAGTGGCTTCCCATGTATTTCCCATCGGGCACGTCTCGCTGCTGACTTCGCTTGCTCGGTCGGCGTCATCTCGACCAGAAAATAGAGTACATCGATCGCGAGGAGGTCTGGGCTATCGGGGGGTAATAGAGCCCTCATTCTTTTGAGTAGTTCGAGATGCGGGTTCAGAGCTTTTAGTCGCTCTGCTTTCATTGCCTCAAATTCCTGACGTTTACGTGCAATCGACCCTTCATTCAAAGCTTTTGAAGCTAGCGAAGCAGGCATTTTCTATTCGTCCTCGGCAAGTGCCCATTAGTAACCGGTTGAGAGATTATCGGTTCCAAGCAAATATATATTGCGCCGTGAATTCGGAGCTGTGATCTCGCAACCGGCCTAAAGTTTTGATACGAACTAAAGTAACCGTGCGGCGCTGTGCGGTAACCGCCAAAAGAAAGAGTGGAGCGGGAAAGGTGGCAGTGGTATATAGTGAGCGAAGACTAATGCCGTTGCTCTCGTAATTGAGAGGATGCCTGTTTAGGGGTTTCCTGATTGACGCAGTAGACGAGGGACTTCAGGTATAGCGAAAGGTGAAATATCTTGAATCGGTTCCTTCGTAAAACGCGCTATTCGGCCCCGTTAGTGTGGATTGGAGTTGTGGCTGTTGCCGCAGCGATCGCCCAATCCACGGCAACTCTTATACAGGTAGTCAATCGATCGACTCCATCAGTCACAGCAACCTCCTCCCTTAATCCCTCGGCGTTTGGAACGCAAGTAACGTTTTCCGCGTCCTTGACCGCCGCCCTAGCCAATTCCGCAACCGGCACCGTCCAATGGATGGACGGAGCTACAGCCATCGGCAGTCCTGTTCCAGTTTCATCAGCCGCCGCCTCAATGCCTGTAGCCACACTCACCGCTGGAACCCACTCCATCACGGCTGTGTACAGCGGCGACTCGGACTTCACTGGGGCAACATCAGCGCCGATCAGTCAAGTGGTTAATAAGGCCACGCCAGGCGTTGGTGGATTTGCGCCGATCACGATAGTTTCGAGCTTGAACCCGAGCGTTTATCAGAACGCTGTAACCCTCACCGCAACGGCGCCGGCTGGATCCACCGGAACCATCACATTCATGGACGCGACGACGGCCTTGGGGACCTCTCCTCTGGTTGCGGACAGCGCGACCTTCTCCATATCTACTCTCATCGCTGGCACGCACCCAATCACCGCCGTCTACAGCGGTGATTCGAACTTTAACAGCGCGACAAGTACGGGCATTTCTCAGGTCGTCAACAAGGCCCCCACTGTTGAATC
>CAZAXI010000349.1:0-3091 GCA_964489045.1 uncultured Granulicella sp. | reverse complement strand
GGGTTCGACGTGGGGCTGGAGATGTCGGGGCATCCGGCGGCGTTCCGCGAAATGCTGGAGAACATGAGCCACGGGGCGAAGATCGCCATGCTGGGGATCCCGTCGGAGGCGATGGCGATCGACTGGAACCGGGTGATCTTCAATCAACTGACGCTGAGGGGGATTTATGGTCGCGAGATGTATGAGACCTGGTACAAGATGACGGTGCTGCTGGAATCGGGGCTGGATATTTCGGGCGTGATTACGCACCGGCTGCGGTATCGGGAGTTTGAGAAGGGGTTTGAGGCGATGAAGTCCGGGGAATCGGGGAAGGTGATTCTGGACTGGCGGATGTGAGGGATTTGTTGAGGTTGTTGCGGAACGAAAAGCGAATCACAGAGGACACGGGGGGAAAGAGAGGACACAGCGCGCATGCCGATGCTAACGCCGGGGGATATGGTGACGGGTAAGCCACAAGCCCACGGAGAAGGCCGACGATTCCTAATGCAGGAGATAGAAACATGAGCAAAGTTTGGTTCATCACGGGTGCGGGGCGTGGCCTGGGCGTGGATATTGCTAAGGCGGCTTTGGCGGCTGGCTATAGAGTAGTCGCCACCGGTCGCAATACAGGCAAGGTGGCCGAGGCTTTGGGAGAATCCGCTAACCTGTTGATCGCGAAACTGGACATTACGAAACCCGCCGACGCTGAATCCGCCGTTAAAGCGACCTTGGAGAAGTTTGGCCGCATCGATGTGCTGGTCAACAACGCCGCGAATTTTTATGCCGGATTTTTTGAAGAGCTGACGCCGGAGCAGATGCAGCGGCAGCTGTCCACCAGTCTTGTCGGCCCTATGAATGTCACCCGCGCAGTCCTCCCTCTCATGCGCGAGCAGCGTTCGGGACTGATCATCACGATCTCCTCAACTGCGGGCCTGATCGGTTTTGAATTCGGTACCGCTTACGCTACATCGAAATTCGGTCTTGAGGGCTGGATGCAGTCTCTCGAAGCCGAGGTCGAGCCGTTCGGCATTGATACGATCACCGTCAATCCGGGTTTTTTTCGCACCGAGCTTCTCACTGAGGAATCGACCAATTTCGCAGAGCAGACCATCGAGGATTACAACGAGCGCAGAGCGAAGCAAATGGAATTCTGGAAAGGCTACAACGGTCAACAGTCCGGCGATCCCGCCAAGCTCGCACAGGCATTGATCACAATTTCGAGTCTGGACAAACCGCCGCGCCGTTTCCTGGCAGGAGCTGATGCCGTTGAGACAGCAGAGAAGGTGGCAGCAACGCTTCAGCAGCAGACGGATGCCTACCGTAAGCTATCTTCTTCCCTCGCGTACGATAACGCAGAGTAGCGGCAATTGTGTTCAAAGCCGGACAGTGCGAAGAGTTCGAACCTGTCTCAGAGGGTTGGGTATCCGCAAGGACGAAATACGGGGATTCTTCGCTGCGCTCAGAATGACAAACAGTAAGAATGGTCAGAATGACAAGCAGAGAGAATGATGCGACTTGCGTCAGAGATGGAACACTACGGATGGGCGGGAGGCGGGGGCGGGGCGGTGGATGGGGGGACGGGTTTGCCGTCGGTGGTGACGGGTTCCATCAGTTCGACGCGGGTGCCGTCGGGGTCGTAGAGGTTGAGCTGACGCTTGCCGTTGACGCCGGTGTGCGGGGTGAGCGGGCGGGCGTAGGTTTTGAAGGCGGGACGGGACTGGAGCGCGGCGAGGGCGGCGGCGAGCGAGGGGACTTCGAGGGCGACGTGGTTCGAGCTGCCGTAGGTGGCGGGGAGGGTGCGGTAGAGCATGAGCTCGACGTAGTCCTGGTCGCCGGGGGGGCCGTCGGGGACGCGGAGGTTGATCCAGCTTAGTTGGTCGGGATTGGAGGCGCCGCGCCAGGTCTCCTGGAAGCCGAGGATGTTGGTGTAGAAGTCGAGGGCGCGCTGGGTGTTTCCGACGAGGAAGCCGGTGTGGTAGATGTGCGTAGAGATGCGTGAGGGTGGGAGGAACTTGCCCGCGCCCTGGGCTTCGACGCTGGCGGGTTGGGGCTGGGAGAATTCGATTTGGGTGCCGTCGGGATCGTGGATGGAGAAGACGAGGTCGCCGGTGCGGGTGCGGCTGGTGTGGGCGGGAACGCCGATGCCGCGGGAGGCGAGGTAGAGGCGCATCTGCTCGATGTCATCGGTGAGGAAGCAGATGTGGCTGAGGAAGTTCTTAGCGTCGCTTGGAGTCGCGGCCGCGGGGCGGTCGGCGAGGAGTTCGACGTATTGGTGGTCGTTGACTTTGAGGAAGGCGACGGTGGTGGCGGTGGAGTTGGGAGCTTTGCGGTCGTAGGAGAGATCGAAGCCGAGGAGGTCGTGCCAGAAGGTGAGGGCGGCGGGCATGTCGGTGACGTAATAGGCTACGTGGGAGATGCCGGCGATGGGAGGACGGGTTGGGGCGGTCTGGGCGAAGAGGGGTTCGAGGAGAAGGCAGCAAGCGAGGACGAGGCGGAAGGAGCGGCACGGGCGCTTGAGGCAGGTTGGGATGAGACGCATGGGAAAACTCCTCGCGTCGCAAGCATAACCCACATCTCAGACGCGAGATGTGGGGCACCCGGCATGTTGGAGGGAAAAGAGAGTAACCCCACGATAAACGAGCGGAGAAGCACGCTCGTTGATCATAGGGCGCCGACACCCTTCAAAGACAAATACGGAGATTCTGGCTGCGCCAGAATGACGACTAAGACCCGAATGACGACGGTTGGGGAGAATGACGGCGGTCAGGAAAGCGGTTTTGCCAGGCCGCCGGGCTACTTCCAGAGGAAGTAGAAGCCGGGGGCCTGGTCGAGGAGCTTGGAGGGGTTGGGGAAGAGGGAGTCGGTGTCGTCGGAGAGGGCGTCGAGCAGGCCTTTTTTCTCGCTGGAGGGGTGGGCGATGGTTGGTTCGCCGGAGATGTTGACCATTTTTGCGGTGTCCATGAGGGCGACGCGGTAGCCGCCGATCTTGTCGATGAGGCCGAGCGGGATGGCCTGCTGGCCGGTCCAGACCTGTCCGGTGGCGAGCGGGCGGATTTTGTCGTCGGTGGAGTGGCGGCCGGTGGCGACGTCGTGGACGAACTGGCCGTACATG
>CAZAXI010000348.1:0-3123 GCA_964489045.1 uncultured Granulicella sp. | reverse complement strand
AGGGCCGCGATCGCCGCTTCCAGGCCATCCTGCCGCTGAAGGGCAAGATCCTGAACGTCGAAAAGGCCCGCTACGACAAGATGCTGGGCCACGAAGAAATTCGCGCCATGATTACGGCGCTGGGCTGCGGCATCGGCAAGGACGACTTCGACGCCACCAAGCTGCGCTACGGCAAGATCATCCTGATGACCGACGCCGACGTGGACGGATCGCACATCCGCACGCTGCTGCTGACGTTCTTCTTCCGCCACATGACGGAGCTGATCAAGCGCGGGCATGTGTACATTGCGCAGCCGCCGCTGTTCAAGATCAAGAAGGGCAAGTTCGAGCAGTACATCAAGGACGAGCGAGAGTATGTGCAGGTGATGGTGAAGCGCGCCTCCGACGGCATGGTGCTGCGCCATGGCGACAACGGCGTGAAGATCGAGGGCGCCGCGCTGACCAAGTTCATGTCGCAGCTCAAGGACTACCTCGACTTCTTCGACAAGGTGCAGAAGCGTCTGCGTAACGAGCAGGTGACGGAGGCGTTTGCGCAGATCTTCGCGCAGGAGGGCAAGGACTCGGCGCGGCGCGTGGACTTTGAATCGCCGGCGAAGCTGAAGGAGATGCAGCGCCGGCTGAAGGACATGGTAAAGACGTACCAGTTCCGCGATGTCAGCGACGTACTGCACGACGAGGAGCACAAGACTTACTCAGTCACCTTCACCGACTCGCAGGGTGCGGTGCGCAAGATCGACTGGGCGCTCGCCTCGACTGCGGAGAGCCGCCAGATGCTGGCCCGGCATGCGCAGTTGAAGGACCAGCTACAGCCGCCGTTCCTGATCGAGTACGCGCAGAAAGGCGCGAAGACTGAGGCGGAAGAAGAGGCCGAGGAGGCAGCAGAAGAGGGTGCGGCCGAGGCAGCCGCTGCCGAAACTACGGCCGAGGCCAAGCCGGCCAAGCGTAATAGCAAGGTCTCGCACGATCCGGTGGAGAAGCAGACCGCGCGCGAGGTGTTCGAGTACGTGATCGAGCAGGGTAAGAAGGAGTATCAAGTGCAGCGCTACAAGGGCCTCGGCGAGATGACCGCGCCGCAGCTCTGGGACACCACCATGGACCCCGAACGCCGCACGCTGCTGCAGGTGCGCCTGGAAGATATTGCCGCATGCGAAGAAATCTTCACCACGCTGATGGGCGAGGACGTGGAAGCGCGCCGCAAGTTCATCGAAGAGAATGCCCTGGACGTGAAGAACCTGGATATCTAAGCGGTAGAGGCTTTTCCCCGGACCAACGCAGCAGCAGCACGAAGCGCGGCGGAAACTTTGCCGCGCTTTACTTTTTCATCAGGAACAGCCGCATCGGCGAAAGCTCAACCTTGTTCAGCCCCGCCTTCACTGAGGGATCATTCATTGCAAGCGTGCGTGCTTCCGCTTCGGTCGCCGTCTCCAGCACTGCCATACCCCATACGCCCTTTGGGTCGAGTACCGGCCCAATGATCAGCACGGCGCCTGTCGCAAACTGCGTCTTCCAGTAGTCCGCATGCTGCTGCATCAGCTTGCCCTCTTCCGGGGTCATATCGTCCGCAAAGGTCGTGCGCGGCGGGATGAGCTTCAGGAAGAAGCGAAGTTTCTGGACTTGTGGCGCGGCCGGTGCGGCAACGGAGTCCTGCGCGCGAGCCACCGGCACGCACACCAAGGCCCCCAGCAGGATCAACAGCGAGAAGGCTCTTTTCATGCCAATCGCTCCAATTCAGGAAATTCTGGCGCAGCTCTACATCAACTCTTCGACGAATTTCTTTGCTACGTCCGGCGGAATGTGCAGGTCGCGGCCAATCAGCGGGCCTGCGTCGAGCACCGGCTCCGTCTCTTCGAGCGAAGGCAGGTCGGTGCGCTCGTAGAACTTGCCAATAGGAATCTCATCGCCCCAGACCGTCGCCTTCTCCATGGCGGCGATCCAGTTGGTGGCGTCGTACTCCGCATTGTCTTCGAGCTTCTTGACGCGCGGACGGAACCACTGGAAGGTATTCTCCTTGTTGTAGGTAACGCAAGGGCTGAAGATGTCGAGGAACGAGAAGCCCTTGTGTTGAATGGCCTGCTTGATCAGTTCGGTCAGGTGCTTCTGATCGCCCGAGAAGCCGCGCCCAACGAACGTGGCACCCGCCGAAAGCGCCAGCGTGATGGGGTTCACGGGCGTATCCATATTGCCGTAGGGATTGGACTTGGTTTTCATGCCGATGCGGCTGGTGGGCGATGTCTGCCCGGTGGTGAGACCGTAGATCTGGTTGTCCAGCACGAAGTAGTTCAGGTTGATGTTGCGGCGCATGGCGTGGACGAAGTGGCCGCAGCCGATGCCGAAGCCGTCGCCGTCGCCGCCGGTGACGAGCACGGTCAGGTCGTGGTTGGCGAGCTTCAGGCCGCTGGCCACCGGCAGCGAACGCCCATGCAGCGTGTGCATGCCGTAGGTGTTGATGAAGCCGGGGAAGTTGGACGAGCAGCCAATGCCGCTGACGGTCGCCACCTGGTGGTTGGGAATCTGCAGCTCGACCAGCGCCTTCTGCACCGCCGCGAGCACGCCGAAGTCGCCGCAACCGGGACACCAGTCGGGATCGACCTTGCCCTTGAGGTCCGCCATCACCATGGGCTTGGGAGCCGTAATATTGATCGTCGCCATTGTCGATTCTCCTTAAACCATCACTTCGTGGGTTGGCACGGAAATGGTCGTCGTTCCGGCAAGCTGTTCGCGCACCGCTTCCACAATGTGGTGCGGCATGAAGGGCTCTCCATCGTATTTGCGGATATGGCCGTCGGCTACGAAGCTGGTTTCGCTGCGCAGATAGCGGGCGAACTGGCCACTGTAGTTGTTCTCCACAATGATCGTGTGCTTCGCTTTGCCGAGGATATTGAGGATCGCATCGCCGTGCAGCGGAACCAGCCAGCGGATCTGCAACTGATTGGTGCTGATGCCCTGTTCGGCAAGTTGGGCGCGCGCTTCTCGAATGGTTCCGTCGGTCGAGCCCCAGCCGATCAGCGTAACGTCCGCATCGGCCGGACCTTCGAGCACCGGCGCCGGCACTGAAGCTTCGATACCGGCCATCTTGCGCATGCGCTTTTCCATCATGGCGCGGCGCTTGGCGTGGTTGGTGTA
>CAZAXI010000347.1:0-3226 GCA_964489045.1 uncultured Granulicella sp. | reverse complement strand
ATTCGCTGGACGACCCTACACCGCACCCGCTGTTCGAGTGGTGGTTCGATACGCATCCGACGACGCGGTTCCGCGCAGCGTTTGCGGGGGCGTACGATCCGTGGGCTGCGGGTGAGGCGCCCAAGTATTTTGCCAAGTGAGCACGAACGAGCTTAACTCCGATCGATGTGGATGAAGCACCGATCTGGGTTCAAAATGCGATGACAATTTGCTTCAATCGGTGGAATCCGTGTGAATCGGTGTTAAGGTTTTCTGTATGAGTGCTGATTGTCTGTTCTGCAAAATCGTCGAGGGAAAGATCCCGGCGAAGCGGCTGTTTGAGGATGATCTATGCCTGGGCTTCGCGGACATTAATCCGCAGGCGCCGACGCATCTGCTGATCATTCCAAAGGAGCATATTGCGTCGCAGGCGCATGCCGAGGCGGAGCACGCGGCTCTGCTTGGGCACCTGGTGGCCACAGCTGCCGAAATGGCGCGCGGCGCGGGGCTCGAGCGGGGGTACCGCGTCGTCATCAACACTGGTCCGGACGGCGGACAGACCGTTGACCACTTACATCTGCATCTGCTCGGCGGGCGGCACATGGGTTGGCCTCCGGGCTAGATAAGCCTGAGAGTTTCGAGATAGATAAGGGATAATAAGAACGGTTACGCGGAGTATGCCGCGCCGTGGCTGCTCTCTGGAGGGAACGACTCTTGTCTTTGGAATCCGCGCCATCGCAATCCGGCTCTGTTGCTGCGGAAGCGGCGGTCTCCAGGGTCGACGGCCCGGGGGATCGGGCGGCGCCGAGCGTTCCTCTCTGCGTGGACCTGGATGGCACGCTGGTGAAGTCGGATACGCTGCTGGATACAGTGGTTGTCCTGGCCCGCCACAGTCCCGGCTCGCTGCTGCGGTTTCCCCGGTGGATCAGCCAAGGCAAGGCGGTGTTCAAGCGGCAAGTGTCGTCGCGAGCAGCGATCGATGTCGTGCATCTGCCCTACAACCAACCGCTGCTGGAATACCTCAGACAGCAGTGTGCCGAAGGGCGAATGATTTACCTCGCGACCGGAGCGGACACGTTGCTGGCCGAGCGTGTGGCCGCGCATCTCGGCATCTTCGCCGGCGTTCTCGCCTCCGATGGCAGCGTCAACCTGACCGGGCACAATAAGCTGGCGGTATTCCAGGAACGATTTCCGGCAGGATTCTGCTACATCGGAAATGCGCGGCCAGACTTGCCCTTGCTGACGCATTGCGTGCAGCCCATGCTGGCGAATCCGCACGGCAGCCTGCGCGCGGGACTGCGTTCGGCTGGGGTCGAACCCGTGCGGACCTTCAGCGACCAGGTGTCACCAGCGAAGGCCTGGCTGCGCGCCCTCCGGCCGCACCAGTGGGCCAAGAATGTGCTGATCTTCCTGCCGGTCCTGCTGGCCCATGTGCGTGCCGCAGGGCCGGTGCTCGCGGTGTGCCTGGCGTTCCTCAGCTTCGGGCTGGCGGCGTCGGGGACCTATATCTTCAACGATCTGCTGGATCTGGAAGCGGACCGCCATCATCCCCGCAAGCGGCGGCGGCCGTTTGCCGCGGGAGACCTGTCGCCCATCGCAGGCGTGGCCACGGTGGTCGTGCTGCTGGCGTTGGCGCTCGCTATCGCTGTGCTGTTGCCGCGCGTTCTGATGACCCTGTCTCCCCAGTTTCCGGCGGGCGGCCAGGGCAGTTTTCTGGAGTGGCTGGTCATCTATGTGGTATCGACGACGGCGTATTCGCTGCGCCTGAAGCGGATGGTGCTGGTGGATGTGTTTGTCCTGTCAGGTTTGTACACCATTCGGATTCTCGCGGGTGCGGCAGCGGCCGGCGTGCCGGTATCTCCCTGGCTCGCGGCGTTCAGCATCTTCTTCTTCCTGTCGCTGGCGTTTGTGAAGCGCTTCTCCGAGCTGGAAGGCCTGCGCAGCCGGGGCGAGGGCGCGGGGTCGAATGCCGTCAAGGGCCGCGGGTATCGAGTCTCCGATCTGGAGCAAATCCGTAACTTCGGAACCGCCAGCGGGTACGCCTCGGTCGCTATCTTCCTGCTCTATGTCTTTGAGGTCGCGAGCGGTCTTTATCTGCACAGCACGCGCCTGTGGTTGCTGGCTCCAGTTCTGTTGATGTGGATCAGCCAGCTGTGGCTGCTGGCGGCGCGCGGCGATCTGCACGAAGACCCTGTGGTCTTTGCGATCACAGACAAACGCAGCCTGCTGCTGGGCGCGGTTGTGGTGGCAATTGTGCTGTCGGCGCTGTGAGGCGCGATACACTAGGAGGCAGAAATAACGTCATAGCACTCGCCTGCCACGGCCTGAAGTATCCATGAACGAAGCCATCCCCCAACTCTCCAGCTACGACGAACCTTCTTTGGACGCGGCCTTCGCCACGCTTGGCGAAGAGGTTGGCAGCGAGACCGCTTCTCTCGCCGACATAGAAGCATTTCGCCTGCGCTGGCTGGGCCGCAAGCAAGGTCGGCTGAAGTTGATCAGCGACGCCTGGCTGAAGTCGGCGCCGGCCGAAGCACGCAAGCCGCTGGGCATACGCTTCAACCAGTTAAAACAGCAGATTGAAGCGGCACTCGCGGACGCTGAAGCGGCTCCCGCGAAGCCTCGGGCAAACGCCGGGATCGACATCACGTTGCCGGGCAGCGTGCGCACGCCCGGGATCGAGCATCCGCTGCTGAAGACGATGACCCAGATCGTCGCGGTGTTTCATCATCTCGGCTACTCGACCGCGCTGGGACCGCAGGTTGAAAGCGATTTCTACAACTTCGAGGCGCTGAACTTCCCGCCTAACCATCCCGCGCGCGACACTCAGGACACGCTGGTGCTCGCCGGGCAGCAGGCCAAGCCATCGCGCGACCGGTTGCTGATGCGCACGCATACGTCGCCGGTGCAGATTAGGACGATGATCGCGAATCCGCCGCCGATCCGCATTGTGGTCCCGGGCAAAGTGCATCGCAACGACGCCGCCGACGCAACCCACTCGCCGGTCTTCCACCAGGTGGAGGGCCTGTGCGTGGACGCCAACATCACCTTCTCCGATCTGAAGGGAACGCTCGACCACGCCATGAAGGAGTTGTTCGGCTCGGACGTGAAGACACGGTTCTTCCCCAGCTTTTTCCCGTTCACCGAGCCGAGCGCGGATGTGCAGATCAGTTGCATCTTCTGCGCGGGCGCGGGCTGCCGCAAGTGCAAGCACTCCGGCTGGATTGAGTTGCTGGGCTGCGGCATG
>CAZAXI010000346.1:0-3238 GCA_964489045.1 uncultured Granulicella sp. | reverse complement strand
GGAACTGGATGGCTGGCCGGGATTTGACGATCGACGAGCAGGACCAGTTGATTGCAGAGGCAGTCGAGCGGGACGAGCCGCGCCTGAGGAGCTTCGTCCGCAAGCGCGTGCTGGATCTGGGCGATGCGGAAGATGTGCTGCAGGATGTGTTTTACGAACTGACGCAGGCGTACCGGATGATGAAGCCGGCGGAGGAGATGACGGCGTGGCTGTTTCGGGTTGCGCGGAATCGGATTACGGATTTGTTTCGGCGGAAGAAGGCGGTTTCGCTGAGCGAGCCGGCGGAGGATGTGGAAGGGGCGCCGGCGCTGGAGGATTTGTTGCCATCGCCGGACGCGGGGCCGGACGCGCTGTATGCGCGGGGCGTGCTGCTGGAGGCGCTGGATGAGGCGCTGCTGGAATTGCCGCAGGAACAGCGCGAAGTGTTTCTGGCGCATGAATTGATGGGGCTGAGCTTCAAGGAGATTGCGGACGAGACGGGCGTGAGTGTGAATACGCTGTTGTCGCGGAAGAGATATGCGGTGCTGCACCTGCGGGAGCGGCTGCAGGAAATGAAAGAGGGTTTTAGGACGGAGTGAGGAGAGAGCGATGAGAAGATTTCGATTTTTTAAAGTGCTGAATATCGTGGTGCTGGTGGCGGTTGCGGTTACGGTAATCGGTTTTGTCACCATGCACCTATGGAACTGGGTGATGCCAGCGGTGTTTGGGTTGAAGACGATCACGTGGCTGCAGGCTCTGGGGCTGCTGGTGCTGGGGAAAATCCTGTTTGGCGGGATCCATCGGCATGGCGGCGGCTGCAGAGGCCGTGGATGGAAGCGGCATATGGAAGAGCGGTGGGCGCAGATGAGCGAAGAGGAGCGAGAACGGTTTCGCGCGGGGATGCGCGGTCGGTGGGGTTGCGGGCCCGATCCCGGAAGCGAAGCCGCCGCTGAACCAAGCCCGCGTTAGGAAGCGCGAAGAAAGGTTGTTAAGGTGATGCCAGCACAGGCAGAAGCTGAGGCGCCCGGCGCGAAGCCGGAAGAGGAGAGCCAGCGAAGGATGGATTACGAGACATTGGAGAAGATGCCGCTCGAGTCTCTGCTGTATTACGTGCTGGTGGGCGAGGGAAGGAAGCGTAGCGAGGCGGTCGAGGGATAGCGCGGAGATTTGTCTTTTGGATGGGCAGGGCGTCCGTGTAATCTGGCGCTGGGATAAATTCAGCGCATGGGATTTCTGCTCTTCGGATTCTTCTACTATTTGGCGCACCCGCTGAGCCTGCTGTTGCTGGCGCTGGCGCTCCTGCACTTCATCCGGCGGCGGCCGGACACTTATTGGCTCTGGGTGATTCTGCTGCTGGGGCCGATTGGGGCGGCGGTGTACCTGGTTGCGGAGGCGTTGCCGGATATCGGGCTGTTGCGCGGGACGATGAAGGTGTTTCCGCGGCGCAAGCGGATTCGAGAGCTGGAGCGGCTGGTGTACGACAACCCTTCGGCAGGGAACTACGAAGAGTTGGGCGATCTATATATGGAGGACGGAAGGATTGCGCAGGCGCGGGCGGCGTTCGATAAGGCGATTGCGGC
Source organism: uncultured Granulicella sp. (assembly GCA_964489045.1). GTDB lineage: Bacteria > Acidobacteriota > Terriglobia > Terriglobales > Acidobacteriaceae > Edaphobacter. The sequence continues at coordinate 1,679 of CAZAXI010000346.1, read as the reverse complement.
TCGGTCGGATACGCTGGATGCTTTTTACCGGCGAGGAGCGTGCGCGCTGGAGTTGGGAGACGCGGTGGCGGCGATACCGGACCTGGAAAAGGTGGTCGACAAAGAGGCGGGGTACGATTTTTATCGTGCAGCGGGGTTGTTGGCGCATGCCTACGCAAGGACCGGGCAAACGGAGCGGGCCGAAGCACTGTTTCGGCAGGTGACGGCGCGGTCGGTGGCATCGGAGACGTATCTTAACTTTGCGGAGCTGCTGGCAGCGGAGGGAAAGAACGCAGAGGCGCGCGAGTGGGCGCAGAAGGTGCTGGACAAGAAGCCGAATATGCCGGGGTATCTGCGGCGGCGGGAGCGGCCGTGGTTCCGGAGTGCGAATCGGCTGCTGAAGCGGGTGGCGGCGTAGTTTCTTAGTTGTCAGTTGTCAGTTGTCAGTTGTCAGTTCGTCGGTTTCGGCAGCTAACTGTCTGAGAACGACAGCACTTCGGGTCCGCAGCGTGATTCGGGGACTTATTTGCGTTTGCCCGTGGCCCTGACGGTTTTCTTGGCGACCGGGGGCTTGGCGGTGTGCTTCGCCGTGGCGGGTTTGGCTGTGGGCTTGGCGGCGGACTTTGCGGCGGGCTTGGAGGCTGCGGGTTTGGAGGGGGCGGGCTTGGGAGCGGCTGCTTTGGCGGCTGGTTTCGCAGCCGAGGGTTTTGCGGGTCTGGGTGCGGGGGCTTCGGCCGCGGCCTCTGCGGCGGCCTCGGCCGTTTGCTGGCGGAGGGCGTGGAGGACGACGCGGAACATCTCCTCTTCGGGAGCGGGTTTGCCGGTGAAAATTTCGAACTGGCGCGCGCCCTGCTGCACGAACATCTCGACGCCGGTGATGATGGGGATCGACTGCTGGCGGGCGAGGTGGATGAGCGGAGTTTCGAGCGGATTGTAGACAAGATCGAAGACGAGGCGGGTGTTGAGATCCTTGGCTTCGAGTATCTGCGGGGCCTTGTTGCCGGCCATGCCGACGGGCGTGGCGTTGATGATGACGTCGAAGGAGGTCTTGGCGAGCGCTTCCTTCTTGATGGTCTTGGAGCCGGACTGGCGGGCGAGCTTCTGCGCGGTCTCGGCGGTGCGGTTGAGGATGAAGACTTCGGCACCGCGGTCGCGAACGCCGAAGACGGCTGCGCGAGCGGCTCCGCCGGCGCCAAGGACGAGGACTTTGGCGCCGCGGAGGGACATGCGCTTCTCCAGCGGGCCGACAATGCCGGCGACATCGGTGTTGAAGCCGTAGAGCTTGCCATCGAGCAGGCGGATGGTGTTGACGGCGCCGATCTTGGCGGAGAGCGGGTCAGTCTGCTCGAGGTGGGGAAGGATTTCCTCCTTGAGCGGCATGGTGATGGAGAGGCCCTGAATGGGGATCTCGTGGACCAGCTTGAGCAGGTCAGAGAGGCGCGTGGTCTGCAGCGCGAGGTAGACGGCGTTGACGGTCTCGCGGCGGAAGGCCGTATTCATCATGATGGGCGAGAGCGAGGAGCGGATGGGATTGCCGGCGACTCCGTAGACTTTGGTGGCGGCGTCGACGTGCTCGATGCGATAGGTTTCGATGAGGGTGCGGGCAGCGATCTGGCCGGGGCCGGTCTCTTCGCCGGGAGTGGCTGCGGCGAAGGTGAAGGCGCTGCCGGCGCGAACGCCGAGGACGCGGGAGATGACGC
>CAZAXI010000345.1:0-3241 GCA_964489045.1 uncultured Granulicella sp. | reverse complement strand
TCGTCTTCGTCGCCGACCACGGCTACCAGCTCGGCGAGAAGGGCAAGTGGTCCAAAGCCGGCTCGCTGTTTGAGGGCGGCACACGCGTCCCGCTCATCATCGATATGCCGGGAGCCAAAGGGAACGGCCGCACCTGCACGCGCACGGTGCAGTCGCTGGACATCTACCGCACCGTGTGCGAGCTCGCCGGGCTCGATGTTCCCGCAGGCGTCGAAGGCACCAGCCTCGTCCCTCTGCTCGAAGACCCGCGCGGCCCCAAATGGGACCAGCCGGCCTACAGCATCTGGAGCGAGGACGGCCGCACCATCCACGGCACCGCCATCCGCACCGAGCAGTGGCGCTACGCCGAATATGGCCAGAACGCCGCCAACGGCGCCATGCTCTTCGACGTCCACGCCGACCCCATGGAGCTCATCAACCTGGCCGACGATCCCAAACACGCCGCCACCCGCGCGGAACTGTCGAAGCTGGTCAACGCGTACAGCTACCCGGCATAATTGGGTAGGGTGGAACAGCGATGAGCGATTCGGCCGAGAGCGTAAGAGCATCACGCGTAACCGTCGGCGTCACCGGCGGAGTCGCCGCCTACAAGGCTGCCGAACTCGTCCGCGCACTCCAGCAAAATAAAGTCGACGTTCGCGTCGTCATGACCCGCGCCGCACAGGAGTTCGTCCAGCCGCTCACCTTCTCCTCGCTCACCGGCCACAAGGTCATCACCACCATGTGGGGTGAGGACGGTCAGCCCGCCACCGGCCTCGACGACGAAGGCGCGATCGAGCACATCTCCGAAGCGCAGGCCGCCGACGCCATCGTCATCGCGCCCGCCACAGCCCATGTCCTCGCCAAAATGGCCCACGGCCTGGCCGACGACTTCCTCTCCACCATGCTGCTCGCCACCACCGCACCGGTCATCGTCGCGCCGGCGATGAATGTGAACATGTGGAACCACCCCGCAACCCGCGCCAACGTCGAGTTGCTTCGCCGGCGCGGCGTCACCATCGTCGAGCCCGGTAGCGGCTACCTGGCCTGCGGCATGACCGGCTCCGGCCGCCTCGCAGACGTGGACGCGATCGCCCAGGCCGTGCTGGCCACAATCCGGGCTGCCCTGCAACCCGCGCCCGCACAAGACCTTGCCGGCGAGACCATACTCGTCACTGCCGGAGGCACCCGCGAGGCCATCGACCCCGTCCGCTTTCTCGGCAACCGTTCCAGCGGCAAGATGGGCTATGCCCTTGCCGAAGCCGCCCGCCAGCGCGGCGCGCAGGTCGTTCTCGTCTCCGCGCCCACCGCGCTTACGCCGCCCGCCGGCTGCGCCTTCGTGCCCGTCACCTCTGCCGAAGAGATGCGCGCCGCCGTTATGGAACACCTGCCCAGCGCAACCGTAGTCATCGGCGCTGCCGCCGTCGCCGACTTCCGCATGCCCGCCGTCGCGCAGGAAAAGCTCCGCCGCGAAGGCGCGCTCCATCTCGACCTGGAGCCCACGGAAGACATTCTCCGCTCAGTCGCGGACGCCCGCAGCTTAGCCGCCGCACACACACAAGCCACGCTAGTCATCGCCTTCGCCGCCGAAATGGACTCGAACATCGCCCGCGCCCGCGAGAAGCTCCTAGCCAAAGGCGCCGACGCTATCGTTCTCAACGATGTCTCGCAGCCCGGCATCGGCTTCGACTCCGACTTGAATGCCGCCACCTTTGTCACCCGCGAGCACGCCGTCGACATCCCCGAGATGAGCAAACGCGCGATGTCCGAGCGCATCCTCGACCAGGTCCTTGCCCTGCGAGCCGCTGCTGCGGTCAGCCCAGAGTCGGCATGCTCGTATCCACGCCGGCGCGAATTCCCGTTGGCCAGCGCGCCGTGATGGTCTTTAGCCGCGTGTAGAACCGGACGCCCTCGGGACCGTAGATGGCGTGGTCGCCGAACAGTGACCGCTTCCATCCGCCGAAGCTGTGGAACGCCATCGGCACCGGGATCGGCACGTTGATCCCAACCATGCCCGCCTGCACGCTCTGCGCAAACGCACGCGCGGTGTCGCCGTCGCGGGTAAAGATCGAAGTCCCGTTGCCGTATTCGTGCTCGTTGGTAAGCTGCAACGCGGTCTGGAAGTTGTTGACGCGTACAACGCCCAGCACCGGGCCGAAGATCTCTTCCTTGTAGATCTTCATCTCCGGCTTGACGTGGTCGAACAGGCACGCGCCCAGGAAGAAGCCCTCGCCCGCAGGCAGCTTGTCTTCGCGCCCGTCAACGACCAGCTCCGCGCCTTCACTCTGCCCCTGCTTCAGGTAGCCCTTCACGCGGTCCAGATGCACGCCCGTCACCAGCGGCCCGAGTTCGGCGTTGGCTTCAGTTCCTGGCGCGACGCAAAGCGCGGCGATGCGCGGCTTCAGCTTGGCAATCAGATCGTCTGCGGTCTTGTTGCCCACGGCGACAGCCACTGAGATCGCCATGCAGCGCTCGCCCGCCGAGCCATACGCCGCGCCCACCAGCGCGTCCGCAGCCTGGTCCAGGTCGGCGTCGGGCATCACGATCATGTGGTTCTTCGCGCCGCCCAGCGCCTGCACCCGCTTCCCGTGCGACGTACCCTTGGTGTAGACGTACTCCGCAATCGGCGTCGACCCGACAAAGCTCACCGCCGCAATCCCCGGATGCTGCAGGATGTTGTCGACCGCCTCCTTATCGCCGTGGACGACGTTGAAAACGCCGTCCGGCAATCCCGCTTCCTTGAGCAGTTCGGCGATCAGGATCGAGGCGCTGGGATCGCGCTCGCTTGGCTTCAGAATGAAGCAGTTACCGCAGGCCAGCGCCAGCGGAGCCATCCACAGCGGCACCATGGCCGGGAAATTGAAGGGCGTGATGCCCGCGACGACGCCCAGCGGCTGGCGCATGGACCACGAGTCGATTCCGGCGCCGACCTGCTCCGTGAACTCACCCTTCAGAAGCTGCGGAATGCCGGTGGCGAACTCGATGTTTTCGAGGCCCCTCGTGGCCTCGCCCTTGGCGTCGGAGAGCACCTTGCCGTGCTCCGAGGTCAGGATCTGGGCGAAGTCGTCCATGCGTTGCTCGAAGAGCTCGCGGAAGCGGAAGAGCACGCGCGCGCGGCGTAGCGGCGGCTGCGCGGACCACGCCGGAAACGCAGCCTGTGCTGCGGCGACAGCGGCATCGAGCTCGGCGCGATTGGCCAGCGGCACCAGCGCCTGCACCTGGCCGGTGGCCGGGTTGTAGACCTTGCCGGTGCGGCCGGAGG
>CAZAXI010000344.1:0-3255 GCA_964489045.1 uncultured Granulicella sp. | reverse complement strand
CTTCCCTTCACCGATCCCCGCGCCACCCACGTCTTCCACCAGTACGTCATCCGCGTACCGCGCCGCGACCGCCTCCGCGATCACCTAACCGCCCATGGCATAGGGAGCGAAATCTACTACCCCGTGCCGTTGCATCTTCAGGTGGCCTTCAAAGACCTCGGCTACAAGCCCGGCGACTTCCCCCACGCCGAACGCGCCTCCGCCGAAGTCCTCGCCCTGCCCATCTACCCCGAGATCCGCGACGACGAACAGCAGGCCGTCGTCGAGGCTATCCGCGCCTTTTACGCCTGATTGATCGCGCTGGAATCACGGAAAGAGGCTCCGTTTGGGAAACCCATCGATGCCGATTTCAAAAGCGCCCGTGTTCCAGGTTTGGTCCCGCAGCTTCGGCGTCAGGCGGGAATCGTCGAGTAACTCCAGATAACCGTCGACACCATTCGCCGTCTGGGTAAGCGGCAGCTTCAGCACCACGGAATAGTGCCCTCGACCCCGCTGAGGAACAGACTGCCCCGCAAGACAGAACGCGAAAAGAAACAGCACAACCGGCGTCCGATGCTTCATGCGAAGCAGTCTACCGCTTCTTCTTCGCGTTCGCGGGCTTTGCCTTCTTCTCTTCCGCCACCGGATGCGCCTCCGCCTCGTCCTTGGTCCCCGGCGGAGCTATCCGCCGCACCAGGTTCCCCTCCAACCGATAGGTCTTCGCAATCGTCCGCCCCGGCGTCACCATCCCCGTCGCCGGATCGGGAACCACCGGCGGCGCATCTGCGGCCAGCACCTTGTAGGTAAACGTTGGCAGCGGAGTCTGCGCCGCCACCGCCTTCCCGTAGGGGTCCTTCTCCATATCGATCTTGACCGGCAGGTACCCCTCGATGTTCTTCTCGCGGAACGCCGTCTCATAGCGATGCATCTTCGAGTTCCACGTAAACACCCGCACCTGGTCGAAGTCGTACGGCAGTCCCGCCGTGTAGGGCGCCATCAGGGTCAGGTACATGGGAATGTTTTTGTCGTCCTGATCGGCCCCTGGGTCGTTCACCGTTGCCAGCAGGTAGGCCCCGACGATCCGCTGTCCCTCCGCGTACTTGGTCACCGAATCCGGCGCGTCCACATCCACATACCGCGACAGCAGCCAGCCCGTCCGCCCCTGCGCATCGCGCGCCAGCCACCAGTCCTCCATGGCAATCGGCGGCGCGGCCGGAGTGCCGGTTCCCGCAGTTCCGCTTGCGCTGACCGTCTTCCCCGGTGCCAAGGGCTTTACGGAAGCCACCCAGCCGGGCGCGGGCTTCGGCAGAGTGGCCCTTTCCAGGAGCTGCACCTTGTCGCCCTCCGGCAGCCGGTAGAACACCTCGGTCTGCCGGCCCGGCTTAAGGTGCAGGTTCACGTCATCCCGCACCACCGCCGATACCACCGCCGGATTGCTCTTATACGCCTTTCCCAGCGCCTGAAATGCGTCGAAAACCTCCTGCGTCGCCACCGCCTTCTCGTCGATCCAGCCCTGTTCGCCCTTGGGCGTCTTCACCCGGAAGTACCGTCGCGCATGCTCCACGACCTCCAGCCTTTCGCCGTTCTCCACCGTCCCCGTGCGGTTGGTAACCGCCGCCAGCCGGTCGCGAAGAAAGGTCTCCTTGGCCGTCACATACACGTATTCGGCCCGCGGCTTCGGGCGCAGGCTGGAACATCCGCCCAGAATCGCAAAACCCAGCGCAGAAGTCAGCAGAAACACTCCAGGAGCCGGCCCAGGGGCACGACGACCGCGCCGGCGCAGACGAAAACCACTACGCATCAACATTCGGAAATCGGGCCACAGGCAGAAAATTGCGTTCTTGTCCAGCACATTTTCCAGCATACAGTGGCCTGGACCCCAACCACGTTTCTCAGGTAGGTACCGCCGGGCGCTAAGGCTGCGGAGTCGTTCATTTCCTTGAAAAAAGCCCCCTTTGCGTGTTTTCCAGGCCCCCTGAAAGCTAGGGAACCTGCCTCGATTCCCCGGCTGCTTCCCGGCCCCTAAAAATGAGTCTTGCGCTATATGCGGTCTTGCGCTTACAGTTGCGTACGGAAACAAACTCAATACAGGAAATCACTCCAATCCTTTTCCGGAATCCAACTCCGCCCATCGCATTCGATTTGATCGTTCACATCACACGTCAACTGGTAAGGAGGCCCACATAATGGCCAGTAATGAAATCGAAATCCTCGACCCGGAAGCATCGGTCGGGAAGCTCAAGAAAATCGCGGCAGGTCGCGCACTGAATCGCAGGCACTTTCTCGCTGCCCTCGGTATGACCGGCGCTGCGGCTGGCGCAGGAATGATGTCGGGTTGCTCCACCAGCAATTCCGTAGCGGTCACTACTGCATCGACAGCGCAAATTGACATGCTCAATTTCGCCCTCAATGTGAAGTACTTGCAGGCTACCTTTTACTCTTTCATCGCCAGAGGCACAGATCTGACCGGGACTGCCGTCACCAACAGCGGCGCCGTCACCAATGCGCCCGCCGCGTTGTCGTTCAGTGGCATCACTGGCGTCCCCAACGGCCAGCAGATCACCGACATGATCAACGAGATTTATTACGACGAGAAGAACCATGTCAGCACCCTGCTCGGCCTGCTCGGCGTTTCAGCCGTATTCAGGCCGGCAATCAATCTCGCCGGCTTTGGGACCATCACCACGACCAACGCCCTGTCGATCGCCAGGCTATTGGAGGACGTTGGGGTAACCGCATACGCGGGCATCATCCCCAGTCTCTCCAGCAGCGACATTACCCTGCTTGGACAGATCATGGGTGCAGACAGCCTCCATGCCGGAATCCTCCGCCTCACCACCCTCCAGAATCCCACCATCGCGGCCTACATCAAGGCAGACACGACGGATGTCGCCCCCTTCGACCTCGGCGCCACCTCCAGCGCCGGCCCAACCGCCAGCGGAGGGTTCTTCGCCACTGCCGGCGCCACCACAGCCAGCACCGCAAATCCCGCCGGGTTTGCCTTCACCCGCACCATCTCGCAGGTGTATTCCATCCTGTTCGGTACCGAGACGGCCACGGGCAGCAACACCACCGTTACGCTCGCAGCCATTGGTACCACCTCGGGTGGCTTCTTCCCCAGCGGCGTGAACGGCAACCTAAATAAGGTATAGACCCAGGCAAAATACACCGGATCCAACTCGACGCGTTCGTCCAAATCAACCATGACGCAATCTGTTCCTACATTTCGCAAGCCAATTGACAAGGAGGCCAACGCAATGGCCAGCAAAGAAGTAG
>CAZAXI010000343.1:0-3273 GCA_964489045.1 uncultured Granulicella sp. | reverse complement strand
CCAGCGTTGTTTCCCCCGCACCTGCTTAGCAGGCCGGTTCTTAGGTTGGATGCTAACTGGGTGGGCGCAGATTGGCAAGCGGCGGCTTTTCGGCTCACGGGACGTCACTCACCCGCACTCGCCCGGTCTGACGCCTTCGCCTTCTTCTTCTCCGCGTCGCGCGCCTTGTTCAACAGCTTCCGCACTTCGCCCTCGACATCCGCGCCCGAGCCAACCTTCACGCTCTCGAGCACCCCGTCGGTGTCGATCGAGAAGTAGTGCGGTATGAAGTTCACGCCATATGCGCGGCTCAGCGCGCCGTCCGCGTCCCGGTACTGAGGCCAGGTCATGCTGTTCCTCTGGATGAAGGTCTTCCACGCGGATTCGTCCTTGTCGCTGCTGATGCTGATGACCACCAGCGGCTGGTCCGCGAAGTTCTTTGCGATTCTCTGGATCTCCGGCAGCGACTCCTTGCACGGCCCGCACCACGTCGCCCAGAAATCCAGCAGCACCACCTTGCCGCCCATGTCATCCAGCGAGATCCGCTCGCCCTCACTGGTGGTCAGGGTAAACGCCGGGGCCATGCGCAGCGCCGCCAACCGCGGGTTCTCGATGAAATGTTCAGCCCGCGTCCGGTACGGGTCCGCCATCCCCGCCAGGTCAAGGTAACTCTGAAACATCGCCTTCGCCTCGTCGTCACGGCCCAGCATCGCCAGCGCGCGCCCCTCGAGGAACGCCAGGTTGGCGCTCTTCGGAGCGATCGCCAGCGCCGAGCGCAGCGACGCCTCCGCCTCTTTCACCTGCTCCGGTTTGGGCTCGTCGTTGTTGTTATGCAGCAGCGCCGACCCTCGCTGCGACTCTGCAAAGAGCTTCTCGCTCGGAGTGGTCGCGATCCCGTCCAGTTGGTTCGCCGTATTCACCACGTCCTTCCACTGCGACTGCACGTTCTGTAACCTGATCATCTGTTCCAGGCACTCCTCGCACTGGCCCTTGGCGATCTTGCTGGCGTTCTTCCAGCGTGCCAGCCGCTCGTCCGTGGGCAAGCGCGGCTCCTTCGCCGATGCCAGCGCCTTCGGGAATTTGGGGTCGTTGGCGTAAGCAGGAGCAGCCGCGCCGGGTGCGGGAGCCGTGCCGGTCTGCACCGGCCCTGGCGGAACATCCGCGGCGACCACCGGGCGCGGCGGCGCCTGCTTGTTGTCTTCAACGGTCATTCCCGGAGGAACGCGAAAGAGCGCCGGATCCTGCTCACCCGCGCGGACATCCACAAATCGCAAGGTCGTCTTGCCCACTCCCGGCTGGTCGGTGACGGTCACCATGTCCACATGCAGGCTGGGCGCATACCAGTAATCGATTGATTCCTCGATCGAATCCTTGCCTGTGACCTGGTGAGTGTGACGGACCGGTATCCCCTCAATCAGCGGCGCGTCCGCGTCCAGCTTCTCCGGAGTCGACAAATTTGCGCCCCAAACCGCTTCATTGATCCGGGCGCTGGTCACCACCGTATCGCCGACGGTCCAGTGGTAGAACATGTGACCAACGAAGTCGTAGATATACACGACGGGTAGTTGATTGGCGTATTTGATCTCCGATCGCATCCGTCCCGCAGAATCGCGAAAGACCTTCTCCTCCGCGTGGTATGCGACCGGGTCGGTGGAGTTTACCGCCGGCTCGTAGTCCAACGTGCGCGTCGCGGAGAATGGCTCGCCCGCCACTGGCGACCCGAATTGCAGGACAAAAACATGCTTGTGTTGCGCTACGGCAAGGGTTGGAAAAAGAGCGGACACCAGCAGAACGCGCAACAGGTCCGTGAGCATAAATAGCTCCAACAACCCGAAAGACTCCAGTCGGATCGCGGCACCATCATTCACCCAACCGCGCCTGAATTCAACAGAATATGGAGAGTGCGGACCCGTCAGCGGGACGCAGCGCAAAAAAAAGCCGCCGAGAAAACTCTCTCGGCGGCCTTTGATTCTGGGGAGGTTTCGGTGGTGCAGCTTCTACAAGTCTCGCCCCTTAGTGCTTGTCGCGGTAGATGCGCCGGGACTCCACGTTTTGCTGGTGGCTGATGACCTTGCGGTCCTGGGAAGTCAAGTGGCCGTTGTCCTGCGCGCGCATGCCGCGTTCTTCCTTGTTGATCCCGGCTTCCTGGTGTGCGAGGCGCGCGGTCTGGCCGGCCCGGAGTTCCCCGCTCTTCACGCCCTGCGCAATGCGGTCCTGCTGGTTCTCCTTGCGCTGGTTGATGGTGGGATCGGGACGGTTGGGGGCCGACTGGGCAAAAATAACGGCCGGAGTGAAAGCAAGCGTGACAGCGATAGCAAACGATGCAAGTCTCATGGCGTGACTCCCTCTGTTTTCCGCGCCGGCTTCGCTCGTGCTGCCGGAGCTTACGAACGGAATGAACCCATCTGCTTTCAGCGTGTTGCGCCGACATCCAAAACTATATTTCTTGGCAAAACCGCGACTTTACCGGGGATTCAGGGTCTGCGGGGGCGCTTGCTGTGCCCCATTCCCGGTGCAACTGTCTTTCCTGGAAAGCTCCGGCTGTCTTTCGTTCCACAGGTTCTCCACAGTCTCAGCCTTGTTGCAGCCGGTTCGGACTGATACTCTAACTTGGCTGCGATTGGGCGCGCAGTTGTTGAATGCGGTTCGCGGAATTTGCCCGCCGCGCGGAAGTGCGGTATTCTTAGTAGGCAAGAGAAGTAACTGCTTCGCACCTCGGCATGATTGGGTGGCTCTGGTTGGATTGGTGTAACCGGGAGCTGCTTGCTAAGGGAACGACGGAGCGCAGTCCAAGCGTTTTGATCGCGGCCGATAGCCTGGAAGTAAGGGCTGGCTGACATCTAAACCCAAGCCACTGCATTTGAATCTAGGAAGTTCAGGAGCTGAGTGCTCCGCGCCCGTTGTCGGGCGTCCGGTTATTTGCTATTGTTGCGCTGTTGCGAACAGGGTTATTCCAGGGGGATTCGCGAGATGCGGCCCCGAACCGATTGAAAGCGGCTGGAAATCTCAAGAAAGTCTGATTTCCGCTTGACATGCCACCGGAATTTGGATAACATTGAAAAGTTCGCGCAAAAACGTCACTCGCTTCTGAGTGCCCTCGAAAGTCGAAGCTGAACTCTAACGGAATGTTGAGTTTGGCTCTAGACGGCAAGAAATAATCGAGAGCCTGGCCAAATCAAATAGGCATCAGCAAGCACCAGACGAAAACTAGAGCGCCATCAAGTTCGAGGACACATATCCGGCTTCGGCCGGGTAAGTCCTTGATCCAAAACTGCCCGCTTAGGCGAATGCAGT
>CAZAXI010000342.1:0-3321 GCA_964489045.1 uncultured Granulicella sp. | reverse complement strand
GGGAACAGGGAACAGGGAGCAGGGAACAGGGAACAGGGAGCAGGGAACAGGGAACAGGGAGCAGGGAACAGGGAACCGCAGAGCATCACGGTGTTTACTACGCGGGTGGATACGATCTTCGGGGCGACCAGCGTGCAACTGGCGCCGGAGCATGCGGTGGCGAAGAGCTTTGCCGCGTGCGACAAGGTGCTGACGGGGCAGATTGAGGAGATGCTGGCACAGCAGAAGGCCGCGCGCGAGGCGGGGGACCTGGGCGCGATCGAGAAGCATGGCGTGGATACGGGGCGGTTTGCGGTGAATCCGTTCAATGGCGAACTTGTGCCTATTTGGGTTGCAAATTACATCCTGGCGGATTATGGGACGGGCGCGATCATGAGCGTTCCGGCGCATGATGAGCGGGACTTCGAGTTCGCGGGGAAGTATGGGTTGCCGGTGCGGCGGGTGATTGTGCCGAAACGAGGAGAACAAGGGCGAAATACGGAGATTCTGAGCTTCGCTCAGAATGACGAACGCTCTGGGGTGGATGACGAACGCTCTGGGCTGGATGGCGAACGCTTCGGAGGCGATGACGAACGCTCTGGGCTGGATGGCGGGCTTCCAGTGCTGCCATATGTAACCGAAGATGATTCGGTGCTGGTGGATTCGGGAGTGTGGACGGGTGAAACGTGCGCGGAAGCGCAGCGGAAGATGGCGGAGTTTGCCAAGGCAAACGGATTTGGTACTGAAACGGTTACATATAGGCTGAAGGACTGGGGCGTGAGCCGGCAGAGGTACTGGGGCACGCCGATTCCGATGGTTTACTGCACCAATGGCCATGCGGGTGTGGAGGCGGGCGGGGTGGTCCCGTTGCCGGAGAGCGCGCTGCCGGTGGTGTTGCCGGCGCAGGTGGAGATTACGCAGCAGGGCGGTTCGCCGCTGGGGCGGATTGCAGAGTTTGTGAATGCGACCTGCCCGGTGTGCGGCGGTCCGGCGCGGCGCGAGACGGACACGATGGACACGTTCGTCGACTCGAGCTGGTACTTCTACCGGTATACGGATGCGAAGAATGCGAGCGCGCCGTTTGCTTCGGCGAAGGCGAATTACTGGTTCCCGATCGACCAGTACATCGGCGGGGTGGAGCACGCGATCCTGCATTTGATCTACTCGCGATTCTGGACGAAGGTGATGCGGGATTTGGGAATGATTGCGAACGATGAGCCCGCGGCGCGGCTGTTTACGCAGGGGATGGTGATCAAGGATGGCGCGAAGATGTCGAAGTCGAAGGGCAACGTGGTGTCGCCCGACTTGATGATCGAGCGCTATGGGGCAGATGCGACGCGGATGTATGCGCTGTTTGCGGCGCCGCCGGACCGGGACCTGGATTGGCAGGAGGATGGGGTTGCGGGGATTAGCCGATTCCTGAGCCGCGTGTACCGGCTGACGATGAAGTACGGTGAGACAGCGAGCGAGCGGGTCAGCGAGTCAGCAGGTCAGCAAGGCGGCAAGGCAGAAGGTCAGCAAGTCAGCAAGGCAGAAGAACGGGGTGCGGCGGGGCAGGCGCTGCTGCGCAAACTGCATCAGACGATTGCGAAGATTACGCTCGACTTCAGCGGACGATGGCACTTTAACACTTGCATTGCGGCGATTATGGAACTGGTGAATGCGATTGCGGCGAATGAGGCGGCGATGGATGCGGGCGAGGTTTCGCCGGGGGTGGTGGCTGATGTCTTTCGCAACCTGGTGCTGATGCTGGCGCCGTTTGCGCCGTTTCTTGCGGCGGAGTTGTGGGAGGAGATCGGCGGTGAGGGCGCGGTGTTTCGGGTTGCGTGGCCGGTGGCGGATGCGGAACTGGCGCGCGAGGCCGAGGTGGAGATTCCGGTGCAGAGTAATGGCAAGCTGGTGACGGTGATAACCGTGCCTGCGGGTAGCGACGAGGCGACGATCAAGACGGCGGCGCTCGCGGACGCGAAGGTGGTGGCGCGGCTGGCGGGCAAGACGGTGGTGAAGGTGATTGTGGTGCCGGGCAAGCTGGTGAATGTCGTGGTGAAGTAGTGGAGATGGATGACAGAGAGAAACCCCACGATAACTTCGGCTCCGCCTCAGTGATCATGGGGCATCCGGTGCCGGTGCGGGGGACGCAGTCGTTTGTGCATACGCTGTCGGCGTGCTGGAAGCGGCCTTCGCTGACGGCGCTGGAGGTGCTGTGGCGCTGGGCGTTTGGTGCACCGGCGGCGGCGCTGATCTGGTACGAGGCGCTGCGCGTGTGGCGTGCGACGCCGGTGGATGTTGATGCGTTGAAGCGGATGTCGATTCTTGACCCGATGAGCGCGGCGGCAACATTGTCGCAGACGGCCGGCTTGCTGATGCCTGGAGTGCTGCGGGTTGCGGAGTGGCTGGGGCCGCTGCTGCTGGTGGTATGGGTGATGGTGTCGTCGCTGGGGCGGGTGGCCGTGCTGCGGCGGGTCGACACGCGATTGCAGGCGCGGCCGGGGACGGTGATGGTGCTACAGGCGTTGCGGGTGACGGCCCTGGCGGGGAGCTTTGTGGCGTGGTTCGCGTGCTTGCGGGCGGCTGCGGGGTATGCGGTGAATGGGCCGATTGCGGCGGGGCTGGAGCCTAACCTGGTGCTCTACTGCGCGCTTGCGATCGTTACGACGCTGGGGATGTTCACGCTGTGGGCGGTGGTGAGCTGGGCGCTGTCGGTGGCGCCGCTGCTGGCGATGCTGCGCAACCTGGGCGCGGGAGAGAGCCTGGCGGCGGCGTTCAAGCTGGGGCCGGTGCGGGGGAAGCTGGTGGAGATCAACCTGGTGATGGGGATTGTGAAGATCGCGCTGGTGGTGCTGGCGATCGCGTTCTCGGCTTGCCCGCTGCCGTTTGCGAGCGTGGCGACGCCGGACTTTATGTTGCGGTGGTATGGGGTGGTGACGGTCCTTTATCTGGTGGCGTCCGATTTTTTTCACGTGGTGAGGTTGGTGGCGTATCTGGAGTTGTGGAAGGCGTATGACGGTGGTGGGGCTGGTGGGGGTCCGTGATTATGCGGAAAAGCGAATCACAGAGAACACAGAGCAAAAAAGAGAGATCACAGAGATTTGCTTATCGAGGCCCGGGCTGTCGAGCTAAATAGCTAGAGGCCGGAGGCTTGGATTGCCGCGAGGATCGATTTGAGCAGGAGATGGGGGGCGCAGCCTAGCAGAATGACGGCGGCGGCGAGGGCGGCCACCAGGATCTGGCTGAGGATTGGCGAGCGGAATTCTTTGGCGGCGGGTGGTGGAGGAGCCACGTACATGGCTTTGAGCACGCGCAGGTAGTAGTAGAGCGACACGGCGCTCATGGCGATGGCGA
>CAZAXI010000341.1:0-3338 GCA_964489045.1 uncultured Granulicella sp. | reverse complement strand
CTCTCTGTTGAAGGTAGTTTCGGACGCGGGTTCGACTCCCGCCGCCTCCACCAATTCGCGCGTCCCGCGATGACTATGAGCCTACCCCAACCACCCCAGCCCTCCACCCGCGAACTCTGGCTCAGGCGGCTTCCGGCCATCGCCTTTCTCGCCTTCGCCGCGTGGTTCTACCTCCGCACCACCCACTACTCGCCGCCCAGCCACGTGCAGATCAGCAGCCTCGCCCTCCAGAACCTCGACGGCTCGCCCTTCCCGCCCGAGACCACCCAGGGTAAGGCCGTCATCGTCAACTTCTGGGCGCCATGGTGCGGCCCTTGCCGCGCGGAGATGCCCTGGCTTCAACGCCTCCAAATCGACCATCCCGAAATCGCCGTCATCGGCATCGAAGACGACCCCGATGAGTTTCGCAACGCAGGCATTCTCGCCTCCCAGGACAGCATCTCCTACCCGCTCCTGCGCACCTCCAAGCCCGTCCGCAACACCTTCGGCCACGTTGTCCTGCTTCCCACCACGCTCTATATCAGTCGCTCCGGTCGAGTCCTGCACACCGTCAGCGGCCTCATCCCCGAGGCTTTGATGAAGCGTTTCGCGAACGACGCCATCGCCGCCGAATAGGTCCACCCAGCGCACGCAACCATCCGCCCGCGCACCCGAAAAGATACCCCGTCGCGAGCCGCCTGCGCGGTACAATCCACCCAGAACTCATACTCGGTGACCTGTGACGAAAATCGTGGCTCGTAGTCTGCTGCTCTCTCTCGGTCTGGCGCTGTCCGTGCCGCCCGCTGCCCTTGCTGCTCCCAATCCCGGGCAGAACCCCGCGCACAAGAACGCGGAGAAGTCGATGAAGGCCTACCAGAAGCAACAGAAGAAGCAGTTGAAGAAGACCCAGAGGGATCAGAAAAAGGCGCAGGCACGATTGAAGAAGCTACACCCCGAGGCCCGCTGACAGCTTCACCTCTGACTACGCCGGCCTTCCACCTCACTATGACTTTCAGAGGCCGCTTAAAAGCTCGGCCTTAAGATAGGCCGGGACTTTAGTCCCGGCAATCACGCTACAAGATCAACGCGGGCTTTAGCCCCTGGGGCATGCCTTCCCGGAATTCAAACCCTTTTAACACCCTCCCGCGGTAACAAGGCCAAATCAACGAGGCTTTAGCCTCGGGCCCTTCGAGTCACCCCTCAAGACATCTGCCGTTCCAAATGCTCCAGCACCACCGGCCATGCCTCGGCGTGCCTGTCTCTCGACTCCTCATCGGGAAATCCCGCGTGGGTCAGGCGCAGTTGCGTGCCAGCGCCCTCATGCGTCAGCTCTACCGTAACCACCGTCTCGAACCCCCGCGTGCCTGGCGTTCCGGTCAGCCAGGTCATTTCCACCAGGCGGTCACGCTCCAGCCTTAGGAAGCGTCCGTAGTGAGGATGGCGTTGCCCCTCATAATGCGTCTCGAAGAAGAAGACGGAATCGACCTCCGCCTTCATCAAAACCACTCCCGGCGCTGCAAACCAGCGGTCGAACTGCTCTGTCCACGCTCGATAGAGAACATCCGGCGGCAGCGCCATGGTGCGTTCCACCGTCAGTCGCAACGGCCTCTGCGTAAGGTCCGGTATTGCTATCGCTAAGTTCATGTTCCAAGCATAATTGCCCTACCCTCTCCGCATGTGGAATGATGGACGGGATTAAATTCCCGTCCCCGAACGTCGAGGCAACGCCATGACAGCAAATACAAAACTCCGGTTTCTCGACGATAAGTGGGATGAAGCAGCCGCCGCGAAGCTCGACCCTCCCGAACTGCTCCGCTATCGATCGAACCTCCTCGGCTCCGACCTGCGCATCACCAACTTCGGCGGCGGAAACACCAGCTCCAAAATCGATCAGGTTGACCCTCTCGATGGCGTCACCCGAAAGATCCTCTGGGTCAAAGGCAGCGGCGGCGATCTTGGCAGCATCAAGCGCTCCGGCTTCGCCACCCTTCGTCTCGACGAGTTGCTCGAACTCGAAAAGGTCTACCGCGGGGTCGAGTACGAAGACGAGTTGGTCGATCTCTACGCCCAGTGCACCTTCGGCAATAATCCCGTCGCCCCCTCCATCGACACCCCGCTGCACGGCTACCTTCCCTTCCCGCACGTCGATCATCTACATCCCGACTGGGGAATCGCCCTCGCCGCCTCCGCCAACGGCAGAATCAAGATGGATGAGTTCAACCGGGAGTTCGGCCACAAACTCGCATGGCTCCCCTGGCAGCGTCCCGGCTTCGAACTCGGCATGATGCTCCGCCGCATCGTGCGCGAAACCCCCGGCTGCGACGGCGTAGTGCTCGGCGGCCACGGCCTCTTTACCTGGGGCGAAACCCAGCGCGAGAGCTATCTCAATACCATCACCATCATCGACCAACTCGGCCAGTTCATCGCCGTCCACGCTGAAACCGCGGGATACCGGCCCTTCGGCGGCAGCAAGTTCGCCAGCCGCGAACCCTCTTCCCGCAACGCCATCGCCCTCAAGATCATGCCCCACCTGCGCGGCGCGGTCTCGCGCAAGCAGCGCGTTATCGGCAGCTTTACCGATTCCCCGCTCGTCCTCGACTTCGTCAATTCGGCCCACGCCGAGCAACTCGCCCACCTCGGCACCAGTTGCCCCGACCACTTCATCCGCACCAAAATCCGCCCCATGTTCGTCAAGTGGGACCCCGCCGGCGACGTCGCGGACCTCGACGAACTCATCGACCTGGCGCTTGAAACCTATCGCGCCGAGTATGCCCAGTACTACAAGGCCCACGCCCTTCCCGACTCGCCTAAAATCCGCGACGCCAGCCCCACCGTGGTCCTCGTGCCCGGCATCGGCATGTTTAGCTTCGGCAAGAATAAGACCGAGTCCCGCATCACCGGCGAGTTCTACACCAACGCCATCGGCGTCATGCAGGGAGCCGGAGCGCTCGGTGCCGGAGTCGACTGCAAGGAGATTCCTCAGGCCGGTGCCGCCGCACCCGCCAGCGCCTTCAAGACCTACGCAAACTATGTCGCCCTGCCCGCCTCCGAAGCCTTCCGCATCGAGTACTGGAAGCTCGAAGAGGCGAAGATCCGCCGTCAGCCCCCGGAGAAGGAACTCAGCCGCCGCATCATGATGGTCGTCGGCGGAGGCAGCGGCATCGGTCGCGAAGTCGCTCTGCTCGCGGCCCAGCGCGGAGCCCACATCATGGTCGCCGATCGCGACACCAAGGCCGCGGAAGCCGTCTGCGCGGAGGCCCAGGCCATCGCCGGCAAGGAGGCCGTCGCCTCGGTCAAGATCGACATCCGCGACCGCAAGACCATCCGCACCGCGCTCGACGAAACCGTCCGCCAGTTCG
>CAZAXI010000340.1:0-3405 GCA_964489045.1 uncultured Granulicella sp. | reverse complement strand
TTCGAGGTTCGAGGTTCGAGGTTCGAGGTTCGAGGTTCGAGGAATAGACGATTTTGCATTAGATGAAGGTGAGTGACGATGGCGAGTGTTCTGTATCAGTCGATTGAGACGTTGAGCAAAGATAAAGGCATCGAGCCCGAGGTAGTGGTGGGCGCGGTCGAGGACGCGATCGCGCTGGCGACGAGGAAGTACTACAAGACGCAGGAGAATATGCGCGCCGAGATGGACAAAGAGACGGGCGAGATTCGCGCGTATGTGTTCAAGACGGTGGTGGAGGGGCCGGAGCAGGTGGAGGACGAGATCAACCAGTTGACGCTGGAGCAGGCGCGCGCGCTGGCGCCGGAGGTGGAGGTGGGCGGCGAACTGCGGTTCTACAAGGACACGTCGCCGCTGGGGCGGATTGCGGCGCAGATGGCGAAGCAGGTGATCTTCCAGAAGGTGCGCGAGGCGGAGCGGGACACGGTGTTTCTGGAGTACAACCACCGCGCGGGCGAGGTGCTGAATGCGACGGTGAAGCGGCTGGAGCCGATGGACGTGATCTTCGACCTGGGCAAGGCGGAGGCACGGATGCCGAAGCGCGAGCAATCGCGGCTGGAGCAGTTTGCGGTGGGCGAGCGGGTGCGGGTGGTGCTGCTGCGGGTGGATCGCGCGGCGAAAGGGCCCCAGGTGATTGTGAGCCGGGCGGCTCCGGGGCTGGTGCAGAACCTGTTCCAGAGCGAGGTCCCGGAGATTTACGACGGCACGGTGACGATCCGTGCGATTGCGCGCGAGGCGGGCGAGCGGACCAAGATTGCGGTGATGAGCCGCGACAAGGACGTGGACCCGGTAGGCGCGTGCGTAGGCATGAAGGGCATGCGCGTGCAATCGATCATTCGTGAGCTGCGGGGCGAGAAGATCGACATTATCGAGTTCTCGGAGGAGATTACGACGTTTGCGGAGAAGGCGCTGCAGCCGGCAAAGGTGAGCAAGGTATCGATTGTGGACCTGGCCGACAAGCAGATTGAAGTGATCGTGGACGACACCCAGCTTTCCCTGGCGATCGGGAAAAAAGGCCAGAATGTCCGGCTGGCGGCGAAGCTGCTGGGCTGGAAGATCGACATCAAGAGCGAGGAAGAGAAGCGCCAGGAAGTGGAGCAGCAGATGGCCGCGATGGGCGGTGGTGCGACCACGCCGATTGAACAGATTACCGCGCTGGGCGATGGGATTCTCGAGAAGCTGATTGCGGCGGGCGTGACCACGGTGGAAGCGCTGGCGGACATGACGCCGGAGCAACTGGAAGAGATTCCGGGCATCGGCGAGAAGACGCTGGAGAAGATTTCGGTGGCGGTGCGGCACTACTTCGGCCAGTACGAGGAGGGCGAAGAGCGGCCTGAACCGGCGGAAGTGAAGTCCGAGGAGCAGACGCCGGAGGAGATTCTGGCGGCGGAGGCGGGCGAGGTTGGCGCGGTTGCGGAGGCGAAGGACGTCTCGGCCGAAGAGATTGCCGAGGCGGAGGAGGCGGACTCTGAGAGCGATGCACTGAGCGACGCGGACGCACGGGAAGAGAAGATCGAGCTGGAGAACGACGCTGTGGATTCGCTGGTGAACGAGAGCCAGGAAGTGTCGGAGGAAGGCGTGGACGAGAATGAGAAGGAACGCGGCGAGTAGAAGCGCAGCGCACGCAAACGAAGCGCCTGGAGCGCAATCTGCGGTTTCGGAGATTGCAATTTCGGGGATAATAATGGGGTTGGAACAGATTCAACCTTCAATGAGGCTGATATGAACAGTTAAGGCCGCAGAGGAACTTACAAAGGGACGGATGAGCAAAGTTCGAATCAACGATCTGGCACGGGAGCTGGAAGTCAAGAGCAGGTCCATTCTGGACGCTCTGACGGCCGTTGGCGTGACCGAGCCAAAGACGCACTCAAGCTCAATTGAGGCCGATGAGGCCGAGAAGGTGCGCACCTATCTGAACAGCAAGAAGGCCGGCGGCACGGCGGCGGCGAAGCCGACCGTGGAAGCGAAGCCGGCATTCGACCTTTCGCACATCTCGAAGCCCGGCGACGCGATGCGACTGATCATGGAGCGGAAGCTGGCGCAGGAGCAGGCGCGCAGTTCGCCGCAACGTCCAGCAGCCGTGGCTGCCCGGCCGCCAGCGGCAAGTACAACGGTTGCCCCAGCCAAGCCGGCCGCACCGGTGAGCACTCCAGTTGCAGCAAGACCGGCTGTGGAAGCGGCGCCTCCGCGGCGGGTTGTGCCTCAGCCGAGACCCAGCGCCCCGATTGTGGCTCCGGCGCCAGCGCCGGCGATTGCGAGCAAGCCGCCCGTGGGACCCGTGATCGCGCGTCCGCCGGTAGTGGTTGCTCCCCCGGCAACGGCCCATGCGACTGCGGCAGCACACCCAGCGGCAGCACACCCAGCGGTGGCTCCTCCGGCGGCGGCAGTTCCTCCGGCTACGGCGAAGCATGTGGCGCATCCGGTGGCTCCAGTGGCGGCCGCGCCGGCAGCAGCGGAAGTTACAGCGGCCCCGATTGCGCCGCCCGAGGTTGCGGCGGTTGAAGCGGAAATTGTGAGTGTGGTGGAAGGGCTGGACGAAACGCTGGCGGTCGAAGATACCACTGCCAGCGCACCCGCTCCCGCAATGCGGAAGGTGGTGATGCCGCAGACGGGGCCAAGACCGATTTACCTGGCTCCGGCAGGTGCAGCGGGTGGAATTCAGCGGGGCAGACCGATCTTCGAGCGTCCGCGCCCGCAGGCCCCGGGAGCGCCGGGTTCGCGGCCTTCGTCGATGGCGCCGGGGGCACGGCGGCCGATGCATCCGACCCGGAGCTTTCCGACGGGAACGGGTGCACCGGGAAGTGCGCCGGGACGGCCAGGGTTTACGCCGGGAGCGCGCCCAGGGTTTGGGGCGCGTCCGGGTGGGTTGGGTGTGCCGCCTGGACCGGGCGAGTCGCCGACCGGAATGCGGCCGGCTGCGCGACCGGGACAACGGCGCGGAGGCCAGCGCTACGAAAAGGTGAAGGAAGGCCCGATGAAGGGCTTCCAGCCGCCGCCGCGGTATGGCGGGGCGATGATCTCGTCGGAGCCGCTGCCGATTACCAAGACGATCACGGTGACCGAAGGCATCAGCGTAAAGGACCTGGCGGAGAAGCTGGAGGTCCGCGGCAAGGACCTGATTGCGACGCTGCTGATGAAGGGCGTGTTCGTTACCGTGAACCAGTCGCTGGACAGCGAGACGGTGAAGGACGTGGCGCGGCAGTTCGGCGCGGACGCCACCGTGATCTCGGTGGAAGAGCAATTGGAGAACGAGGCGATCGAAGGCTTCCTGGAAGATACGACCGGGATGGCGGAGATTACGCGCTCGCCAGTAGTAACGGTGATGGGCCACGTCGATCACGGCAAGACCAGCCTGCTGGACGCGATCCG
>CAZAXI010000339.1:0-3415 GCA_964489045.1 uncultured Granulicella sp. | reverse complement strand
CGAACGTCCCGCCAAACCCGCAGCACTGCTCCAGGTTCTCAATCTCCACCAGGTCAATCCCCCGCACCGCGCGCAGCAACTTCATCGGCCCGTCGCCAATATGCAGGCTGCGCAGCCCATGGCAGCTCGCGTGGTAGGTCACGCGATGCGGATAGTACGCGCCCACATCTTCCAGCCCCAGCTTCTTGGTCAGGAACTCCGAGAACTCCCACACCCTCGGCAGCAGCTTTGCCACTTCGGCCTTGAGGTTCTCGTCCTTCAGCCGCTCCGCCATAATCGGATAGTGGTCGCGCATCATGGCGACACAACTGGTCGACGGACTCACCACCGCCTCTGCGTGCTTGAACTGGTCGACGAACCGCTTCAGCAGCGGAAACGCCTCTTCCTGGTAGCCTGTGTTCCAGTGCATCTGCCCGCAGCAGGTCTGCCCTGCCGGAAACTCCACCGAGTGCCCCAACCGCTCCAACACCCGCACCACTGCCTTGCCCGTTTCGGGAAAAAGCGTGTCGTTATAACAAGTGATAAACAGCGCAACTCGCAAAACCCGACCCCTCACTTACCGGTTTTTCCTGCGCAACTGAACCGGAAACCGTTGGCTTGTTTCTAGTCCGTGTCATCCGTACAAATCCGTGGTCGCAATCGTCTAATCGGTATCCATCGGTGTTGATCGGTGTTAAGCCTTTGTGCCCTCGGTATCCACCTTAGTCCAATAGACAATCTATTTCCACAATAGAATCCGCTCAGGTAGGATGGTACCCGGCTAAGTCGAACACTTTCGCTAGAGCGAGGTACTGTGGGACCGAATCCATTTCTCGGCGTCATCTTTCACTGGATTGGAGGCTTCTGCTCCGCCACCAACTTCATCCCATTCCGCCGAATCAAACGCTGGTCGTGGGAGGTCTACTGGCCTATCCAGGGCTTCGCCGCATGGATTATCGCGCCTACGCTGCTGGCCACCATCTTTATCCCCAATGCCTACGGCATCCTGCGCGACACCTACGCCACCAATCCCAAAGACGTCTTCTACGCCTTCCTCTTCGGCGTGCTTTGGGGCGTCGGCGGCATCACCTTCGGCCTCGCCATCCGTTACCTCGGCATCGCGCTCGGCTACGCCATCGCCCTCGGCCTCTGCGCCTTCTTCGGCACCCTGGTCCCGCCCTTCGTCCATCGCATACCACCGACTTATCAACGCGAAATCGCAATCATGCTGCACCAGACCTCCGGCCAGATCATCTTGCTTGGCGTCCTCGTCTGCCTGATTGGCGTGGCCGTCAACGGCGCCGCCGGCTACTCCAAGGAAAATGAGATCACCCCGGAAGAGAAGCTCGAAGCCGGGGAGCGCGACTATAACTTCGGCAAGGGCATCGCCATCGCCATTCTCGCCGGCTTGATGAGTTCCTTCTTCGCCTTCGGGCTCGCTGCCGGCAAGCCCATCGGCGACCTCACCGCCACCCGCCTCATCGCCGCCGGCATGACCGGGCGCCTGGTCCTCAAGAACCTCCCCATCCTCATCGTCGTCCTCTGGGGAGGGTTTTTCACCAACTTCATCTGGTCGGCCATCCTCATCTTCCAGAACGGCTCCGTTCGGCAGTTCTTCGGACAGCCCGGAATCAACCCCATGCGCGCTGCCGCAACCTCCGGCGACACGCTCGTGGACTTCGATCCGCTCGATGCTTCCACCTACGACCGCCTCGCCCCGGCCACCCTCTTTTCCAACTACATCTTCGCCGGCATGGCGGGCGTCATCTGGTACTTCCAGTTCTTCTTCTACTCCATGGGCCAGACCAAGATGGGCAAGTACGACTTCTCCTCCTGGACCCTGCACATGGCGTCGATCATCATCTTCGCCACCCTCTGGGGTCTGGTGCTCAGGGAGTGGCACGGCACCAGCATGCGCACCAAGCTGCTGGTCACCTGCGGGCTGCTGCTGCTGGTCGGGTCCACCGTGATCGTCGGCTACGGCAACTACATCCACGCCGTCTTCGGGACCTGACCCTTCGCCACCGTCCGCCGCCTCTCGCCGCATCTCCCGGGTATCTCTGCGGCTACTCTCGGCCCGCATATTCACACGCCTGTTTTACATTTGCGTCACAATAGAGGCACGGAGTATTCCGCCGCCAGGAGGCGAAGCGATGCCGCGCATTAATTTTCATCAACAACTGGCCGCATTGAAGGACAAGCTGCTGGCGATGGCGGCGCTTTCGCAGCAGGCGCTGGAGTTCTCGGTCGAGGCGTACCTGGAGCGCGACGTGGCGCTCTGCAATCACGTGCTCGAGATTGAGGAAGCGATCAACGCGGCTGAGACCATCGTCGACGAGATGGCCTACGACCTGCTGGCAAAAGAGCAGCCGATGGCGATCGACCTCCGCTTCATCCTGTCGGTGATCAAGATCAACGGCGACCTGGAGCGCATTGGCGACCAGGCCGCCAACATCGCCGAACGGGCCCAGGCGATGAAAGATGCGCCCGAAATCTCGCTCCCGGTCGATATTCAGGAGATGGGCGAGAAGACCGGCGTGATGATTCGTACAGCAATCCAGTCGCTGCTCGAGGCTGACGCGAGAATGGCCGAAAGTGTGCTGATGATGGACGACAATGTCGACGACATGAATCGGGCGGTCCAGGCGGAGCTGGTGGAAGTGATGCAGCAGCACCCGCAGGTAAGCGTGCAGGCGCTGACCGCGATCCTGATCTCGCGCAACCTGGAACGCGCGGGCGACCACGCCACCAATATCGCGGAGGATGTGATCTTCTGGCTGCGCGGCTCCGATGTGCGCCATAAAATGTCGCTGGCTGAGGCGGACTGAGAACGGCCCACACTAACCGGGCGCCGGAGTGCCTGAACCTCAACGTCGACCTTGACGCCAACCGGGGAACGCGATTAAACTGGACGTAATGAGGATGTGCTGCCAGAACCGGTGCGTGTGCTGCTCGAGCTGTTGTTGTGCAGCCGCGCTCTGCCGCCTCTGTCCCGCCTCGTAAATATCTCATTCCACGAAGCTCAGACAAGCCGCACGAGCGCCCACAAATCCGCTGGGCGTTTTCTTATTTGAGCCTGCGACCTAGTCGCCGCCACTCAACTCATTTTCAGCCATTCGAGCAAGAGATCTTCAGGGAAACCATATGACCGACCTCGCCGCTGCATCGCCGCTGGCCGCAACGCCGGCCGCCAAAGAAACCAAGGCCCAGAAGGCCGAGCGCCTTAAGCTCGCCAAGAACCCGTGGGAGGCCTGGGAGGAGGTGCGCCAATTCGCGCGCGAGGGCCGCGCCGCGGTCCTGCCGGAGTGGGCGGAGTTCTACTTCAAGTGGTGGGGCGTCTACACCCAGGGTGATGGCGTAGGCGTCACCGGCGGCAAAGACGGCGTGGGCAAGGCGACCGAGTACTTCATGATGCGCATCGGCCTGCCCAACGGCC
>CAZAXI010000338.1:0-3420 GCA_964489045.1 uncultured Granulicella sp. | reverse complement strand
AGCTGCCGATCTTGCGGAAGAGGTGCAGGAACGCCTCCTGGGTCATGTCTTCGGCTTCGGATACGTTGCCGAGCATGCGCAGGCAGAGAGTGTAGACGCGGCGCTTGTGCAGCGCGTACAGGCGGGAGAAGGCCTCAGCATCACCGTTCTTGGCGGCTTCGATGGCTTCGGCCTCCCCGGCGATGGGCGGGTTGCGCTTGAATAGCCCAGGGTTTGGTTTGGCGGGTGGACCTTGCGTCATCAGCTGGCCTTCGGTGTTCATTGGGGTTTGGCTCCGGGTTGTGTGTTCGCCGGACTCTCGCCTGATTCAAGCGTATCGCATGTGCCGGGGTTCGGGATTTTTGTCCACCTAAGGAGTAGGAGGTTGGGTTGAGGGAAAAGGTTGCGTTGGATTGCCGACATTGTCGGCGAAGGGCGAGGTTTTTCATAGGGATGGGGATGCGGGCAGGACTCTAGGCGCCGATAAAGCGCGCGTAAAGGGAGCGCGCAACGGTGATGTCGGTGGTGCCCTGCACAATGGCGCGGCCGTCGGCGAAGAGGGTGAAGGTGTGGGGACCGCGGCGGAAGCGGAGGATGAGGTCGTTGGAGCGGAGATCTTGAATGTCGGCGTGCGCGGCGAGGCGGGCGCGCATGGCGGCGAAGTCGACGGGGCGGTGGTGTTCGTGGATCTGGACGGAGTCGCGGCCGCAGAGGGTGATGTGGGCGCGGTTCTGCCCGGCGAGGTGAGTGAAGATGCGCTGGCCGCAGACCTCGCAACCGGGGCGGGGCGTGGCGGCGGCAATCTCGGAGCGGTCGAGCGAGCCTGAGTTGCTGGTGGTCCACAGGTCGAAGGAGAGTAGCGTGCGGCGCATGAGGTGGGGCAGGCCGGTAAGGAACTTGAGCGCCTCCGTAACCTGAATGGAGGCGGCGAGGTTGACGGCGGTGGAGAGAATGCCGGCGGTGTCGCAGGTGTCGACGTTTCCGGTGGGCGGCTTGGGAAAGATGCAGGCGAGGCAGGCGGTGGGGAGGCAGGGAACAGGGAACAGGGAACAGGGAGCAGATGCCGGAAGGATGTTCATGGTGGCGGCGTAGGCGCCGATGGCGGCGGCGTAGATCCAGGGCTTGCCCTGCTGGACGGCGAAGTCGTTGATGAGGTAGCGGGTCTCGAAGTTGTCGGTGGCGTCGAGGATGAGCTGAACGGATGAGGGAATAAGGCCGGCGATGTTGGTTGGGGTGAGGTCACTGATGCGTGCATGGACGGTGACGCGGGAGTTAAAGAGGGCGATGTGGCGGCGGGCTGCCTCAGCCTTGGGGAGGGAGTCGCGGGCGTCGGACTCGTCGAAGAGGACCTGGCGCTGGAGGTTGGAGGGCTCGACGAAGTCGCGGTCGATGAGGGTGAGCGTGCCTACGCCGGCGCGGGCGAGCAGCGAGGCGGAGGCCGCGCCCATGGCACCGCAACCGACGATGGCAACGTGCGCCCGGGCGAGCCGCTGCTGGCCGGCGACGCCGATGGGGGCGAAGAGAACCTGGCGAGAATAGCGGTCGGCGTCCGTGATGGGCGAGATTTCTTCCGGCTCGGCCGGGGCGTGCGCCTCGGCGGGTTCATTCAAGGGCATCTTAGTTCGTAGTATAGGGAATTGTGGCGCGGGCTTCGCCCGAGCTTGCGGTGTCCCCTATGCCGGCGTCTGTCCTGGCATCCTGCTGGGCATGTCTACGGGCATGCCTACGGTCATTCGGGATTTGAGTCAAACCCAAGTGGGGACGTGCTCTTAAGGGAACCACGCATTAGGAGATGACCTTCGCGACCAATAGGATTATGTAAGGACTGAGGACCGAGGGTTCGCAGAGGCAAAGGGGAAATCTTGTTGGGTGTTCCACTTGACACAACGACTGGCGGAGCGGCCGCGCAACACCCGGATGCGATGGGTGGGCGCGTGATGGGGTGGGACCCCGGGCGGGTGCTGCGGTTGGTGGTTGCGAGTCTGATGGTGTGGCTGGGACTCTGGGGTGTGGCGGGCGCGCAGGCGACGGCCGGTTCAGCATCGCCGATTGCCGAAGCGGGGCAGGCGGCTCCCGCGGCGCAGGCGAGCCTGGCGGCGTGGAAGGGGCTGCGCGTGGTGAAGGTGGAGTTTCAGGGTGTGGTCTTCGATGCCAAGGACACGCTGCCGGGGCAACTTCCGCAGCAGGCGGGTGAGCCGCTGGACCCGGCGAAGGTGACGGCGAGCATCCGGCGGCTGTTCACCACGGGCAGGTATCGCGACATCAGCGTGGCGGGCAGGCGCGAAGGGGGCGGGGTGACGCTGATCTATGTGGGGACACCGCGGTACTTTGTTGGCCGGGTGACGATTGCGGGAGTGAAAGAGGAACGGCTGGCCTCGCTGCTGGAGTACGCGACCAAGCTGCAACCAGGGGCGGCGTTCAGCGAGGCCATGATTGCGGCGGGCACGGATGGAGTGCGGCAGGCGCTGGAGAGCAGCGGATACTTTCAGGCGACGATTACCCCGGCGACCACGGTGGATGAGGCCGGCGGCCAGGTGAATGCGACCTACACGGTGAACATCGGGCCGCAGGCGCGGGTGGGACTGATCACGCTGGAGGGTAAAGACCCGGGGCTGACCGTGGCGGACGTTCGCAAGAAGGGAAAACTGAAGCAAGGCAGTAAGGTGAACCGCGACACGGTGAGCGACGCGCTGACCAAGCTGCGCGAGCAGTATCAGAAGAAGGACCGGCTGGAGGCGACGACGACGCTGCGGCAACAAACCTACAACGAACCGCGCAGGCAGGTGGACTACGACTTCAACGCCAACCAGGGGCCAATCGTGAAGGTGGTGGTGGATGGGGCGAACTTGTCGACGAGCCGGCTGAAGTTGCTGGTGCCGATCTACGAAGAGGGGACGATCGACAACGATCTGCTGAACGAGGGGACGTCCAACATCAAGGATTATCTGTTTCAGGAAGGCTACTTCGACGCGACGGTCGCGGTGAAGCTGGTGGGGGAGGGAACGCCGACGGAGAGCGTGGTTTTCAGCGTGGACAAAGGCAAGAAGCACAGGGTCGGCTCGGTGACGATCGTGGGCAACAAGTACTTCGACACCGATCTGTTGAAGGAGCGGATGCAGGTGCAGCGGGCGGACGCCTATCTGCGCAATGGGCGCTATTCGCCGGCGTTGATGAAGGCGGATGAGGACTCGATTCTGGCGCTGTACCGGGCGAACGGCTTCAACAACGCGACGATTACAGCTTCCACGAAGGACGTCGACACGTCGAAGTCAGGGAAGAAGATGAAGGTGGGGGAGATCGCGGTGGTGGTGACGGTCGAGGAGGGTCCGCAGCAGAAGTTCGGCACGGTGACGCTGACGGGAGTGGCGGACAGCCGGCTGAAAGACGTGAAGGCGCTGCTGAACTCGCAGGAGGGCCAGCCCTACTCGCTGATTACGCTGT
>CAZAXI010000337.1:0-3546 GCA_964489045.1 uncultured Granulicella sp. | reverse complement strand
GCGGCGGATGGCTGGTCGCTGGTGGGGCTGACGGTGCTGCAGAGCGGGCAGCCGTACAGCGTGATCGACTTCTCAGGCGCGGTGGGCAGCATCTACTACAGCACGTCGGACGGGATCACCAACCCGATTGTGCCGTTGGCGCAGGGCTGCACGCCGAAGAACGCGCTGACCGGACACTCGGGCGCATTCGTTGGGGTGAACCCGAATTACACGGCGCTGAAGCTCTCGTGCTTCACGCTGCCGGTGCTTACGGCTGGGCCCAATGGGAGCTTCGGCGGGGCGATCCCGGCGAACGATCCGTATGAGACGGGCTTTACCAGCCGGCAGCGGAATATCTTCCGGCAGGTGTTCCAGAAGCGGGCAGACGCGTCGCTGGTGAAGATGACGAACCTGAGCGACCGGTACTCGCTGAAGTACACGTTCGACGTGTACAAC
This sequence comes from uncultured Granulicella sp., assembly GCA_964489045.1. Taxonomy (GTDB): domain Bacteria; phylum Acidobacteriota; class Terriglobia; order Terriglobales; family Acidobacteriaceae; genus Edaphobacter. The sequence continues at coordinate 3,111 of CAZAXI010000337.1, read as the reverse complement.
CTGACGAATACTACGAGCTTCGATATTCCCGGCAACGAGGTGGCGCAGAACGCGCTGTATAGCCCTACGCCGGCAGCGGGGACTCCGGTGCTGCCGGGGACTTGCAACGCGCAGGGCGTGGGCACGGTGCCGAACAGCTTCTATAGCTGCCCGATCAGCCTGGGGATCGTTACGCATACGATCGGGAGCCCGCGGCAGGTGCAGATGTCGCTGAGTCTGACGTTCTAGGGGAAGCGGGTCAGCAGGTCAGCGAGTCAGCGAGTCAGCGCTACTACTGGCTGGAGTCGAGGATGGACTGCAGCTCGTTTTGATGTTTTGCGGTGGTGAAGATGAGCGCCGTCAGGTCGGTGTTGGAGATGCGGCAATCCAGATTGCCTCCGAGGCCGGGAAATTCGTACGAAGTGCTGACGCAGACGAACTCGAAGCTTCCGCCGTGAAGAATGCGGCCGGACTTCGTCTCTGACGAACCTTTTTCGAACTTGTTGAAGTCGGCGATTCTTCCCGCTTGCCAGGCGCGGGCAGCGGCGGGGTCGAGCATCTCGCCGGTTGCGGTGAGTCCGATGTAACCGCCGCCATAGGCTCGCTCGATCTCGAGAGATTTCCAATAGGGTTCGGGAGTTCCGGTCCACATGAGTGGGAGTTGGAAGGTGTGGCCGGCGAAGGCTACGTTGTTTCCGTGGCGGAGGTGCCAGCCGATGGCGTCGGCGGTGGGAAGGAGCAGCAGGAAGGCGACGGCGAGGATCGCGAATGCGATGATGCTGGCGCTAACGATACCGAAAAGAAGGATGATGCGACTTAGTTTGACGGGAAGTTCCCTGCTCTTCATGGCGTGGCCGACCCGGAGGCGAGGTCGATGCAACTATAACGCGTAGTTTCCCGGTCGTCTGCTTCGAAGCGGGCAAAGGGTGGGAAGGCCCGGGGCTGAAGCCCTTTTCTCTTCCGTGCTTGATTCAGGGGCAGACCCGCGGCTAAAGCCCTAGGCTACGAGGCCCCTGCTCCCTCCGGGGCCGAGCTGTCGCTCGGCGGAACGGCAATGCGGGGGTCTCTCCGCTGTGCTTCGCTTCGGTCGAGATGACACTATCAATCCCACTCATGACGGTGAAGCTGTCATGAATGGGGCACCCGGGTTGGTGGTACACACCCGGGGCGGGGTAGCGAGTAACCCCACGATAAACGAGCGGTGAGACTGCTCGTTGATCATGGGGCACCCGGGTTGGTGGTACACACCCGGGGCGGGATAGAGAGTAACCCCACGATAAACGAGCGGTGAGACTGCTCGTTGATCATGGGGCACCCGGGAACTAACAACTTTCTTCTAGCGTTTGGGGGAGAAGCCGAAGATGACGGAGAGGGTGATGCTGCGGGCGGACATGACGGTGATGTTGTCGCCGCCGTTGATGGGGGTTGGACCGGTGGTGTTGAAGGCGTCCGTGTAGGTGGTGCCGTTTTCGGTGATGACCTGCGGGGTGGCGGTGCCGGCGATGGTGTCGCCGGTGATGGCGCTGGAGTTGAAGAGGTTGTTGAAGCTGAGGCGGAGCTTGGTCTGGTCGAAGCGGCCGCCCGAGCGGATGGTGTAGTTGAGGTAGAGATTGGCGAAGTCGAAGGGCGCGATGGTGGCCTGGTTGTGGTAGGCGCCGTTATCGATGTAATAGGTGCCGATGCGTTTGTTGAAGAAGCCGAGGTCGAAGGAGCGGTGCTGGTAGGTGACGCCCGCGGTCTCCATATCGGTGGGGGTTTGCTGGACGTAGATGTCGGGAGGCACGGTTTCGATGTAGGGGCCGGCGGCAGCGCAGGCAGCGCTTGAGCCGGTGCAGGTGGTCGCGAGCGTGCCCTCGTAGACGGCCTTGTTGAGACTGCCGTTGAGGTAGAGGCCGAGGCCGTGGGAGAGATTGATGTTGCTCTCGGCCTCAAGTCCCTGGGTGACGGAACTGGGCTGCGCGTAGCAGGAGTTGTCGTCGCCTGAGGAGGTGGTGGCGATGCAGGAGTAGCTGTTGTCGAAGTGGATGTGGAAGTAGTCGGCGTCGAAGGTGACGTTCTTGAGCTTGAGCACGGTGCCGGCTTCGTAGGTGGTGTTCTTCTGCTGCTTGGGCAACTGCACCTGAGGAGCAATGGTGCCGCTGCTGCTCTGGTTGAAGTCGAAGACGCTGGAAGGCGGGACGATGCTGCCCTGCGCGGCCTGGGCGAAGACCGACCAGTTGGGCTGGATGCGGTAGTTGAGATTGAGCGAGGGCAGAGTGGCGAGGTAGCTGCCCTGGTTGGCGACGAAGGCCTGGGGATTGATGTTGGTCTGGGTGTTGTAGGTGTAGACGCAACCAGCGACCAGGCAGCCGATGGTCTTGCCGTCGTCAGCGAACTGCTGGGTGCCGATGGTGTAGTAGGCCCACTTGATGCCGGGAGTGATCTGGAGTTTGGGCAGGGCGTTCCACTGGAACTCGGCGTAAGGCTGGTAGGAGTTGGTGACGAACTTCTCGGCGAAGTTGGGCAGGTTCTGGTCGGCCCAGTGGTTAAGCGGGTCGGAGGGGTACTGGTGGCGATTGGTGTTGGCCCACTCGTACCAGACGCCGGCGCGGAAGATGCCGGCGTGGGAGACCTGGCTGAGGGTTGAGGTCTCGCCGTACTTGCGATAGCTGTTGTACTTGTCCACGCCGCAGGGTTCGGCGGTGACTCCCTTTTTGGTGAACTGCTGGTTGCAAAGAGGGTTGGTGGTGCTGGAGCTGCTGCCGGGTGCCGTGATCATGAGACCGGGAAGGTTGGGGTCGGTGGTGCCGACGGGCGCGGTGTCGGAGAGCAGGACGGCGTTCGAATACTTCTCGGAGTTGTCGTAGTTGTAGGTGTAGGGCTTGATGTCGAGGGTCCAACCCTTGCCCCACTCGCTATGGACGCCGACGTACTCGAAGTCGGTGGGGACGTGGTAGTAGTTGTACTGGTTGTCGAAGTAGTTCAGCGGGTCAGCGTTGTTGACCAGCAGGAAATTGATGCCCGATCCGGCGTAGGGAAGCGGAGTGCCTGTGGCTGTATTTGTGGTGGTGCAGTAGAGACTGGCGTAGACAGATGACGTGGCCGCGAGGGTTGGGTTGGCGCCGTACATCTGGCAGCGGGTGGCGTTGATGT
>CAZAXI010000336.1:0-3555 GCA_964489045.1 uncultured Granulicella sp. | reverse complement strand
TCAAGCAGGTCGACATGCCCGAGAACATGCTCCGCGCCATGGCCAAGCAGGCCGAGGCCGAGCGCGAGCGCCGCGCCAAGATCATCCACGCCGAAGGCGAATTCAACGCCGCCGCCAAGCTGGTTGACGCCGCCGCGCTCATGGCCACTCAGCCCATGACCCTCCAGCTTCGCTACCTGCAAACCCTTACCGAGATCGGCGTCGAGAAGAACACCACCATCGTCTTCCCGCTGCCCATGGAACTCATCAACCTCTTCAACAAGACCGCCGGCGTCATCGCTCCCTCTGCCGCGCCCGCCGCGCCTCCCGCGGAGCACACTGAATGACCGGAAACCGTTCCTACGACGACGATCTGCGCGACGGCTATACCGGCCGCCGCGCCGGTCCCGACCCTGCCGAACGCGAGATCTCGCTCGGCATGCCCACCATCCTCGGCATCTTCTTCGCCCTCGCCCTGGCCCTCGCCGCCGTCTTCGGCCTGGGCTACACGCTGGGCCGCCGGTCAGCCGAGCCTCCTGCTGAACTCACAGACAACACGCTAGCCCCCAGCCTCGGCTCAGCCTCCAAACCTTCCGCCGGAATGTCTGGCCAGCCCGCGGTCCCGGTCGCGCCGCCGGCCACGAACACCACCGCACCGCTCGCTCCCGTCCAGACCGCGACCGTCCCCCTCAACCCGCCCTCCGACCCGAAGAACGCCGTCGCCCCCGCCGACGGCATGGTTGTCGGCGACAAACCCGCGGCACCTGCACCCCAACCTGCAACCTCCAACCCCCAATCTCCAACTTCTTTCATCGTCCAGGTTGCCGCCGTCTCCAGCCAGGACGTCGCCGACATCCTTACCTCATCGCTCCAGAAAAAGGGCTACACCGTCGCCGTCCGCCACGAGCCCCAGGACAAGCTCCTCCACGTCCAGATCGGCCCCTTCACCGACCGCAAGGACGCCGTAGCCATGCAACAGCGCGTCCTCGCCGACGGCTTCAACGCCATCGTCAAGTAAGTAGCCTGCACAACCAAGAGCTAGCTTGTTATTCTGAGCGGAGCGAAGAACCCCCGTATCTGTTTCACCTGAGAACTGGGAACTGACAACCTGCAACCTGCAACTAGATCGGCCGCATCTCCTCCGGCAGCGCCTCCACCATCTCCGCCCGCACAGCCCTCATCAACTCCTCACGGTTCTCAAACTGCCCCGGATAAATCGCCGCCAGAAACTCCACCTTCGCTACTCCCGGCCGAATCGCCGCGCTATGTTTCCGCATCATCGTCTGCGTCCCCGAGATCACGATCGGCACAATCGGCGCGCCCGTCTCCATCGCCAGGTAGAACGGTCCGCTCTTGAACCTCGCCAGCCGCCCGTCCTTCGACCGCGTCCCCTCGGCGAAGACCAGCATGTGCAACCCCGACTTCAGCGCCGTCGCCGCCGCCGCCACGCTCGCCTGCGCCGCCTCGCGCACGTTGCCGCGTTCCACAGGCACAAACTTCGCCATCCGCATCGCCGTCCCCAGCAGCGGAATCCGCATCAGCTCCTTCTTCAGCAGCGCCGAGCATTGCCCCGGTAGCACCGGAAACAGCACCGGCGGATCCAGGTTCGACACATGGTTCGAAAGGAAGATGCAGCTCACCCCCGCGGGTACGTTCTCCTGCCCCGTCACCTCGACGCGAATCCCCGCCGCCCGCACTCCCCACGGCACAATCTTCCGCACCACCAACCGGTACAGCAGCTCCACATTCCCCGCTACCACCGAGTAGGGAAGCCCGATCACCCCCGCCACCGTCCCCAGGGTCACATACACAAACACCATCTTGAAAGTCGAAAACATCTACTTCCAAGCATACCAACCCGGCTTGGACGATCACGTGGAGATTATCTCCAAGTCCCGTCATCGGGAGCAGAGCGAAAGTGCAACCGCTCTCTGGAGTCTTCAATCCGACGCAGCCTGCCTTGCTATTTCATTTTCGCCGCGCCAAAGCCGCTTTCCTGACAGCAGGATCGTCATTGACATAGAAGATTGGTTCCATTTTTCTATGTTCTATTATTTCGGTCACGCCGCCTACAACGATAACTTCGTAGGCTGGATAACCCGGATCAAATCCTTGTGGGGGATTTCTTAGTTCCAGTGGACTTAAACCCTTCTCCTTGCCCGTTATCACTGCCAGCTTCTTCCCTTTACTATCCTTCAGTATGAATTTCGCATCACGGCCTACCGGGCTTATGTAATAGTTCATCGTTACTGAAACGTCTATGCGCGTGAGCCCAGGCGGCAGAGTGATCCATCTTGGCATTCTCGACTCATTCGCTAATTGAAAGGACGACTCAACACATCCGCTTATCGCACAAGAAGAAAAACATAATGCGGCAACAAGCAGGAGTTTATCTGCGCGTAGAAAAGCCTTTCCGAAGTTCATGCCGCTAATGGTAGCGCGCACTCGCCTCGAGGATCGGCCAAGCTGTGACACTTCCGCAACTGTCACAATGGTTCGAAGCGCACATGGGCGTTTGTCGCATCACCGGAAACTTCAAACCAGAAGAGGCCGGGATCACTCCCGGCCTCTCCTCACATCCGACTCCTCGATCCTCGCTACGCGCTCGCCGTCTCCGCCGCCTCTTCTGCCGCAGCACTTGCCGCAGCCGCAGCAGCTTCCTTCTCCGCCTTTTTCACCGCCAGCGTAGTCTGTCCCAGCTCGTCGGCCAGTTTCTCCGTAGTGAACGACTCAATCACGTCGCCCACCCGGATATCCTTGAAGCCCGCGAGATCGATACCGCACTCCACACCCTGCCGCACCTCGGACACATCGTCCTTGAAGCGTTTCAGCGATCCGATCTTGCCACGCCATACCTCGGCGCCCTCGCGCATCACGCGCACCTGCGCCGTGCGGGTAATCACCCCATCGGTCACGCGGCAGCCGGCGATCTGCCCGACCTTGGTGATCTTGAAGACGTTGATCACCTCTGCCTTGCCCGCGTAGTTCTCCTTGAACACCGGCTCCAGCAGTCCGTACATCGCCTTCGTAATCTCGTCGCGCAGTTCGTAGATGATCGAGTGCAGCCGGATCTCCACGTTCTCGCGCTCCGCCACTTCCTGCGACTTGCGATCAGGCCGCACGTTGAACCCGATAATGACCGCGTTCGACGCCGACGCCAGCAGCACGTCCGACTCCGTAATCGCGCCCACACCCGAGTGCAGCACCCGCACCCGAACCTTCTCGGTCGACATCCGCTGCAGGTCCTCGGCAATCACCTCCACCGATCCCTGCACGTCACCCTTCACAATCAGGTTCAGGTCCTTCACGCCGGCCTGCTTGATCTGTTCCGCCAGACCTTCCAGCGACGCTCTCGAACTCTTCGCCAGTTGCGCCTCGCGCTCCTTCATCTTGCGGTACTGCGCGATGCCCTTGGCCTTGTCGCGGTCGGCCACCACGAGGAAGGTGTCGCCGGAGTCGGGCATGGATTCCAGACCCAGCACTTCGACCGGCGTGGATGGGCCGGCTTCCTCAAGGGCGCGCCCGCGGTCGTCGAACATGGCGCGAACCTTGCCGAAGGTGTTGCCGACAATGTAG
>CAZAXI010000335.1:0-3573 GCA_964489045.1 uncultured Granulicella sp. | reverse complement strand
CGCGGATGACGTACTGGTGGAAGACGTGGGTGGCGCGGGGATCGGTGAAGGGAAGGACGATGCCTTCGCTGGTAGAAGCGGCTGTCAGACCAGCCGCGCGGAAGAGCCCATCGTAGCGGGCGGCGCGTTCGCGGCGCTGCCGGTTCCACTCGGGAAGGTAGCGCAGTTTAACCTCGAGAACAGCGGCCTGGATGGCGTCGAGGCGGGAGTTCCAGCCGACTTCATCGTGATAGTAGCGGCGGGTCGTGCCGTGGGCGCGCAGGGAGCGCGCGTGGGCTGCGAACTGCGGGCTGGATGTGGTGACGAGACCGGCGTCTCCGCAGGCGGCGAGATTCTTGGTGGGGTAGAAGCTGAAGGTGGCGGCGTCGCCGAGGGAGCCTGCGGGGCGGCCAGGCTGGCCGGGCGAAGTCCAGGTTGCGCCGAATGCCTGAGCGGCGTCCTCGATCAGTAACAGTCCCGGGCGGTCGCGAGCTACGGCAGCGAAGGCGTCCCAGTCCGCGCACTGGCCATAGAGGTGGACGGGCAGGATGGCGGTGACGTTGCGGCCTACAGGGCTGGGAAGCAGTTCGGCGACAGAGTTGGGCGAGAGGTTGAAGGTGAGGGGGTCGATGTCGGCGAAGACAGGCCGGGCACCGGCACGGAGGATGGAGCTGGCGGTGGCGAAGAAGGTGAAAGGGGTGGTGATGACGGCGTCGGGTGCGGAGCCGGCGCGGGTACTGGAGGCGCTGTCGCCGATGCCGACGGCGGCGAGCGCCAACCAAAGGGCGTCGGTCCCGCTGGCGCAGCCGATGGCAAAGGAGGCGGCGCAGGCGGCCGCTGCGGCGCTCTCAAATGCGGCGACACGGGGGCCGAGAATGAAGATCTGCGAGTCGCAGACCTGGGCGATGGCGTCGAGTAACTCCTGCCGCAGCGGACCAAACTGGCGGGAGAAGTCGAACATGGGAACTGGCTGGGACGTGGGCTTGGGCACGGAAGCAATGGTACAACGCGGACCCCGTGAGACTTTTTGACACCGAGGTGCGTCAAACAGTATCGGTGTAGTGGGTGATGGAACACTCCCCGCCGGGCAACTGCAAGAAAGTGGACAGTTTTGCGGATTAAACGGACCCGCTGAGTTGAAAATAAGGGTAAATGCTCGTATTGTGAACAAGTTCGGAATTGTACCCGTATTGAAGTCTGCAGTCGGGGATGTATTCCAGGGGAGCAGGATGGGGCCCGGGCGTTTCTTTTCCTAGGCAGCGAGCCACCTAAAGGAGATCGGCACCATGGAATCTAAGCCGGCACAGAATATTCAAGACACGTTTCTCAACACAGTTCGCAAGGACAAGAGCCCAATCACCATCTACCTGGTGAGCGGTGTCAAGCTGACGGGCAAGATCCGGTCCTTCGACAAATACTCCGTGCTGCTGGAGAACAATGCACAGGAGCAACTGATCTTCAAGCATGCGATCTCCACTGTGGTCAGCGGTCGGGTAGGGCCGCACGCCGACGGCCGGACGGAAGCCAAGCCGGAGACTCGGGCGACAGGCTCCGCCAGTGGAGTAGCGGCTGCGGGTGCCATCGTCAACGAAGCCGCCGGCGTAGCTGGCGACTAAGGCTGAGACGGTTGAAGGCAGACGAATCGTAGCCCATCCAGGAAACGACAAGAACAAGAGGACACAGGTGAGCCTTGTGGAAGCACAGGCGGAGGCGTCGCGCGCGGCTCGTACCTTGACGCACGCAAATGCGCGGCAGGAGTTCGCCGTGCTGGTGGCGGTGGAGTTCACCGGACAGCGGCGGAAACTGACTGCGGCGGCGAAGCTGGCTCGCGATGCCGCGGCAATGCGGCCGGAGGCGGCGGAGACCTCTGCGGCGGCGACCCACGAGGGCGCGGGCGGCGATCTCGATTTTGCGGCGTCGCTGGCGGAGTTCGGGGAACTGGCGCGGAGCGCAGGCGCGGTGGTGGCGGCAACAGTGGTGCAGCGCCGCGCAAAGCCGGATCCGGCCACCCTGGTGGGACACGGCAAGCTCGACGAGATTGTGGGCGTGGCAGCGTCCAGCGGTGCGGACCTGGTGCTGTTCGACCATGATTTGACACCGACGCAGTTACGCAACCTTGAGGAGCGGCTGCCCTGCCGCGTGATCGACCGGACGCAGTTGATACTGGACATCTTTGCGCGCCACGCGCGGACGCGTGAGGGCCAGTTGCAGGTGGAACTGGCTCAACTTGAGTACCAGCTTCCGCGGCTTGCCGGACGGGGCAAAGCGATGTCGCAGTTGGGCGGCGGAATCGGAACGCGCGGACCGGGTGAAACCCAGCTCGAAACCGACCGGCGCAAGATCAACCTGCGCATCGATCATGTGAAGGAGCAACTGGAGGCAGTGCGGCGCATCCGGCGCCAGCAGAGACAGCGGCGCGAGGCTGTGCCGGTGCCGGTGGTGGCGCTGGTGGGCTACGCCAACGCAGGCAAGAGCACGCTGTTCAACGCGTTGACGGAAGCTGGAGTGCTGGAGTCGGCGCGCATGTTCGCAACCCTCGATCCGAAGCTGAAGCAACTGCAACTGCCCAGCCGGCGGAAGATACTGCTGTCGGATACGGTGGGATTCATCCGCAACCTGCCGCACACACTGGTAACCAGCTTTCGCGCGACCTTGGAGGAGGTGGAGCGCGCCGAAGCCCTGCTGCATGTTCGCGATGCATCGAGCGCGATGCTGGACGAGCAGAAGGTGCAGGTGGAAAAGGTGCTCGGCGAGCTGGGTGCGCGGGGCAAGCCGGTGATCGAAGTGTTGAACAAGATCGACCTGCTGCCGGAGCCGGAGCGGGTGCGGCTGGTGAGTGGAGCGAATGGCGCGGCAACGGTTGCGGTGTCGGCGCTGACAAAGACAGGACTGGACCGACTGCTTGCGGCGATCGACAAGGCGCTGGTTGCGGACCCGCTGGTGGAGGCGAGGTTTCGCCTGCCGCAATCGGAGGGCGCGGCGTTGGCTGCGCTGGAGGCGGGCGCGGTGCTGGAGGAAAAGAGCTTTGCCGGGAACGTGGTGTATCTGACGGCGCGCGGACCGGCATCGTTGCTGGAACGCTATCGCAGGTTTCGCGAGCGCGGCTGATTGGGCTCCAGGGGTATCGGACTTGGTTCAGAAAGGCTTAAACAGAACAGGCCGCCTGTTGGGGAGCGGAGGTGGTGTCCCCTTGCACGCGACCTGTACGACCCAGGACATAGGGTCTTGGTGGTAACTAAAGTTTAGACCTCCGGAAGCGTTTGTCAAAGTGTTTTTTGACGATGCAAACAGGGGGTTCTTTGACGAGGCGAACCTGGGCGGGGGAGGGTGTGCGAATATCGAATTATTCAGGCGATTATCGCGTTACGGAGGTTTGACACCCCTGTTAACCCTTTGTTAGAACTAGGTGTACCCAACACTCAAAGGCCGCGTCCGTCCCCGGCGGTTCTAAGGATTTTTGGCAGTCCCAGCCTGCTCCAACATGGATCAAATACTGAATCAACTCGGTGGACTTGTGCTCGGCTCTGTGCCGACGATGGTTTTATTCCTGCTGCTGGTAGTTGCCTACGGATTCCTGGTGCGGCGGCCTCTGGA
>CAZAXI010000334.1:0-3591 GCA_964489045.1 uncultured Granulicella sp. | reverse complement strand
AGCGGCGCTGGCTGCGGGCGACGGCGGCGCGGGCTTCGTTGTCGGCTTCGCGCTTACGTTCGGTGGCGCGCTTGTCCCACTCCTGCTTGCCCTTGGCGAGGGCGAGCTCGCACTTGACGCGGCCGTTGCGGAAGTAGAGGCGGGTGGGGATGAGGGTAAAGCCCTTCTGGCGGGACGCGACCTCGAGCTTGCGGACCTCGGATTTATGCAGCAGCAGCTTGCGGGTGCGCAGCGAGTCGTGGTTCATGGCGTTGCCGTGCGAGAAGGGGCCGATGTGGGCGTTGAGCAGGAAAACTTCGCCATCCTTGAGCAGGCCGTAGGCGTCCTTGAGGTTGGCTTTGCCCTCGCGGATGGATTTGACCTCGGTGCCGCGGAGGGCGACGCCGGCCTCGAACCGGTCGGAGAGGGCGTAGTTGTGGCCGGCGGCGCGGTTGTAGGCGGCGTCGCGCTGGCCGGAGGCGACGGGGTCGCGGTCCTTGGGTTTGGGCGCGGATTTGGGCTGGGCGGCGACGGTCGGATTGGAGAGGGAGCGGGGCATGGGAGGCGTTGCAGCGAGGAAGGGGCACAGAAAGGGCGGCTACGGTGCGAATCCGAACACCCAAGTTTAACATGAGGGAACCGGGGCGACTCACTTGTGGGGACGGGGAACGTCTAACCGACAAACGACCATAGCTGCCATTTTCAGGAGCAACGGAAACGACCGCAGTGGAAGAAATTTCGAGGGGCTTGAACGTGATGCGAATGTTACAATCGCCAGAGTCCAGCCAGTCCAGTGAATTCGGCTGCCGGGCACGAGGGACAGCAGCGGACGGATCTGGGCAAGTGGATGGTTTGCCGTCTCTAGCAGCTTACGCAGAGGATGGGCGGACGGGCAGGCGGAGGGCCGTCCAACAGCCATACAGATTCGATGCAAAGGACGCACAACACACAGGCATGACTCGCGGGTTCCCATTGTTGACATCAAGGCTCTCCACGTCTTTGGCTCGAACCGGTCTCGCGGGGTTGTTGGTGTTGCTGGCCGGAGTTGTGTTTGGCCCGGCTGCGCGGGCGCAGAGCGCCAGCACCTGGAACAAGCGGGGCCAGACGGCGGAGTTGCGCGAGGACTTCGACACCGCCTACGAGGACTACCTGAAGGCGCACAACAAAGACCTGAAGGACATGCGCTACACGGCGCGGCTGGACCGGATGCGGTTCCAGGCAGCGGCGCAGCACGTGGACCGTGGCCGGGTGCTGCGGCAGAGCGGCGATATCGGGGGCGCGCTAAACCAGTTCACGCGGGCGCTGCAGATCGATCCGGGCAACGAGGCGGCGGCGCAGGAGATCGTGATCACCGAGCGCCAGGACAAGCAGCAGGGCACGCCTGCGGCGCCACCGCCGGGGACGGCTGAATCGAATGCGGTGCTGCGCGATGTGGGCGATGTTTCCGGGCCGATTACGCTGAAGCCGGTGTCGTCCGACCTGATCACGCTGCACACGGTGGGGGACACGAAAGACATCTACATCGCGATCGGCAAGCTGGCCGGGCTGAACGTGCTGTTCGATCCCGACTACCAGTCCAAGCGGATCCCGGTGGACCTGTTGAACGTGAGCCTGGCGGATGCGCTGCGGATTGTGGGAACGATTGCGGGGACGTTCTACAAGCCGATTACGCAGGACACCATTTTTGTGGCGGCGAACACGACGAACAAGCACCACGATCTGGATGAATTTGCGGTGCAGACGTTTTTTCTGACCAATGCTGCGCAACAGGCAGACGCCAACGAAGTGGTGGCGGCGCTGCGGAATGTGCTGTCCCCGGATGACAAGGTGTACCTGGTGATTTCGCAGGGCGCGATTGTGGTGCGGGCGCCGCCGCAACAGTTGCTGCTGGCGGAGAAACTGCTGAACGATTTCGACCGGACCAAAGCCGAAGTGGTGGTGGATGTGGCCATCCTGGAGGTGAACCGGGACAAGATCCGCAATTTGGGGATTACGCTGCCGCAGTCGTTCGGGCTGACGCCGACGGCGAGCAATGCGACCACTACGCAAACCAGCAGCACCACCGGCACTACGAGTACGCCTCCCACCAGCGGCCTGACGCTGAACACGCTGGGCAATCTGAATGCGACCAACTTTTCGGTGTCGCTGGGCGGGGGCACGGTGAACGCGCTGCTGAGTGACTCGGACACGCGGGTGCTGCAGAATCCGAGCATCCGGGCGACGGACGGGCAGAACGCGAAAATGAAGATCGGGTCGAGGATTCCGATTGCGACCGGGTCGTACTCGGCGGGCGCGGCTACCGGCATCACGGCCGGGATCGGCGTACAGACGCAGTTCACGTATATCGATGTGGGCGTGACCATCGATATGACGCCGACCATCCATCTGGACCGCGAGGTATCTCTGAAGCTGGACGTGACCAACTCCACGCAGAGCGGGCAAGTGACGATTTCGGGGGTCACGGAGCCGATCATCGGCCAGCGGGAAAGCTCAACCACCCTGCAACTGCGCGACGGCGAGCCATGTTTACTGGCGGGGATTCTGACCAAGTCGGACACGTATACCAACAGCGGGACGCCGGGGCTGTCGGATATTCCGTTTCTGAAGTACTTTTTCGGCTCGATCTATAAAGAGAACCAGCAGGATGAAGTGGTGTTCATCCTGATCCCGCACATCGTTCGCGAGTCGGTGCTGACGCCGGTGAACACGCGCGCGATCGACACCGGGACGCTGGGGAATATCGAGCTTCGTCCGTCGGAGACGCCGCTGGACAAGCTGTTCCCGGATAGCGCGCAGGCTGTGCCGACCCCGGCCGCGAGCCCCACTACCGCAGCCAATGCAGCCAACGCGATGGTGCAGCAGATGAAACAACAGGTTCTGCCGCCGACACCGCCCACGCCGGGCGCAGGAGCGCCGCCGCCCGCGAGCAGCGCGGCAGCCTCGGTGTCGCTGCAGCCGGTGTCGCTGGCCGTAGCACCGCCGAACTCGACGCAGGCGTTGGGGAGCACGTTTACCGCGTCGGTGGTGCTGACGAACGCGCACGACGTGTTCTCGGTTCCGCTGCAGGTCGGGTTCGATCCGAAGGTGCTGCAACTTGTGAATGTGGAGGCCGGCGGACTGCTGGGCGGCGACGGCCAGCCGGTGGCGCTGGTGCACCGGGACGACGGCAATGGGCTGGTGACGATCACCGCCTCGCGCCCACCGGGAGTCGGCGGTGTGAATGGAGACGGCCAAGTGTGCACGCTTACGTTCAAAGCCATCGGCGCGGGGGACACGAACATCGCGCTGGTAAAGGTCGGCGCCAAGAACAGCATCCAGGCCAACCTGCCCGCGGTCGGCGTGCAGGGCGTGGTGCATGTGAAGTGAGGCGATGCATGAGATTCGAGGTTCAAGGTTCGAGGTTCGAGGGACCAGGGACAGGCGAAGATCAGCGCATGCGAAAAGCTGCACGCAGCACCCGGTGTTTTGGACCTGAATCAGGGTTGACGCTGGTTGAGCTGATTATTACGGTGGCGATTGTGGGCATTCTGGCGACCATGGCAGTGCCGGTGGCGCGCTTCCAGGTGAAGCGGGAGAAGGAACGCGAGCTGCGGCGGGCGCTGTGGGAGATGC
>CAZAXI010000333.1:0-3632 GCA_964489045.1 uncultured Granulicella sp. | reverse complement strand
CCCTCCTCAGCGACTGGCACTCCGTCCGCTTCCTCAACGACCTCCAGCAAATCCCCCGCGTAGCCCTCGCCCGCAAACCCTTACTATCCATATAATCCCTCGCCGACAAGAGAAACATACCTTACGGTATGCATAATACATACCGTAAGGTATGTATCTTTACCTGTCGCGAATTGGCCGCTCTCCTGTTTCTCAACGCCCACACCTACGCAACGCGCAGAATTCAGTCGGTGTCTCCCTTTGGGACGTCACGCCCTCAGCCGCAAATCCATTTTTTTGCTGTCAAGCCCCCTCAACCGTGGAAAACCCGTCCACAACCTTCAAACCAAACCACATCAAAAATCTAGAAACATGCCAGATGAGTTTTGCTCCACTTGGTAGAATAGAGATAGTAAGAAAACAGAAAGGCCCAGTGTCCGCGCTGGGCCTTTCGCCTTTAACCCCTTCGCCCTTCACCACCATGGAACATCCACATCCAAATATCGTCCCCGCTATCACACGCGCCGGCAGGTCCGGAACCGAACGAACCGATCCTGACCTCTCGCCAGACCTGGTCTCCAGCCAACCCCCTCCGCTCCAGAATCTTAGGATCAAGAGTATGGAGGGGGAGTGCCCCCCTCCCCCCTGCCACAAACACGGGTGCCCCGTCCTAGCTTCGCTAGGGCGGGTTTGCTAGCCCTCTACGCCGGCCACAGCCACGCCGCCCCGCGCACCCCGCTCGCGTCCCCATGCTTCGCCTTCCGCACCGGAGTCGCCAGCTCCCCGCCCCCGAACAGGTGCCGCGCAATCAGCCCCGGCAGGTTCGCATACAGCCGGTCCACCTTCGACAGCCCGCCGCCGATCACGATAACGTCCGGGTCCAGCAGGTTCACCGCCGACGCCAGCGCCCGCCCGGCCCGGTCTTCCAGCCGCACCATGCTCGCCTCGGCCGCAGCGTCGCCCGCGGCAGCCGCCGCCACAATCTCCGGCCCGCTCAGCGCCCGCCCGCTGTCCGGCGGATGCAGGGTCGCATGGTCGCGCGCCAGCCCCGTGCCCGAGATCCACGTCTCGATGCACCCGAATCGCCCACAGTAGCACCGCGGCCCCGGCAACTCGTCCTCGGTCGCCCACGGCAGCGGATTGTGTCCCCACTCCCCGCCAACGCCATTCGGCCCCACGTGCACGCGCGCACCTCCGAAATCGCGCACCGCAATGCCGCCGCCGACGCCGGTGCCCAGAATCACCGCGAACACCACGCCCGCTCCCGCCGCCGCGCCGTCCGTCGCCTCCGAAACCGCCAGACAGTTCGCGTCGTTCGCGCACCTCACTGGTCGCCCAAGTGCGCGACTCAAATCGCGCTCCAGCGGCTGCCCGTTCAGCCACGTCGAATTCGCATTCTTCACCAGTCCCGTCGCCTGCACCACCGTCCCCGGAATGCCAACGCCCACCGACGCCTCCTCGCGAGCGGAAACCCCGCTACCGGCCCTGCGAATCCCTCCAACCCGCCGCTCCAGGTCGGCAACCACGCCCGCAAGCGCCTTCACCGTCGCCACGTAGTCATGCTGCGGCGTCGCAATCCGCAGCCGCGCCAGCTCCGCACCCGCCTCATCCAGCGCGAGCCCCTCAATCTTCGTCCCACCCAGGTCTATCCCAATCCGAACCCGCGCCGCCATAATCCCTCGAACCTCGAACCTAGTACCTCAAACCTAGCCCACCAACCACCGCAACGCATTCGCCAAAAACCGCGTCTGCATCACCGGCTGCATCTCCGGCACGCGATGGTAGAGAACCTTGCCCGCGCCCAGCTTGGTCGCAAACGTCCCCGCGCCGATCACCCGCGAGTGGTCCCGCGAGTACGCCGCAACAATCTCCACCTCGGCCCCACCCGGCGCGCGGTCGATCACCAGCCCGTTCGCCGCCTGCCCCTTCGCCTGGTAATGGATCCCCATCGCCTGGTCGACCGGCAGCCCGTCGTACACCGGATGCTTGCGCACGAAGTACCAGTTCCCCATCCACGGCGCACGCACATCGCCCACGTTGCCGTTATACGTAAACGCGCCCGCCGCCGCCAGTTGCTTCGCGACGCCATCGCTCAACGCATCCGTCTGCGGAATCGCCAGCAACGGCGTGCCCGCCCGCACCGCCTCCAGAATGCCGTCCGCCAGCACGCCCGCCTGCGCCACAGGCCTCGCCGCCGCACCACTCGGCTGCGCCTCCAGCCCAGTCGTGTCTCCCGCATTCTGCGTCGCCGCCGTGCCTGTCACCAGACCCGCCGATACGACCGCGGCATATTTTCTCCCGGGGACGAAATCCTCGACTTTGACATCCATAAGGTTGCCGATTTGTTTACGCAGTGCGGGAGTGATTCCGGAAGCACCGACGACCGTCAGCACATAGCTTTCGTACCAATCGCTTGCCACCCAAATCTCCTTCGTCTGCGTACTCAGGGGCGCCGACGAAATCGCAAACTTGAACCTCCACAATCCTTCTTCCTCCAGCTTCGGAGTTACAAAAGCCTCCTTCACCAGATAGCTGAACTGGTCCCGCTTCCACTCCGGCGCGGGAAACTCGCCGAACTTCACCAGCTTCCCGCTCGGAGTCACTGCCGAAAACGTCAGCGTCCCCGTAGCCGCCCCGTCCGTGTCGTTCAGCAGGTAGAGGTCGAAGGTCGCCGCCTCGCCCAGCGCGGTACACGCCGACCGCTGCTTCGCCACCGGGCGCACCGGCAGCAGCGTTGCGGAGATCGGCGTTGGATCGCTCTTGAAGTTCCGCAAGTTGTCCACAATCCCCGAATGGTTCTCGATCGCCGTCGTCTCCCAGCCCGAGATCGCCGCAAAGTCCAGTTCATCGCTGATGCGCGCATTCTCCATGTAGTTCTGCCACGTGTCGTAGCACTTCTTCCCCAGCGAGGTCCACAGCTTCTCCGTCGCCGGAAACGCCGCGCGAAATCCCCACCGGTCAATGAACTTGTCGTACGCCGCCACAATCTCCTGGTGGTCGCGCAGGTCGTAACTCGTATTCGCCGGCTGGTTGCCGATCCCCGTGCCCTTCGGGTCCGCCAGCTCGTGCAACATCAGCGAGTGATTATCCGGAGTCGCGCATCCCTCCATCTCGCCAAACTCACTAATCACCTTCCGCTCCGGCGACTTGTACGTAAACTCAGTCGGCCCTTTATAAAACTCGTCGTACCACTGATCGCCCGCGCCCTGGTGCTGATTCCACCATCCGCCCCACTCTTCCTCATCGCTCCGGTGCAGCTTGTCGCTCCACGGCTCAAACCATGCCTGCGCCGCCCGTCGCGGAGGCGCCACGAACCCGTCATTCAACACAATGCACCGCGAGGGGTCCTCAGCGCGCATCGCTTCCAGCACCGCAATGGTGTCTGGATTCTTCAGGTCCGCCCCAATCTCGTTCTGCAAACAGTACTCAATCACCGACGGATGCGACCGGAACGCCTTCACCATCTCCACGCACTTGGTGAACATGTAACGCTGAGCGAACTTGTCCGCCGCATCGGTCACGGGAACCATCACCACGGAGTTCGCGCTGCCCGTCGCTCCTGCCGGCAGCTTGCCAATCGCCATCTTGCCCGCGCCCGGCTCCATGTAGCGCAGCAGCCCCAGCCGGTCGTGCGCGCGCAGCACATCCTCCTT
>CAZAXI010000332.1:0-3645 GCA_964489045.1 uncultured Granulicella sp. | reverse complement strand
CGCCCCGCTCCGAACCGTTCCCTTGCTAACGCCTGCCCGGTCGCCGTCGTCGTAGACACAACAATGACCCAGCCTGAACCCAGTGCCGCCTCCAGTTCCGCCACCAGCCGGGTTGCCGCCAGCACTTCACCAACGCTGACCGCGTGCACCCACACCACCTGCCGCCCTGCGACCGCCGCGCGCAGTTCCGCCGGAACCCGCCCCAGCCGCTGCCCCAACCCAGCCCGATACCGGCCACTGGTGGCCATCCGCGCCAGCCAGTACGGCGCACCCACCACCAGCACGGCCATCAGGAGCAAGCTATACAGCGCCATCGCCACAATCTGGACCACGTCCCGGACTTCCCCTCGCTCATGCACTACGCTCTACCACGGTACCAGCGAAGAGGATAGTCTTGCCTGCATGAACCCGCATCGCAAACGGCCCCATCCGCAAACTCGGCGCACCCTCAGCGCTTCCATCCTCCTGGCCGTTGCCGCCGCTGCCCTGCTCTGCCTTTACCCCCTCGCCGCGCGCGCCGCCGACCACAAATCCGCGCCACCCGCCAAGCCCGCCGCCGAGTACCCCGCCAACGACACCCATCCCGACGAGCACGTCACCATCGCCGCCGACCCCTGCGACGATCCCAAGCTGTGCAGCTTCTTCCGCCTGCCCTATATTCAACACGGCCTGCTTCCCATTCGCGTCGTCGTCACCAACGACAGCGACCGCGCGCTCTCGCTCGACGACGCCCGCATGCAGTTCATCTCCGCCAACAACGACAAGATCCCCGCCGCCACCGAAGACGACATCAACCGCCGCATCTTCACCATCCACAGCGCTCAACCCATCCATGTCCCGCTGGTTCCCATCCCCATCAAGCGCACCCCCGTCGACAAGAAAATCACCGACGACGACAACGACTTCGGCTTCCAGGGCACCGTTGTCAACGCCCACTCCACCCTGGCCGGCTACCTCTTTTACGACATCCAGGACCTCGACGAACCCGCCCTCAGGCACGCCGAGCTCTACGTGAAAATGGTGCACACCCTCGACGGCAAACAGGAACTCTTCGCCTTCACCATCCCCCTCGACAAATGGCTCGCCGCCAACCCCGACGCCCCCGGCAACCACCCGAGGCAGTAAGCGGCCGCAAGGAAAGGGTGCCCCATGATCACCGAGCCCCCCGGGCGAGGTTATCGTGGGGGTAGTCACTTGTGCTCCAACACCCTCGAGAAAGTACTCGCCAGCCCCATGACCGAAGCCGCAACGCTCCAAATCCGCCCCGCCACCCCAGCCGACATTCCCGAAATCCTCGCCTTCATCCGCGAACTCGCCGATTACGAGCGCGATCCCGCCTCCGCCGTCGCAACCCACGCCGACATCCGCCGCGACGGCTTCGGCCCCACCCCCCGCTTCCATTGCCTCATTGCGGAATGGAACAGCCAACCCGCCGGCTTCGCCCTCTACTTCTACAACTACTCCACCTGGCGCGGACATGCGGGCATCTATCTCGAAGACCTGTTCGTAAGGCCGCAGTACCGCGGACATGGCGTCGGAAAGGGCCTGTTTACCGAAGTCGCACGCATAGCCGTCGCCGAAGGCTGCCCCCGCTTCGAGTGGGCCGTGCTCGACTGGAACACCCCCGCAATCGACTTCTACAACTCGCTCGGCGCCACTCCCATGTCCGAGTGGACCATCATGCGCCTCTCCGGCGACGCCCTGGCTCAACTCGCGCAGTCCGCCCGTCCATAAACCGCCCCACCAGGCGCACAACTGCAAGCGGGCCGTTCCGCCGGCCCGTTCAGGTCTACCGTGCTAACTCAGAAAATGATGCCGCCCAAGCTATGGCTCGCCTACCAGTAGCACCTGCGGTAGCCATAGCCGTACCCATACCCATACGGGTAATACCGCGCTCGCCAGTAAGGGTCATACGGTGTGTACGCTCCATATGGATACGGCTGAGGGCCGTATCCATAGCCGTACGGATGGTAATACCCGTATGGATGGTAGCCGTACCAGCCCCAGCACCGCCGCGAAAACAGCAGAACCAGCAGGATCAGAAGGAGCATACAAACCTCGGTGCGGGTTTCCAGAAGCCTGCGTCCGCACACCAATACTCTACGCAATCCCCGCCGAAAAGTTCAAATCGCCGCACGCACCCCTCTTTCACCCATAACAGCCGCCGTCTCACTTCTTCGGCGGCCTCACCTGCGACACACTAAGCGGAGAGGTCGCGATCAAATACTTACCCTCATCGCTATCCATTGGGCCCACATTCAGGAATCTGGAAGACTCCGAGACAACCCCCTGTATCCCAATGTAGTAAACCTTCCCTGCCTCCGCGGTGAAGTGCATGAGCGCAATTATGGCTCCCTTTCCAACCTGCGCGTTCATGCACACATGGTGATCGCCCGGTTCCACGGAAATATGAAAATAGGAATTATAGGGGCTGTTGTCCGTAAAGGTGACTGTCCTCAAGAACGCGCCAACCCACGTTCCATCGAGACCCGCCCTCATGATGCACCATCCTTCAGGGCACGCCAAACCACTCTTACTGACAAAATAAACCAGCGCCTTCCCCGCCTCAGGCTGCGCCAACGTATGTTGCGAGCTATCCTGCTTCACATCGAACAAGACATCTTTCGGCCCGCATGCATCCGTAGCCCCGGCCGTTGCCTGCGCAACTGCCGACACACTCAAAAACAACACCGCAAGAGCAACTTTCATGTCCTCTCCTTCGAAACATCTTGTTCGGTTAAGCGACTGCCTCTTCGCGTTTCACGCACAGCGAGGTAATTCAAGCCGAGAGAAGATTACTCCAGCAACCGCCCAAACAGCGCAATAATCCCCCTATGCTGGAAGCATGAAGAAGATCAAGATCATCGGCGGAGGCCTGGCCGGCCCCGAAGCCGCGCTGCAAGCCGCACACCTAGGCTGCGAGGTCTCGCTCTACGAGATGCGCCCGGCCCGCTCCACGGAGGCGCACCAGACCGCCGACTTCGCCGAACTGGTCTGCTCCAACTCCCTCAAGTCCGAGTCGGAGAACACCGCGCCCTGGCTCCTCAAGCAGGAGATGCGCCGCGCCGGCTCCATCCTGCTCGCCGAAGCCGACGCCTCCGCCGTCCCCGCCGGCCACGCCCTGGCCGTCGATCGCGTGGAGTTCTCCCGCCGTGTCGCCGCCCGCATCCAAGCCGAGCCGCGCATCACCATCCACCGCGAAGAGGTCCTCGCGCTCAACCAGCACGATCCCGAAACCATCACCATCCTCGCCACCGGCCCGCTCACCTCGCCCGCCCTCACCGCCGAACTCACCCGCCTCACCAGCTCCGCACACCTTGCGTTCTACGATTCCATCTCACCCATCGTCGACGCCACCACCATCGATATGGAAAAGGTCTACTTCGCCGCGCGCTACGACAAGGGCACCGCCGACTACATCAATTGCCCCTTCACCAAACCCGAGTACGACCGCTTCCTCGACGCCCTCATCTCCGCCGAAGCCGTCGAAGCCAAACCCTGGGAACATATCCCCCTCGAACCTCAAACCTCGAACCTTGAACCTGTCCACTATTTCGAAGGCTGCCTGCCCATCGAAGAAACCGCCCGCCGCGGCCGCGACACCCTCCGCTTCGGCCCCATGAAGCCCGTCGGCCTCACCGACCC
>CAZAXI010000331.1:0-3694 GCA_964489045.1 uncultured Granulicella sp. | reverse complement strand
TGCTCCGCCACGACTACGTCACGCTCTACGCCAACGGCATCCGCTATCTGGAGAAAGCCCCGCTGCTCTACTGGGCGATGGCCGCCGCCATGCGCGTCTCGCAGCTCCTCGGCCACGGATCCGCCCGCTGCCTCGCCGTCGCCGCCCGCATCCCGCTCGCGCTCACCGTCCTCCTGCTCGCCTTCGCCGTCGAAACCTTCGCACGCCGCGCCTTCTATAGCGGATTCGCCGGCCCAGCCAAGCGCGCCGGCCTCTACGCCGTGCTCATCCTGCTCTCCTCGTCCGGCATCTTCCTCTTCACCCGCATCACGCTCCCCGACGCAATGGTCTGCCTCTGGCACACGTTGGCGATGCTCTGCTTCTGGCAGACCGAACAACCGACTCCAAATGCTGTCATTCTGAGCGAAGCGAAGAACCCCCGCATTTTGCCCCCGAACCCCGAACCTCGAACCTCGAACCTTGCTTGCTACTCCTTCGCTGCCTGCTGCGCTCTCGGCGTCCTCACCAAAGGCCTCATCGGCCTCGTCTTTCCAGTCGCGATCGTTGCCATCTACCTCGTCCTTACCCGCGGCCCACGCGCCGCCATCACCCGCATCGGCGAACTTCATCCGCTCACCAGCACGGCCGTCTTCCTCCTGATCGCCACGCCGTGGCACATCCTCATCGCCCTCGCCAACCCAACGCAAGGCCATCCCGGCAACCTCACCTTCGCCGGCGGCCACTGGCAAGTCCCGCTGCCTACCGCCGGCAACGTCCACGGCTGGGCCTGGTTCTACTTCGTCAACGAGCAGTTCCTCCGCTATCTCAACCTCCGCGTCCCCCGCGACTACTCGACCGTCCCGCTCTACCTCTTCTACGGCCTCTGCCTCATCTGGCTCATGCCCTGGAGCGCCTTCTTATTCAAAGCGATTGCAACCGCGCTCCCGCTGCGCATTCCCGCCTGGCGCCAACGCTTTCGCACCCGTGCGCTGACGCAATGGGAACGGACCCAGCTCTTGTTGCTCGTCTGGGCAGCGCTCCCGCTGCTCTTCTTTTCGCTCTCCACGCGGCAGGAGTATTACGTCCTCCCTGCGCTCCCTGCGTTCTGCCTGTTGCTCGCCGAGTGGCTGACCATCACCTTCATCCGCCGCGAGGATCTGGACATCACCATCCAACCCGGCGCGCGTTGCGAGGTAAAGTGCCGGTCCTTCACCCAGAAGGAGTGGAAGCAGCGCGACCCAGCCGTGCATGGCCATAACCGCGTGGCCGCTCATAAGGCCGCGCTGCGCTCGACCGCAGTGCTGCTCGCGCTCGGCGCGATCTTCGCCGCAGCATCGATCTACTTCTTGCTGCACACGCGCACGCCACCGCCGTCGACCGACCTGGCCGCGCAGCTGCAACAAAACCCCGGCGACTACGCCATGAGTATGGGCCACTTCCTCGACCTCAACGCGCAGGCGCTCTCGCTCTTCCGCCTGCCGCTTGCGCTCGCCGCCGCTTCACTCTTCCTCGGCCCGCTCGCGTCGTACCTGCTGCGCCGCCGCGCCCGTTCCCATGCCGCAACCCTCGCCCTGGCCGCCGGAGCCTTCGGCTTCCTGTTCGCCGCACATCTCGGCCTGCAAACCTTCGCGCCAGTGCTCAGCTCCGCGCAACTCGCGCAGGCCATCGCGCCGCAGGTGCACGCAGGCGACCTCATCGTCATCCACCAGGAGTACGAATACGGCTCGACGCTCGGCTTCTATCTCCAGCGCCCCAGCTACACACGCGCAAGCGGCAGCCCCATCGCCGTCAACCCCATCCACATCCTCACCGACGCGGAGCACAACGGCACCGCCAACTACGGCCGCAGCTCCAACCTCTGGTACGGCAGTTTCTTCCCCGACGCGCCCGCAATCTTCGAGACAGCGCAGTCGCTCGCCGCCAAATGGTCCGGCCCGCAGCGCATCTTCCTCTGGCAGGACCTCGCCAACCAGCCCAGCCCATTGCCCGCCGCGCTCTCGCCCGTCTACGTCATCGCCCGCTCCGGCGGCAAAGAAATCGTCAGCAACCAACCGAACTAGCCATTACATTTAGAGATCAGTTCGCCGATGGCGGCTCGACGTGGTCGATGACGAAGACGGCGGTGGGCGTCTTGGTGGGTTCGAACTTCAGGCCTAGCTGTTCCTGCACAGCGGTGAAGAGACCCGGCGGCGCGTTGGGGTCGGTGGTGCGGATCTCGTCGCTGTAGCGGATGGAGAAGTCGTATTTGCCGGTGAGGCCGGTCTGGTTGACGACGGGCCGGTCGAAAAAGAACTGCTCGCCGAATGCGAAGTCGGTCATGGAAGCGCTGGTGTAGGTGACGGTCTGCTCGGTGCCGCGGCCCTCGCCTTCCTGGTCGACCTCGGCGTCGGGATTGGCGGCGGGCTTCAGCTTGGGGCCGCCCTTGGCGATCTGGATGGCGTAGACGGAGAGCTCGCGCTGGTCGCGGTGGAACTTGAGCTGGAAGCGGTCGGCAAGCAGCTTCTGCAGCATCTCCTGCTGCTGGCGCAGGCTGGGCTCGCCCGGCGTGTCGGTGGTGCCTTCGATGTCGAAGCGGTCGTGCAGGGCCCAGTCGGGCGCATCGACGATCTGGCGCGGGTGGGCGGAGTAGGCGAAGGTCATCAGGCTGGCGACGCTCTGGTTGCGAACGGTGAAGCGATCGCCATCCGCATCGAAGCCCTGGCGGTTCGAGGCGGGATCGTGCGGCTTTACAGTGGCGACGGCGAACGAAGGATGCGCGGCGGCGGCCATCGGCTTAACCGGTGTCGGCGACTGTGCGAGTGCGTGGGAAACGGCGAGGGTAACAGCGGCTACGGTCAACTTCCAGTGACGGTTTTGCATGGGGAACCTCTTTCGCGGCAAAACAAAAATACGCAGAGACGGCCCGGTTGGTTCGGTACATCGCGCCTAGGTGATGTCCCTCTGCTGCAGCACCATCTGCGCGGCGAATGGGAAGGCCAGCGCGACGGCCCCGCGCAGCGCGATGGCAAGGCCGAGGTGGTCGGCAAAGGCCGGTGGTCCCTCGGGAGTCAAGGACAATTCGGTCAGCGTAAGGTCAGGCAGAGTAATCGAGGGCCACTTGTACTTCACCACCGACTTGGCGATGACGTACACCAGCACAACCCCAAGAGCCAGCAGGGCCCCGTGCCCCCGCGCCAGCACCGAGCAGAAGTAGGTAAGCCCGAAGAAAAGCCCAATCAGCAACAGGCCGGCCGTACAGTGCAGCAAGAAGATGGTCAGCATGGAGACCGGCCCGCCGGCGAGCTGAATGGGACCGCTCTCAGGGGCGATGCGATAGACCGCCAACGCCAGCACAGCGTTTGCCGCGGTCATGAGAAAAAGTTGTTGTGCCATGCCGAAACCCCAGTCGCTCCACACAAAGAAGGCGCGGCTGCGGGGCCGGCTGAAGAGAAACGAGCCGCTGCCTTCGCCGAGATCGCGGCCTACGCCGAACCTCCCGAATACCAATGCGAAAAAGCCCAGCGGAAGCGTCAGAATCGCAAACACGATCAGATAAATCTCGCGCGGATTGTCGTCGCCTGAAACTTGGGCGTGTTGCATCAGCGCGCCCACCTGAATCTTCAGCACGGCCCAAAGCAGCAGACCTACCAGCACCATGCCGACGGCGAAGGTGATGCGCGATTCACGCCAATACTTCCATAGATACATTGGTCTTCCCCTTTCCAACCACTTCCAG
>CAZAXI010000330.1:0-3701 GCA_964489045.1 uncultured Granulicella sp. | reverse complement strand
GCCGAGATGGCGTACATCGAACTGCTCGGCGCCGAGCAGGAACTGGACGCGAAGCGGCAGAAGCGCGAAGAGGCCCGCGCCAAGAAGCGTGAAGAGATGGCCAAACAGCTTGAGGAACAGGGCGGCGGCGAAGAATCTCCCGAGGCCAAGACCGAGGCCAAGACCAAGACCGAGGAGTAGCGCCGCTCGGGCCGACGCAACCGAATTCAGTAACCGCCGCAGGGACCGTCTTTTGCGGCGGTTTTGCGTTTGCGGTGGAGATGGGTTAGGCGGACGGCAGGAAATACGCCTCCGCGGCCGCCATCAACGCCTCGCGATCAAGATGCGGCTTTCTGTCTTCGTAGCGGGCCGCCCAACAGATCTGGTTCACGATGTCCCGCGGATAGCAAGCCCGCAACTCCTGTTTGAATTTATTGCGGATGACCTCGATCAAGTCGTTGACGATGGCGGCGTCCGGCTCCATTTCGTGCCCCACGGCAACCCGGCGGAAGATCTCGCTGAACTGCTCGTCCGAGACCGCTCCGATTTTGATCTTGGTTTGAATCCTGCGCAGGAAAGCGGCGTCCGCCAAGTCAGCGGGATCGATGTTGGTTGCGAAGACGACCAGCATCTCGAACGGAATCTCGATGGTCCTTCCTCCTGCCATGGTCAGGAAATCGATCCTGCGATCGAGGGGAACAACCCAGCGGTTGAGCAACTCCTCCGGACGAATTCGCTGGCGGCCGAAGTCGTCGATGATCAGGACGCCGTTGTTGGCTTTCATCTGCACCGGGCCCACGTAAAACTTCGATATCGGGTTGAACTGCAGGTCCAGCATGTCGACTGTGAGTTCTCCGCCCACCAGGACCGTGGGTCGGCGGCAGCGTACCCAGCGCTCATCGCCAGCCCCGGATTCCAGCGGCGCGCCCTGCTTATGAATCACCGGATCGTAAACGGTGACGATCTGGCCGTCGACTTCCACCGCGTAGGGAATCCAAATGTCATCCTCAGCGATCACCCGCGACAGGGTCTCGGCGATGGCGGTCTTTCCAACTCCCGGGGAGCCGTGAAGAAAAATCGAGGTTCCGGAGTTGAGCGCGGTTCCCAACTGGGCGAGGGTCTTGGGATCGATCACAAGGTGGGCGAAGGCCCTCTCCACGTCGGGTGGGTGAACCACAACATTGCGTACGCTCTGTCTGCGGACCTGGGCTACGTAGCTCTCAAGAGACACCGGCGCGACGCCCGCATAGTGATTCTGGACCAGCAACTGTGACGCTCGCGTTCTGCCCGCCGAAGTGATGGCAAGGTCGGGGACGTTGCCATTCATCCCCGCAACCTGGCAGTGCATGTCCGTTCGCATCCGGCTGAACAGTTGGTTCGTCACCTCGTAGCTGAGGTGGGTCTGCCGGGAGAGGTCAGAAAGCGACATGGGACCGGACAGATAGAGAATCTTCAGGGCGAGGTCTTCGAGAACTGACTGGCGGACGCCGGTTTCCGCAATAGAGCGCGGCTTTTGCTCGGGTGTCTCCATCGAGTCGTCGTCAGTGAGAGGCTTCGAGGTAAGGATATGGGCTCCTTCTTTGCGTTAACGATGGAATTGTACCCCTGCAATGGATTGTCGACGATGACGCTATGGGGTCATACGTGATCGCCGGCGAAGACCCGTCCTGAAGCGGCAGAGGCGCGGCTGAGGAAGACGGCCAAGGAACCGGAAAGACAGAACGGCGGCGAAGCTCCAGCCCGAGCCCGGGGAGCCGTAACCTCAATCCAGTCTGTACGAACTTATCCGGACGCGTGCGCCTGTTCCCGAGTTTTCGCGGCAATCGGCAAGCTGATACAACTCCTTTTAATTCAATAGCATCAAACCCGCTAGAGGTATCAATTTATGCGTAACATCACTTCGTTTGCGTTGGTTGCGGTTGCGGGATTGGCTTTCGCAGCGGCGGCTCCTATCGCACAGGCCCAGATCAGCATCAGCATTGGTGCGGAGCCCTCCTGTCCCTATGGCTACTACGACTACGCCCCCTACAGTTGCAGTCCTAGCGGCTACTATGGGCCGCAGTATTTCACCAGTGGCGTGTTCGTCGGCGTTGGCCCCTGGTTCCATGGCGCAAACGATTTCCATGGCACGGTGAACAACCGCTACGATCCGCAGCATGGATACAAGGGAAGAATGCCAAGTGTTGGCGACAAGGCGGAAACACCCGCCAAACCGCAAGCCTTCAAAGGCAATGAAGAGCGCGATGGACGCGGTAACGTAACCGGCGGCAAGGGCGAGAAAAAGTAGGGCCCGTTTGGCAAAACTCTAGTCTTCGCCCGTAACTGAAAAGACCGTTCGTGCGTCAGCATAGGCTGGCGTGCGGGCGGTCTTTTTCTTTAAGAATCCCGGCTGCGACCGGAGCAATCCGGAGCCAGGCGATCGCGGTAGTCTGATGGAGAGCAAATCGCCATGGAAGACAAGTACATCCTCGTCCTGACCACCGTTGGAACCAAACAGTTCGCCAACGATCTTGCGCACTCGATCGTGAGTGCGCGGCTGGCAGCCTGCGTGCAGATGCAAGCGGTGCAAAGCGTGTATCGCTGGAAGGGCGAGGTGTGCTCCGAGCCGGAATGGCTGCTGGCGATCAAGACCAGCGAAGGCAGGTACGCCGAACTGGAGCGACACATCCGGGCCAACCACTCGTACGAGATGCCCGAAATCGTCCGGCTACCCGTCACGGGCGGCTCGCGCGAGTACCTCGCCTGGATCGGCGACTGCGTGGGATAAGCCTCGGCGACCGGGCATAGCGACCCGGAAAAACTGGACCTGAACTCTCAAAGTCCTGAATCGCGACTGGTTGGTTCCGGACTTGGTCTGGCATAGGTTTCGCCGAAGGAGGCGTCGGGGGAGGCTGACGGCCAACCAATTATCACCAGAAAGACGTCGAAGACGAAGAGTGCGATGGCAATGTCGTTGAAGACCGTCGCCTGGTGCGGATTGGGCCAGAACTGGTTGGCGGACCAGAACAGGAACGCAACCGCCAGCAGAACCGCCTTGAGCCATTCCGAGGGTGAGGGCCGGTGGACGGTTTGGTAAACGAGGTAGGCGAGGGCGATCATGGCGAGCGGAAAGGCGCCGAGGAGATCGTGGGCGCGTACGGGAAAGAGGGCCGGAGCAACATCCCACAGCAAGAGTGCGGCAACGCCGGCGAGCGTGACGACCCCCAGCAAGACAGGGACCGCGCGGTGGGCTCGATCGAGGCGGGTGTACATAGTGCGGGCTCCTCCGGTGCTTTGGCGGGTATACCCTCCGGGGGGTATATACCTAAGTGGCTCAATCTACATCTGATACTGCTTCGTATATACGCAGAAATATATACAAATGCGGTTCTTGGAGCTACCTTTCGGGCTGGTCAATTCGATGAGAATGCCCGACGCAGCGGCTGAGTATATAGGCCCCTATTCTCATTATACGGGGCGGGCCATAACTCATCTGCCATCCATTCTTGAACCCGTTTGATCGTGTAATGGCAATAACATACTTGACGCATGTACGCTGCCCGAGTACCGTTATCGCAGGCGCGGCCAATCCCTTTCTCAATCAGTGTATTGCCCCGCCTCAAGCCGAGGGGGACAATGAGCCATGGCTACGAAACAGGCCAATCCAACAGCCGCCCCGCAACCGAACAAGCGCGCACCTCACCTCTTGTGGTGGTCCATGGGGTGCGTCATGGTGAATTTCG
>CAZAXI010000329.1:0-3714 GCA_964489045.1 uncultured Granulicella sp. | reverse complement strand
AGGAGGTCGAAGCCCCGCAGCGCAACTACCCGCGCGCCATGCTCATCTCCGCCGCTCTGGTCGCCGTCACCTATATAGTCCCGCTCGCCGCTGTCGGCATTGCCGGCATCCCCGCCGGCCAGTTCTCCACCGGCGCATGGACCGACGCGGCCCGCTCCATCGGCGGCGCCGGTCTCTTTGGAGCCGGCCTCGCCTTTGCCGTCGTCCTCGGCGGAATGCTCAACGGCGCCGGCATGTTCAACGCTCTCATGATGAGCTACGCGCGCGTCCCCTACGCGCTCGCCCAGGATGGCCTGCTCCCGCAATTCCTCACTCGCACCACCCGCGCTCGACGCACCCGCGCGCCGGTACCGTGGGCCAGCGTGCTCATCTGCGCCGTCGCGTGGGCCTTGGCGCTCCGTCTTTCGTTCGAGCGCCTTATCTCCATCGACCTCGTTCTCTACGGTGCGTCGCTTCTGCTGGAGTTCGTCGCCCTGGTCGTCCTCCGCCTGCGCGAGCCGGCTCTTGCCCGCCCCTTCCGCATTCCCGGAGGAATCCCCGCCGCCATCGCTGCGGGCGTCGGTCCTGCACTGCTCATAGCCTTCGCCCTCTACGCGGCTCGCGACGAGCGCGTCGGTCCGCTCCCTGCCCTCGTCTTCGCCGCCGTAGTCGCGGCCATCGGCCCATTCGCTTACCTCGTCGCTCGGCTCGCCAGGTGGCCGGTGGCGTCCCGCACATCCGAAGGGAAAAACTGCGATTGATCGGCGCGGCGTGGGACGCCTATACTGACGGGGATTCGCTAGTGGAAACAGTTTCTGCCGTCAGAAGGGGCCCCTCATGAAAACGCATTCGATGATGATTCGCCTGGCCAGGATTACAGCCGCAATCGCCCTCATCGGATGCGGCGACAACTCCACCATCAGCCCGGGTTATATTGAGGTCCTCATCTCGCCTCGGCCGGCTTCAGTCGCCGTTAACGGCTCCATGGTCTTCACCGGAACCGTCTCCAACAATCTCAGCCTTCCCCAATGGAGTGTCCTGGACTCAGCCGACGCCAATAATATCGGTACCCTTACTCCCGTCAACGGCTCCAGCGATACCATCCTCTACACCGCGCCGCCAACGCCCCCCATCTACAGCGTCACCGCCGGGCTCCCCCAGGGGACTGTCACGTTGCAGGTCACTACCACTTCCCCTCCGGGAACTTCAATTCAAGTTGTCGGAGATTCGGTCAGCTTCGTCATCACCGCGCCCTCGGTTACGGTCGGTCTCACCCCCGCCACCGCCACCGTTAAACTTGGCGCCACGCAACAGTTCTATGGCTATGCCGTCGGCAATCTCAACAACACGCTCACCTGGCAACTGAGCGCCAACGGCGTGCCCTCCCCCTCCGGTGGTCCCCTGGGGACCATTAACTCCGCTGGCACCTATATCGCACCCTCAACCATGCCAATCAGCGGCAACACCGTCACCATCACCATCATCTCCCAGGCCGACCCCACCAAAACCCAGTCCGCCGTGGTCACCTTGCAATAGCTGAATGTCGCCCTTATTTGAAATCCGGCATCCGCGACCGCTGCCGCCACCTCGGTTCGAGGGTCCCTGCCGTCCCACAGCCGCCCCGATCGCCCCCCAGATGGCTCCACCCCCTAAAAAGGCGTTACCGGCCCTGTAAACAGATACTTCTGGCGCGCCGTGATGCCTTGGTGGTACATTTCCTGTCTCAAATGAAAAGGACCCCTGCCGGTTCTGTACGGCGTGCCGTCAGCCCCGCGCAAAAAACACTTTCGTGAACGCGAAATTTTCGATATGCTTCTCTGGTTCCGGATTACAAAGGATTCCCCCAATGAAACTCCGCTTGAAGATTCTCGCCCTCGCCGTAACCGCCGCCACCACCTTTTCCCTGATCAGTTGTGCCGGTCCGGCCAGTTTCACCTATACGAACGTGGCCATCACGTTGACGGCAACCTGCTCTGACTGCGCCGGTGGTGGCCAATATGGTGTGGTCAACATCATGTATAACCCGGCTTATCCGCAGCCGCCGTCTCCGGGGAGCCTCCTGATGATGCCTGCCACAAGCCAGGGCGGCACCACCATGTTCACGGCGAACGTCACCAACGCGCCCGCAACCAATCTCACCTGGACGATCTATCCTCAGCCCAATCTCACCGGCATCGATACGCTCCCCAACGGGACCGGCACTCCGGTCGGCGAGTCAGGCTCTTCGGTGGGTTCGTTCAACACGCCCGGCTCTAGCCCTACCACAGCCTCCGGCGCCACCGCCATTTACACCCAGGGCGGCGTGCCTACGTATAGCGGTCAGGCTTTGGCCCAGGCGCAGGCCATGGGAATCCCCCAGGGCTGCGTCATGATCGTCGTCTCCCTTCCCGCCAATCCCGAGACGGGGGCAGTAGTTTCGACCAACCAGATCATTCAGATCTATGGTGGCAGCACGGCCCAGGGGCCTCCCGGAGCCTATCTCACACCTCATACTCCCACCACCCCCGCGGGACTCACCAACCCCGTCGTGTCCGTTGCTCATAACCCAAGTTTGCCGGCAGTCTCCACCAATGGTACCTATCAGTTCTACGGTGGCATTGTCGGTGCCGCGCCCTGCAATACCGTGGGCACCTGCAACATCAATGGAGTTCAGTATCCCCTCCTTACCACCGACAATACGGCGGTCTGGGAGGTCGGCCCGACTCCGTTCTCTCTTTCTACGGCCTTCGTCTGCACCACGCCAGGGTTAAGCTGTCCCTTCGGCACTATCTCCCAGACTGGCCTCTACACTGCTCCGGCCGCGATTCCTCCCACACCCTCGGGCGGCGTCGCCAATGAAGTCGTCGTCTACGTCATCTCCCAATTGGCCGGCACGGTCGACTCATATGCCTACGTCGGTCTGTATTAGCACACCGTTGTAGCATCCTCAAAACCATGGAATGGGCCGCCCTCACCGGCGGCCCTTCCCGGTTTAACCCGCCAATTACTGCTTCGCCTTCGACTCCTGCTTGGGCTGGGGCTTCGGCTCCGGGTTCGTCTTGTTGTCGATGAACCGTTGCTGTGCCTCCACCACTTTGCCGCGCGCGAACGAAGCGTCCCGCCAGCCCTTCACCTCCACCCGCTTGCCCTCAAGATCCTTGTAGATGGCGAAGAAGTGCGTAATCTCCTTCAGCATGTGCGGGTAGATTTCCGAGTAGTTCCACACATCTTTATAGCGCGGGTTATTCTTGCCCACGCACAGCAACTTCTCATCGGCCAGTCCCTGGTCGGTCATCTCCAGCATGCCAATCGGCCGCACTTCCATCACGCATCCCGGAAAGCTCGGCGCATCCACCAGCACCAGGCAGTCCAGCGGGTCGCCGTCGCTTGCCAGAGTACTCGGAACAAACCCATAATCGCCCGGATAGTGCACCGGCGAGTACAAATTCCGGTCCAGCCGAAACAAATGATACTTCTTGTCGTACTCGTACTTGTTGATGCCCTCGAGCGGAATCTCGATCACAGCGGTGATCACTTCGGGGCTTTGCTCCCCGACCGGCAGTTCCAGGTAATTCGTCATAGAATCTTGGGTCTCATCTCTTCTGTCGGAAGCGTCTCGCTTCGTCCTGGGGTTGGATTCACTTCGATCGGCGCAAATCTCGCGTCCTTCCAGTCTATAAGACCGGCTGCACCCGAGCCTAAAGTCTATAATCAGACCTCATGAAGGCGCATGTGTATGTCACACTCAAGCGGTCC
>CAZAXI010000328.1:0-3763 GCA_964489045.1 uncultured Granulicella sp. | reverse complement strand
GTCGTCCAGAACAACGGCGGCGGCCACGTCAACCACACCATGTTCTGGCAGATCATGAAGCCCGCCGGCGGAGGCGATCCTAACGGCGCCATCGCCGCCCAGATCAAGGCCGACTTCGGCGACTACGAGAGCTTCAAGAAGCTCTTCAACGAGACCACCGCCAAGCAGTTCGGCTCCGGCTGGGGCTGGCTCGTCTTCCAGGCCGGCAAACTAAAGATCGTCACTACCGCCAACCAGGACTCGCCGCTCTCCGAGGGCCTCTACCCCATCCTCGGCAACGACGTCTGGGAGCACGCGTACTACCTGAAGTACAACAACCGCCGCCCCGACTACCTCGCCGCCTGGTGGAACACCGTCAACTGGGACGAGATCAACAAACGCTTCGCCACCGCCAAGAGCTACAAGTAACTTCCGCAGAATTCGGGTGCCCCATTGATCGGCGCGAGCTTCACTGCGCCTATCGTGGGGTTTCTCTCTTTGGCCGCACCGCACCCGCAAGCGTACCATTCTGCGGAGGAGTCCTGCGTGATCCGGAGAATCGTTGCTGCCGCCCTGCTCAGTTGCGGGATTGCCCTGGGGCAATCCACTTCGCCTGCTTGCCCTCCCCCAACTTCGCCCGCGCTCGCGTCCGCGCAATCGCCGGCAAACCAGCCGACTCGGTGGCTCAAGCCATTCCGCAGGAAGGGCGGCTTCCTGCCGGCGTCATTGCTTCCCATCCAATTCAAGAACCCCAAAGATTTGGGAATTATATACTTGACTCCCCGCCCCAAATTCGCTAAAATTGGTTCATATTGAGGACGATATGAGCCGAAGCACAATCAGCACTTTCCAGCTTTTCGCACTGATCCCCGATCAGGAAACGGCGCGGCTGTACCTCGAATCCCGCCTCTGGCCCAATGGGGTCGTTTGCCCTACCTGCTCTAAGGGCAACCGCGTCACGGCCCGTAAGGGAGGATACTACCGATGCCTCGACTGCAAGGGCGATTTTACCGTCCGCACCGGAACGATTTTCGAGCGGTCGCATGTGCCGCTGCACAAGTGGATTTACGCGATGTATCTCTTGGTCACATCCCGCAAGGGTATCTCCAGCCTCCAACTGGCGAAGGAGATCGGCATTACGCAGAAGTCGGCATGGTTCGTCCTCCAGCGGCTGCGTGAGGCTTGCGGTAATGATCCGACCGTCCTACAGGGGATCATCGAAGTGGACGAGACTTACGTTGGAGGGCGCGAGCGCAACAAGCACGCCAGCAAGAAACAGCGGCTAGGCCGGGGAACAATCGGCAAGACGGCGGTTATTGGGATGCGCGAGCGCGGCGGACGCATGAAGGCCCACACGATCCCGGCGACGGACACGAACACGCTCCAATCCGCCGTCCATGAGAGCGTTGTACCCGGCTCTGTGCTCCACACGGACGAGCATTCCGGCTATCAAGGATTGGGCATCTCCTACGACCATTCGACCGTGAATCACGGCGCTGGCGAGTATGGCCGCGCGGGAGTCAGCACGAATAGCATCGAAAGCGTATGGGCGCTGCTGAAGCGCGGATTGCATGGCGTGTATCATCATGCCAGCCCGAAGCATCTCGACCGCTACGTGCAGGAGTTCGCGTTCCGGCTGAACGACGGGAACGTAAAGCGGCACACGCTGGATCGGCTGGACAGCTTCATCTCCGCCACATCCGGTCGGCGTCTGACCTACGAGAGGTTGATCGCATGAAGGAAGCCCCCGATGCGCTAAACAGGATCGTGGACGTGGTGCTGGCTTATCGGCCCAAGCCAAAGACAAAAGCCGCGCGCAAACGCAAGAGATTGAAGGCTGCGAAAGAGAAGGAAGCGAAGTAAGTTTTTTCCGCTGTCCCCGCTGGATTGATTGCCGCTAGAGTTGCCGCTCCGGTAGCATCAAATTCCTAGCTAGCCGGAGTTTACCATATCGGAGGAAAGGGATATGCAATGTCCAGTGTCAACGCAAAACTGCTCGCGGAACTCAACACTAAAGATGATCTGGTATTCAAGCTCGGCGACACACTCGACGTAAAACTGAGCATCGTCCTAGTCGTCATAACGGTCGTCGGCGCGCAAACAGCGTACTTCTTCACGAAGCCAGTCGTGGGAATCCAGCACACTCTCCAGGTGTGCTCCGTTGTATTCCTAGTTCTGGCGACTATTGCGGCCATCGCCGGACTGTGGCCACGCCACTATTGGATGATCGAACCGGAAGGCCTAGTCGAGAATCGGATCAAGGAACTTGAGGCGTACTACAAAGAGAACGGCGAAGAGGTGGAACGCCACCTCCCACAGCAGTTGGAATTGGATCAAATCGGCTGGGCAAAGACCCGGATCGCGGATAACAGGAGCATCAACAATCGCAAGGCGTGGCGGCTCGACGCGGCGTTCTATGCGACCTCATGTGCTATCGCATGCAACATCCTTACCCTTATCTGGTTCATCCACCCTTTTTGACGGGCTCGCCGGGCCTCGGATTGGCCGGGGGCGGTGAACTTCTGTCCGTCCTTGGGGGTGGATTGTTGTCATGTGTCGGATGGCGGGGCTGAGGCTGCGGATTGCTCGGTCTGGTCGTCATGCTCTGATCCCTCGCCGCCATCGTAACAGCTACGGGGAGTCATGTATATAATTCCCAAAGATTTAGGGGTTGGAAAGCTGCTGGTCGCGAGCCGCGGCATGGGCGACCCGCGTTTCGCCGGAACAGTGATCCTGCTGGTTCACTACGATGCAGATGGCGTCGTCGGGCTGGTTCTCAACCGGCGCACCGCTGTGCCGCTTTCTCAAGTGCTCGATCTCAAGGCCGCGAAGGACCGCTCCGACCCGGTCTACGTCGGGGGTCCCGTGCAACCTGCGGGCGTATTTGCGCTTTTTCAGTCCCCGGCCAAAATCGAGAAAGCTGAGAATGTTTTCGGTGATGTTTATTGGATCTCTGACAAAAGCGCCTTCGAGAAAGCGCTTTCCTCCCGGCCCGACCCCAAGGTTTTGCACGTTTACGTGGGATATTCCGGATGGACGCAGGCTCAATTGCGGGCCGAGGTGCAACTGGGCGCGTGGTTCGTCTTCCCGGCAGACACCGCCGCAGTATTCAATTCCGATCCGGCTTCCTTGTGGCTGCAGATGATTCAGCAGACGGAATTGCACTTGGCAAAGATCGAGCCGTTCCTGGAAATCTCCCCGCCGATTTAGCCCCTGACGTACGCCCTCACCGCCATAATCGGGTGCCCCATGATCGGCGCAGTCTTATCGCGCCTATCGTGGGGTTTCTCTCTCTGGTCGCACCGCACCCGCAGGCGTACCATTCTTCCCGAGGAGCACTAAGTGATCCGCAGAATCGCCGCCGCCGCTCTGCTCACCTGCGCCACCGCACTCCCCCAAACCACCCCCGCAACAACACACGCCAAACCTCTAGCCTTCGACGTCGTCTCCATCCGTCCCGCCAAACCCGGCTCTAACTTCATCTTCGGCTATGGAACGACCCCCGACGGCTATCGCGTTCCCAGTCAGTCGATGTGGTTCACGCTCCTAATTGCTTACTTCCCCCAGGGCCCAGCCTACTGGTCCAAGGACAGGCTCTCCGGCGCGCCGTCATGGACCAACGATCCCTACGAAATCGACGCCAAGGTCTCCGAGGCTGATCTCCCCGAATGGCAGAAGCAGGGCCTCACCCTCGACAAAAAGCCCATGCTTCAACAGATGCTCCAGACTATGCTCGCCGACCGCTGCCATCTCGTCGCCCACATGGTTCCCGGCCCACCCATCT
>CAZAXI010000327.1:0-3764 GCA_964489045.1 uncultured Granulicella sp. | reverse complement strand
CGTAGATGGTCTCGACGCGGTTGTGGACGAAGTAGGTCTGGCCGCCGCGTTCGAGCTCCATCTCGATGGCGGTGCGCACCAGCTTCTCGTCAAACTTGGCTACGATGGTCTGGATCGCCATGCGGTCCTTGGGCGGCGTCTCGATGATGGACATATCGCGCAGCCCGATCAGCGACATGTGCAGCGTGCGCGGGATGGGCGTCGCCGACATGGCGAGCACGTCGATCTGGGCGCGCATCTGTTTCAGGCGCTCCTTGTGGCGCACGCCGAAGCGCTGCTCCTCGTCGACGACGAGCAGACCGAGGTCCTGAAACTTGAGGTCCTTCGACAGGATGCGGTGAGTGCCGATGAGGATGTCGACCTTGCCCGCAGCGGCTTTTTCGAGGATGGCCTTCTGCTCCTTCGCCGAGCGGAAGCGCGAGATCATCTCAACATTGACGGGGAAGTTGGCGAAGCGGCGCTTGAACGACTCGTAGTGCTGGAAGGCGAGAACGGTGGTAGGTGTAAGCACCGCGACCTGTTTTCCATCCTGCACCGCTTTGAATGCGGCGCGCATGGCAACCTCGGTCTTGCCGTAGCCGACGTCGCCGCAGAGCAGGCGGTCCATGGGCTGCGGAGTTTCCATGTCGGCCTTGATATCGGCGATGGCAGTGATCTGGTCGTCGGTCTCGTTGAAGTCGAAGGCGTCCTCGAACTCACGCTGCATGTTGGTGTCGGGCGAGAAGGCGGTGCCGAGCGCGGCCTTGCGCTGGGCGTAGAGCTTGATGAGCTCGCCGGACATATCCGCCATCGCCTTCTTGACGCGCGCCTTAGTCCTTTGCCAGGCCTGGGTGCCGAGTTTGTTGAGCGGCGGCGCCGGCCCGGTGTCGGTGCTGCGATACTTCTGGATCAAGTCGAGGCGCGTGAGCGGGACGTAGAGCTTGGCCTCGTCGGCAAACTCCAGGATCATCAGTTCGAGCGGCGGCTGATCATGCTCCTCGATGACGCGCAGACCGCAGTAACGGGCGATGCCGTGCTCCACGTGAACGACGTAATCGCCGACCGCGAGGTCGCGGAAGTCGGAGACGAATGCGGCGGTCTTGGACTTGCTGCGGGTGATGGGGCGGGCCTGGACGTCGGCGTCGTCGACCAAGTCCTGCGCGCCGAAGAGGATGAGCTGGCGCGCGGTGGCACGGCCGTCGGCGTCGCGAAGGTCGAGCACCTGGACACCATTGGCGATGGCGGCCTTGACGATGACCGGAGTGCGCAGATCTCCGGCGAGATAGCTTGACTCCGAATAGACGGTGGTGCTGGGAGCCTGCGTGCGCGAGCCGAGACGATAGGCCACCTGGTACTCCTGCAGGAGACCGGCAAGACGTTCGACTTCACCCTGATTCGGCGCGGCGATAAGAACACGCGCATCCTGCTGCGTGAGTGCATTGATAGCCTCGACCAGGGCGGGGATATTGCCGTGGAAGCGCTGGGTGGGTCGAGTGGCAAAGTCGATCTCGGAGAGTGTACTGCGGTCTGGGTCGAGGACGTCGACGGCGCCGAGCTGGTCGAGGTCGAAGCCGGAAAAACTGCGCAGGCGGTCGTCCAAATCCCACGGCGAGATGTAGATGTCTTCCGGGCGGACGAGCGAGCCGATGCCGGAGCGTTCGTGGCGCTGCTCGACCTTGTTCCACCAGCGTTCGCCCTGGTTCTTGACCATGGCAGGCTCTTCGACAAAGACTCGGGTGGCGGGGCCAAGGAGATCGAGCAGCGTGGAGTTTGCTCCTGCCACGGGAGCGAAGAACTCCCAGCCGGGAAAAACCGTGGCGTCGCCCGTGCGCGTCGCAATATGGGTTTGGAGTTCGCTGGGCTCTTCCCCGCCTTCGAGTCGCGCGCCGGCCAGGCCCGACCGCGTGAGGCGCGCATTGATCGCGGTGAGAATCTTCTCGGTGACCGGCGTTTCCGTCAGCGGCAGCAGCAGAGCTTCGTCCAGCGTGGAGGCGGAGCGCTGGGTCTCGGGGTCGAAGCGCCGGATGGACTCCACCTCGTCGCCGAAGAATTCGACGCGCACCGGGCGGTCCATCTCCGGCGAGTAGACGTCGAGGATGCCGCCGCGGAGGGTAACCTGGCCGGGCATCTCGACCACATCGACTCGGGTGTAGCCGACCGACAGGAGGTGCTCGACGAGCATGTCGGGGAGGTACTCTTCGCCGCGCTTGAGATGCAGCGCGAGGGCCGCGTAGTGGTCGCGCGGAAATAGCCGCATGCAGGCCGCTTCGACAGGCGCGATCACCAAGCGCGCGGTCCCACTGGCGATCTTCCAGAGCGTTGCGGCGCGCGACTCCTGAATTTCCGGGTGCGGGGAGAGATTTTCGAAGGGAAGAACATCGTGCGCGGGAAAGCGGAGAACAGAGTCGGGATCGAGAGCGCCGGTGAGCTCGCAGGCGGAAAGAATGGCGGCATGCAGCGCCTCGGCGGCCTTGTTGTCGGCGACCAGGATTACGCAGGGCGCGTTAGCGGCACGCGTGAACAGCGGAAGATACAGGGCGCGGGCGGTGAAGGTGAGGCCGGAGACGCGTCTTCGCCCGCTGCCGGCACTCAGATGGCGCCGGACACGCTCAAAGGGGACACAGTTTTCAAGGTCCGCAAGCAGTTCGCGGACGAAGGGCAAAATCATAAGCTGAGGTTAAGTCTACCTGTTGGAACGTTGCCTTGCCCGGAAGCCAGTAACCGCGTGCGGCGCGGAAAGAGACGGTGCCTTGTTGCTAGAATTGGGTTGAATATGTCGACGATGAGCGCGTTTTCGCCTGAGGTTCTTGCCAAGTACCAGCCTGTGATCGGGCTGGAGGTTCATGTTCAGCTCCTGACCGAGACGAAGGCCTTCTGCGGCTGCGTGAACCGCTATGGCGGCGAGCCGAACACGCATGTGTGCCCGACCTGCCTGGGGCTGCCGGGCGCGCTGCCGGTACTGAATCGCCGGGCGGTGGAGCTGGCCGTGCTGGCGGCGAAGGCGATCCACTGCGAGATTCGCGAGACCAGCGTGTTTTCGCGCAAGAACTACTTCTATCCCGACTCGCCGAAGGGCTACCAGATCTCGCAGTTCGACCTGCCGATTGCGGAGCACGGCTGGATTGACGTGCCGGATGCTACAGGGACCCCGAAGCGCATCGGCATCACGCGGCTGCACCTGGAGGAAGACGCGGGCAAGAGCCTGCACGACGGCTTCGCGGACTCGGTGTCGCGGACGTACATCGATCTGAATCGTTGCGGCACGCCGCTGGTGGAGATCGTGAGCGAGCCGGACATTCGCACGCCCGACGAGGCGTTCGAGTACCTGACGCGGCTGAAGGAGATACTGCTCTACACCGGCGTCAGCGACTGCAACATGGAAGAGGGCAGCCTCCGCTGTGACGCCAACGTGAGCGTGATGCTGAAGGGAGCGGCCAAGTTTGGCACCAAGGCGGAAGTGAAGAACGTTAACAGCTTTCGCTACATCCGCGCGGCGCTGGAGTATGAGATCGAACGGCAGATCGAGGTGCTGGAGAGCGGCAACCGCGTGATGCAGGAGTCGCGGCTATGGAACAACGCCGAGGGGCGGACGTACTCCATGCGCTCGAAGGAGCAGGCGCACGACTACCGCTATTTTCCCGAGCCGGACCTGCCGCCGCTGGTGGTCGGCGAGGCCTGGCAGCGCGAGATTCTGAAGGCACTCCCCGAGCTGCCCGAGGCACGGCGCGCCCGCATGATCGCGGAGTACGACATCAACCAGCAGGACGCGATGACGCTGACGGCGA
>CAZAXI010000326.1:0-3798 GCA_964489045.1 uncultured Granulicella sp. | reverse complement strand
CGGCGTAGCTCAGCCCGGCCTTCTGGCCCAACTCGCCGATCTGCCGCAGCTTCTCCCGCCGCTCGTTGTAAAGCCTCTCTTCAAATTGCGATTCGTACACGTGTGCTCCGCTTCCTGTGGATGACGTCGACGATCCAGTATATCGACCAGACGTGGTGTAATGGTCGCGATGGCCGACGAACCCAACCCTCCGCCCAAGAAATCCAGCAGCCTCCGCGGCCTGGCTCAGGCCGAGTCCATGATCCAGCTTGCGCTCGCCGTTCCCGCGGGCACCTTTGTCGGTCTCGGCATCGGGTATCTGCTCGATCGCCACTTTCACCAGCACTGGATTGCCGTCGCCCTGATGCTTCTCGGCGCTGCCGGCGGATTTATCCAGATCTTCACCACCATCTCGCGATACACGAAGAACGATCAATGAATGAAGGTACGGAAAATCAGCCGAACCCGAGCAACGCAGGCAGCGAGACCCCCAGCCTCGCAACCTTCTCCGACGAGGACTTCCGCCGCACCATCGGTCGCGCCCTGCGCCTGGTGGCGATCGCGACCCTGGTGGGCGCGCCGCTGCTGTGGTGGAAGTTGGGCTGGCAGTCGGCGGCCCTGCTTGCGGTCGGCGGGCTCATCTCCGGCTCTGGCCTGTTCGAGTGGCGGCGCCTGATGGCCGCGCTCTCGGCGCGTATGGATGCGGGCGCGCAGGCACGTCCGCTGGGCCCGGTTCTCACCACTTTCCTGCTCCGTTTGGCGCTCGCCGTCGGGCTGCTTTATGGTAGCCTTAAGTTTCTACACGGATCGGTTTTCGCTTTGATTGCCGGCCTTGCCCTTGGGGTGGCCGCGCTTTCGATTGAAGGCCTTCGCCTGGTCAGGAGCTGGACCGTCTAGCCACCTTTGGAACTTCGAGATTTATGCCAACGCAACTCTTCTTTACCCGATTCCTGAACCACCACTTTGCCGCGCCGGTGGATGCCTTGCTGCGCGCCGTTCATATCCAGCCGGCCCATCCCCAGGCGCCAATCACCAACGCCTTCGCCATGGAGTTGCTGATCTTCGCCGCCCTCCTGCTGTATTTCATCGCCGTGCGGGTCTCGCTGAATGTTGAGAAGCCCTCCACCGTCCAGCATTTTGCCGAGTTGACCAACGAGTTCGTCACCGAGCAGAGCGAGCCCATCATCGGCCACGATTACGCGCGCTTTACCAGCTACCTCACCGCGCTGATTCTCTTCATCCTGGCCTGCAATCTGCTCGGCCTGGTTCCCGGATTCGAGTCGCCCACCGCAAGCTACGTGGTGCCGCTGGGTTGCGCTATCGTCACCTTCGTCTACTACCATTTCCAGGGCATCCGCGCCAACGGCATCGGTTACTTCAAGCAATTCCTGGGCCCAGTCTGGTGGCTCTACTGGTTGATGCTTCCCATCGAGGTCATCTCCCACCTCGCCCGGGTGATGTCGCTCAGCGTGCGTCTTTA
This sequence comes from uncultured Granulicella sp., assembly GCA_964489045.1. Lineage (GTDB taxonomy): Bacteria > Acidobacteriota > Terriglobia > Terriglobales > Acidobacteriaceae > Edaphobacter. The sequence continues at coordinate 2,339 of CAZAXI010000326.1, read as the reverse complement.
CGCCAACATGTTCGCCGGCGACATGGTCACGCTGGCGTTCTTCTCCCTGATCCCAGTTGGCGTGCCGCTCGTTTTTCTCGGGCTCCACTTCGGAGTTGCCCTCATTCAGGCCTACGTCTTCATGATCCTGACGGTTGTGTATCTCTCGCTCGCTGTATCGCACGAGCATTAATCCAAGTTCGCCGGCCGCGGGGCGCCCCCTCTCGGCCGGCCGCAGCACTCGCCGCTTAGCGTGAGGGTGCCAGCACGGTGAGCATCAACCACCCACTGGCGGCGAACATTCTGACGGGGGCAAGGAGCACCACCATGGCTCGCATGTTTCAAATCTCGAAGTTCGTCTTCCTGTCGCTGGCCGCGATGTTTCTCGCCGTGCCTGCGTTTGCCCAGACCGCCGGATCCACCGCCGTCGACCTCAGCCCGCTCGCGGTCGGCATCGGCATGGGCATTGCCGCAGGCCTCTGCGGCCTCGGCCAGGGACGCGCAGCCGCATCCGCGTCGGAAGCTCTCGCCCGCAACCCCGGAGCCCGGCCCGGCATTCAGCTCTTCCTCATCCTCGGCCTCGCATTCATCGAGTCGCTCACCCTGTTCACGTTCGTGCTGCTCTTCATCCGCACCCACTAAACTTGCAGCAACCCGCTGCGAAAACGGAAGAGCCCCATCGCGGGGCTCTTTTCGTTGCGCCCGTGCGGATTGCTGACGCACATCGCCCGCCTCTGCTTCCGCTTCTTGCGAAATGGATTCGCGTGGTTGCTCAGTTTGATTCGTTTCGTTAAGGGCACGGCTTCAGCCGTGCCGCAAATCGCCGCTAAATCGATGGGGGTTTAGCCCCTGAGGTCAGATTTTTTCAAACTGACCCATTACGCGTTTGCGCGGAAGTTTGTTGCCCGTTAGGCCAACTTGGTAGACTTCGGACGCTGCCAAGTCCGCAATTGACTCGGGACCTGCGCGGCGGAGAGATTTCCATGACCGAACCATTCGTCACCAGTCGCCGCAGTGTTCTTGCCGGCATGACAGCTATAGCAGGAAGCCTCACCTTCAGCCGTAGCGCGCTCGGCATGTTCGATTCTTCCGCGCCCAAGCCTGACGACTTTGTCGCCGGCAAGCCCAACCAGCTCGTGCCCTTTCCCCTGACCCAGGTGCGCTTGCTCGACAGCCTCTTCAAGCAGCAGTCCGAGTTCAACCAGGCCTATCTCGACTCGCTTGCCACCGACCGCCTGCTGCACAGCTTTCGCGTGACCTCCGGCCTCACCTCTTCCGCCACTCCATACGGCGGCTGGGAGAATCCCGACTGCAATCTCCGCGGCCACTTCAACGGCGGACACTATCTCTCCGCGGTTGCCCTGGCCTATGCGGGCGCGGGTAACGACACCCTGCGAACCCGCGGCGACACCATGGTCGCCGAGCTTGCCCGCTGCCAGAAAGCGAACGGCAACGGCTATCTGGGCGCCTTCGCCGCGGGCCACTTTGAGGCCCTCGCCGCCGAAGCCCGCCAGTGGTCGGGCCACGATGTCTGGGCGCCCTTCTACACCTACCACAAGATCATGGCCGGCATGCTGGATATGGTCGTGCACACCGGCAACGAACAGGCACTGGCTGTCGCGGAAGGCATGGCGGACTGGGTGCGCGCGTACTTTCAGGCCATCAGTGACGACCGCCGCCAGTTCATGCTGCGCACCGAGTACGGCGGCATGAACGAGGTGCTGGCGAACCTGTACGGCCTCACCGGCAAGCAGCAGTACCTCAGCACTGCTCATCTCTTCGAGCAGCCGATGTTCCTCGATCCGCTCGCAGGCCACCGCGACGAGTTGCGCGGCCTCCACGTCAACACGCACGTGCCCAAGGTGATCGGCGCGGCGCGCATGTACGAGCTAACCGGCGACCCGCGCTACCGCGACATCGCGCAGTATTTCCTCGGCGAGGTGCTGGACGAGCGCAGCTACGCGATCGGCAACACCAGCGTGGGCGAGTCCTGGCGCAGCGATCCCGGCAACCTGAAGGGAAGCCTGACATATAACGACGCCGAGTGCTGTGTCGCCTACAACCTGATGAAGCTCCAGCGCCACGTCTTCGCCTGGACCGGCGACGCGCGCTGGATGGATGCCTACGAGCGCGCGCTCTGGAACTGCCGCATGGGAACGCAGAATCCGCAGGGACTGAAGCAGTACTACTTCCCGCTGGCCGCCGGCTACTGGCGCTACTACCACTCCGCGGAGAACTCATTCTGGTGCTGCACCGGCACGGGCGTGGAAGAGTTCGCCAAGTTCAACGACACGATTTACTTCCATGACCAGGACAGCGTTTGGGTCAACCAGTTCATCGCCTCCGAACTCGATTGGAAG
>CAZAXI010000325.1:0-3818 GCA_964489045.1 uncultured Granulicella sp. | reverse complement strand
TTTGGACGGGCGTGGACAAGGCCCCGAAGGGCGGCGACGGGCCACGCAACTTCCACGTCGTTCTGATGGACAATGCGCGGACGGAGATACTGGCTGACGAGGAGGCGCGGCAGACGCTGAACTGTATACGCTGCGGTGCCTGCCAGAATGCCTGCCCGGTGTATCAGCAGACGGGAGGGCATGCGTACGGAAGCGTGTATGCGGGGCCGATCGGGGCGATTCTGACGCCGCAGTTGATGGAAATGCACCATGCGCAGAGCCTGCCCTACGCATCCAGCCTGTGCGGCGCGTGCTACGAGGTCTGCCCGGTGAAGATCAACATCCCCGAGGTGCTGATCCACCTGAGAAACAAGGTGGTGAAACAGCAATCGTCGGGGTTCCACATTCTCGCCAACCCCGAGGTGATGGCGCTGAAGGCGGTGGCGCAGATCTTCCGCAGCGAATCTGTCTTTCGAGCTTCGCAGAAGTTGGGACGGATTGCGGAGTTGCCGCTTTCGCGCAAGGATGCGCAGGGTGTTGGCTGGATTGAATGGATGCCCGGCATGCTGGGAGGATGGACGCGGGTGCGCGACCTGCGCGTGATGCCAAAGCAGACGTTTCGGGAGTGGTTCGAGCATCGATCGAAGAGCGCGGCGGGCAGGCGGGCCGAGGACGCGGTCGCAAAGGAGTCGGACGATGGGCGCTAAGGCGGCTTCAGTTTCGTCACGCGAGGAGGTGCTGCGGCGGATTCGCGCAGCGATCGGCTCACCATCTTCCGATGTCGCGGCGATCGACGCGGAGTGGAAGGCGGTACCGCGGGATTACAAACGGGCAGCATCGCTTGAGCGCGCGGCAATTCTGGAGTTGCTGGAGGACCGGTTGCGTGACTACGACGCCAACGTGGTGCGGGCGAAGGTGGGCGAGGTTGGCACGGAGATTGCCCGGATCCTGGCCGAGCGCGGCAAGCGGCGCCTGGTGGTGCCGGCAGGGCTCGGGGAGGCGCTGGGAGAACCGCTGCCTGTGGGCTTCGAATTCATTGTCGACCAAGGGTTTACGCCAGCGGAGCTGGATGGCTTCGAGGGCGTCGTGACCGCTTCCACGGTGGCCATCGCAGAGACGGGAACGATTGTGTTGCAAAATGTTCCGGGACAGGGCAGGCGGGCTCCGACGCTTGTCCCCGACTACCACCTGTGCGTGGTGCGGGCTGCGGACGTGGTGGAGACGGTTCCAGAGGCGATGGCGCGGCTGCAGATCACGGCGGCCCTGGCGACGACGCTTATCTCAGGACCGTCAGCGACCGCGGACATCGAGATGACGCGCATTAAAGGCGTGCACGGGCCGCGGTTTCTGGATGTGATTCTGGTTCCGTAGGCCGGAATTCTTGCTGCCGGAGCCTCGGATAACCGACTCTTACCCAACATAAGTGATGCCATGCATGGGCGAATTGTTTCAATAGGGAGTATATTTCCGTAATTGAAGTTTTTGAGGGGTTGTTATGGGAGTGAATGGGGCAGGTGCCGGCGCGAGTGCGACCGAGCGAGTGTTTGCGGCGCTGGATGGATTCCGGATTGAGGTTCCTTCGTGGGGCTTCGCCAATACCGGGACCAGGTTCGGCAAGTTTTCGCAGGCGGGCGCGGCAACCACGGTAGAGGAGAAGTTTGCCGACGCGGCGCAGGTAAACAAGCTGACGGGTGCGAGCCCGACCGTGGCGCTGCACGTGCTTTGGGACCTGCCCAACGGCAAAGGCGATGTGCCGGAGATCAAGCGGCTGGAGAGCCGCTTCGGCGTGAAGGCCGGCTCCATCAACCCGAACCTTTTCCAGGCGCAGGAGTACAAGTACGGCTCCATCTGCAACCCCAGCGCGGAGATTCGCGGCAACGCGCTGGCGCACCTGCTGGACTCGGTCGAGATCGGGCGGGAGCTTGGGTCGAAGGACGTGTCGTTGTGGCTGGCGGATGGCTCGAACTATCCGGGTACGCAATCGATCCGCAAGCGCATCGAGCGGATGGAAGAGGTGCTGGCTGCGACCCACGCGGCGCTGGGCGAGCACCAGAGGATGCTGGTCGAGTACAAGCCGTTTGAGCCGGCCTTCTATCACACCGACATTGCGGACTGGGGCATGGCGCTGGAGCTGTCGCGGCGCGCCGGTCCGAAGGCCAAGGTGCTGGTGGACACGGGCCACCACCTGCAGGGCTGCAATATCGAGCAGATTGTGACCTGGCTGTTGCACTGCGATGCGCTGGGCGGCTTCCACTTCAACGATCGCAAGTACGCGGACGACGATCTGACGATTGGGTCCATCGATCCGTACCAGGTCTTCCGCATCTTCTGCGAGATCATGACCGCTACTTCGCCTGCGGTAGAAGGCATCGCGTACATGATCGACCAGAGCCACAACCTGAAGGGCAAGGTTGAGGCGATGGTGCAGACCGTGGTGATGGCGCAGGAGTTGTTTGCCAAGGCGGCGCTGGTCGACCAGGAAAAGCTCGCCGGACTGCAGCAATCGTGCAATCTGGTGGCGGCGGAGGAGACCTACCGCGGCGCGTTCTGGACCGACGTACGGCCGATCGTGAAGGAGTGGCGGCAGGCGCGCAAGCTGCCGGTCGAGCCGCTGAAGACGCTGTGGGAGAGCGGCTACGTGGAGACGATCAGCCGCGAGCGCGGCGCTCGGAACGCGAACAGCGTAAGCAGCTACGCGTAGGGCAGGGAACAGTAGACAGGGAACAGGGAACAGAATTGGGCCGCGCTGGAAACAGACAGCGCGGCCGTTCTGCGTTCCCCCGTTGACCATTGGGACGGTCAGAAGTGACCGTCCGCACAAGGCGGCGCGCGTGGTCTTGCTATTCTGAAACCTGACATGGCGAAACCTATTGTTCTTACGATTCTTGACGGCTGGGGTTACCGGGCCGAGACGAACGGCAATGCGATTGCTCTGGCACGCAAGCCGGTGTATGACTCGCTGCTGAGGGATTTTCCCAACACGCTACTGCACGCGAGCGATCACTTTGTGGGGCTGCCGGACGGGCAGATGGGCAATAGCGAAGTTGGACACCTGAATCTGGGCGCCGGCAGGATCGTGCGCATGGACATGACGCGCATCGATCTGGCGATTGCGGATGGCAGCTTCTTCACCGACCCGACCCTGCTGGCAGCGATGGCGGTGGCGCAGGATAAAGGCAGTGCGATTCACTTTATCGGCCTGCTGTCGGATGGCGGCGTGCACTCGCATCAGCGCCATTTGTATGCGCTGCTTAGGCTGGCCGCGCAGCAGAAGGTGGCTCGCGTCTTCGTGCATGCGTTCATGGACGGACGCGACACCATGCCGAACAGCGGGCTGGGGTATTTGGGCGAGTTGCAGCAGCAGTTCCGCGGGATCGGCGTGGGCGAATTGGCCAGCGTCAGCGGCCGCTACTACGCGATGGACCGGGACTTGCGCTGGGAGAAGGAGCACCAGGCGTTCGACGCGCTGGTGACCGGACACCCGCAGGGTGGGACGTATGTGGATGCGACCGTGCGCATGAAGGAGCTGTACAACAGCGGGATTACCGACGAGTTTATTCCGCCGTTTACGGTGGTGGATGAGGCGGGCCACGCGGTGGGGCCGATTCGCGACAACGATGTCGTGATCAATTTCAATTACCGGGCGGACCGCGCGCGGCAGATTACGCGGGTGCTGGCTCGCAACTCCGGCCTGACGCTGAACGGCGGGCTGGACCTGCCTAAGGCCGCGGAGTTGGACCTGGAGATTCCGCGCAGCCTGGTCCCGAACGGCATCCACTACGTCTGCATGACGCAGTACGACAAGAACTTCAAGCTGCCCATCGTGATTCCGCCGGAGT
>CAZAXI010000324.1:0-3828 GCA_964489045.1 uncultured Granulicella sp. | reverse complement strand
TGACCAGGACAGCGTTTGGGTCAACCAGTTCATCGCCTCCGAACTCGATTGGAAGGAGCAAAGGTTTGGGCTGCGCCAGGAGACATCGTTTCCGGCAGAGCAGGGAACGACGCTCCGCATCAAAACCGCCGCCCCTCAGAAGCGCACCATCCACGTGCGCATCCCCGGATGGGTCGCGGCGGGAGGGTCGGTCAAGATCAACGGTCGCGAGCTCGAAGCGTTTGCGCAGCCGGGAAGCTACCTCTCTCTCACCCGCGAGTGGCACGACGGCGACAAGATCGAGATCTCTTTGCCCATGCAGCTTCACACTGAGCCGCTTCCCGGCGATCCAACCCTGCGCGCCGCGCTCTACGGGCCGCTGGTTCTTGCCGCAGACCTTGGCCCTGGCCCCACGGACAGCGCACTGAGACTCGGCGGATACGACCCCGCGCCAAAGAGCTCGGACCTCGGCCCACCCGCCGAACCCCCTGCCGCACCCGCCGGTGACGCCGCCGAATGGGTCGAAGTGGTCTCCGCGAAGGACCTCACCTTTAAGGCAGCGGCCGGGGAGGTGAAGCCGATGTATCGCATCACCGACGAGAAGTACGCCGTCTACTGGGGAACGGAGAAGAAAGCCTGAGCGCACCGATCAAGACCATCAGCCGCCGCGAGGTCTATCGCAACCGATGGATGACCATCCGCGAGGACGCCATCGAACGCGCGAACGGCGAACGCGGCATCTATGGCGTGGTCGACAAGGAACCCTCCTGCCTCGTCATCCCGCTGGAGTCGACCGCGGAGGGCGAATTCCTCTATCTGGTCTCGCAGTTCCGCTACACCGTAGGCAAGCGCCTGATGGAATTCCCGCAGGGAACCTGGGAGGGTTCCGACGCCGATCCCGATACGGTGGCGCGCGGCGAACTTCGCGAAGAGACCGGCCTGCGCGCCGATCGCATGACGCATCTCGCATCCCTGCAGATTGCCTATGGCGTTCTCAACCAGGTGCAGCACATCTATCTTGCCGAAGGCCTGACCCAGGGCGAGCATGAACGCGACGCCGAAGAGACCGACCTCGAAGTCCACCGCGTTACCGTCACCGAGTTCGAAATGATGCTGCTCGACGGCACTATCGTCGATAACTGCTCGGCCGCAGCGTGGGGCGTCTACCGGGTTTGGCGCGAGCAGCGTATCCGCTAGCTCACCAAATGCCCCATCTTGTCCTGCTTGGTTTTGAGATATTTTTCGAAGGTCGGCTCCGGCGCGACCTCCGCTGAGATGCGCTCCACCACGCTTATGCCGACAGCTTCCAGCGCAGCGACCTTCTCGGGGTTGTTGGTGATCAGGCGGACGCGCTCGACCCCGAGCAGCTTGAAAATCGCAGCCGGCAGTTCGTACTCACGGCAGTCCGCCTGGTAGCCCAACTCCAGATTCGCCTCGATCGTATCCATGCCCTGGTCCTGCAATTCATACGCCTGCAGCTTGGCCATCAGCCCGATGCCGCGGCCTTCCTGCTTCTCGTAAAGCAAAATTCCGGCGCCAGCTTCGGCGATGGTGGCCAGCGCAAGCTCAAGCTGCTGCCGGCAGTCGCAGCGCAGCGAATGGAAGACGTCGCCGGTCAGGCACTGCGAGTGGATGCGGACGATGGGCGGCTCCGCTCCGGGCTTGGCGGGGACGATGTCGCCCATCACGAGGGCGATCGCCGACTCCACCCGATTAGCTGCCGCGGGAATCTGCTCATTGCAGGGCTCGTGATCGGCGACCACGCCTTCGAAGCCGAGAATGCGGAACTGTCCCCAGCGCGTGGGAAAGTCGGCATCGGCGAGCTTGCGAACGGATTCGAAGGCCATGGTCTGATTATACGGTTCGTACTACATCTGATTTGATGTTCGCGGCCTCGCTTCGATGCAGGCGCGTCCGCAACGGCGTTAGAGTAAAGGCATGGCGCATGCAATCACGCACGGCGGCGCGGCCCAGATGACCGACAGCCTGATCCTGATCACGCTGCTGATCAAGCTGGGAGTGGCGGCCGCGGTGTCGAGTTCGCTGGCGCGCTCGAACACCTTCAAGAATCTGTTGCTGCTGCGGCACCGTAGCTGGAAGCAAACGTTGGGGCTGCTGGCATGTATCTGCGTGCCGCTCACCCTGGGCGTCTGGGTGCGTGTGCGCGTGCCGAACTTCTATGCAGCGGACATCTCGTTTGAGACCACCATCCTGCTTGGGCTGTTGCTCGGGCCCTGGACGGCGATGCTGGGCGGAGCGGCGCTGTCGCTCCCCGCCATGTCGCACGGCGAGTACTGGACGCTGCCGGTGAACCTCGCCGTAGCCGCCATTGCGGGCCTGTACGGGCGCTTCACCAACCCCGAAGATGTGTGGTCGTTTTCCCCGATGATCGACCTCAGCCTCTACCAGTGGGTAACGCGCAACCTGCGCAAGCCGCAACTCGACCGCCAGATTCTGCTGCTAGTGCTGATCACCCTCATGCAATTCGCAACCAGCATGCTGGCGCGCGCATACCCGGCACGGTTCTTCGAACTGCACTCGCCGTACTGGCTGGTAGAGCTGGCAATCTGCGCGTGGGCGGCGGTTGTGGTAGGCATTCCGCTGAAGATATGGAACGCCATCCGCATCGAACGCAAACTGGAGGAGCAGGGCCGCCTGCTGATGGAGGCGCGGCTGGACGCTTTGCAGCGGCAGATCAATCCCCACTTTCTCTTCAACACGCTGAACTCCATTGCGTCGCTGGTGCGCTCGCGGCCGGAGCTGGCGCGCGAGATGATCGTCAAGCTCGCCAATATCCTGCGCGTGCTGCTGAAACACCGCGAGGCGTTCGTGCCGTTTGCCGACGAGCTGGCATTCACTGACGACTACCTGGACATTGAGGTCGTCCGCTTTGGCGAGAAGCTTCGCGTGGTGAAGGAGATTGCCGAGGAAACGCTGCCGGTGGTGGTGCCCAGCATGCTGCTGCAGCCGCTGATCGAGAACTCGATCAAACATGGGCTGGAGCCGCGCATTGGCGGAGGAACTGTGACGCTGCGCAGCCGCATCCTCTCTGACGGGCGCCTGATGCTCGAGGTAGAGGACGACGGCATCGGCATGGAGACGGAACCCGCGAGCGAGCTCTCAGCGATGGAGGGCGAGACGCTCTGGGTCGGCGCTGCGAACGGCAATGGAATTGGCATGCGCAACGTGCGCGAGCGCATGGAAGTGCTGTACGGAAACCAGGCCGAAGTGGACATTGTCAGCCGGCCCGGGCGCGGCACCAAGGTGACGCTGGTGATGCCCATCCTCGAAGCCGGCGCAGCTCCATGGGCGCAGTTCGGCGAAGCGCTCCAGGCCACCTGGGCCGACGTAGCCAAAGCAATCACGCGTAGCTGAATCGTTGGCGCCAGGGACGGCAGGGAACTCAGGTACATCGGCAGCGGTTGACATACGACTAGCATCGTACTAGCGTGTCAAGAGATTCGGGGAACTCCCGGCCCTCATCGTCGTTACCGACCACCGGGGCATCGTCCGCGCCATCCAGGTCGCGCCTCAAAACGCGCTCAAACCGGATTACCTGGTAGATGAGATTGCCGGCCACGTCCTCAAACTCTGGCCGCCACCGCCTGCGCCCAAATAAAAGTGAGAAATACGAGAATCGTCGTTGACATACGACAGATATCGTACTATGGTGATCGACATGAGACGACAAGGCAAGACAACCGATGCGCTGCAGCTTCCCACCGAGGCTGAGCTGGAGATCCTGAACATCCTGTGGGCGCGCGGTCCCAGCACTGTTCGCGACGTCCACGAGGCCAGCAGCAAGTCGACCGGCTACACCACCGTGCTGAAGCAGATGCAGGTGATGGC
>CAZAXI010000323.1:0-3836 GCA_964489045.1 uncultured Granulicella sp. | reverse complement strand
GGGCGGAGGCTGGACTTGGACCGTTCGCTGGGCGTGTATATCTCGGTGCCGTTTTGCAAGGCGAAGTGCAGCTACTGCAACTTCGCCTCGGGGGTGTTTGGGACGGAGCGGATGGACGCTTATGTGGAGCGGGTGTGCGCGGAGATTGGCGGGTTGCGGGGTTTGGTTGCGGGGATAGGCGATGGTGTCGAGCTGCCGGGGGCGGCGGATTCGATTTATTTCGGTGGGGGGACGCCGAGTTTGTTGAGCGCGGAACAGATGCAGCGGCTGTTTGCGGCGCTGCGCGCGGAGTTTGCGGTGAGTGCGGATGCGGAGGTGACACTGGAGTGCGCACCGGGGCAGTTGGGCGAAGAGACGCTGGACGAAATGCTGCGGCAAGGGATGAATCGGGTGAGTTTCGGAGTGCAGTCGTTTGTGGATGCGGAGGCGAAGGCGGTGGGACGGCTGCACACGCGGGAGAGGTGCCTCGGCGAGATTGGGCGGATGCGGGCGGCGGGCGTGGGGAATGTCAATGTGGATTTAATTGCGGGGCTGCCGGGGCAGACGGCGGAGAGTTGGCGGGAGTCAGTGAGTGCGGCGCTGGAGGCGGATGTGCCGCATGTGAGCGTGTACATGCTGGAGGTGGATGAGGACTCGCGGTTGGGGCGGGAGATGTTGAAGGCAGGAAACAGGGGACAGGGAACAGGGGACAGGGAGCAGGGAACAGGGAACAAGTTGAAGTACAGGGCGGGTGAGGTGGCTTCGGAGGATGAGATTGCGGAGTGGTATGGGGTGGCTTGTGAGTGGCTGGAGTCGGGTGGGGTGAGGCAGTATGAGATTTCGAATTTTGCGCGGGAGGGCTTTGCTTCGAGGCATAACGTGAAGTACTGGCGGCGGGAACCGTATGTGGGGTTTGGGCTGGATGCGCACTCGATGCTTCGGAGTGGGGCGGGCGGGGTGCGGTGGGGGAACACGAGCGAGTTGGAGGAGTATATGGAGGGAAGGTTCGGGGTTCGCGGTTCGCGGTTCGAGGTGGGGGGCGAGGAGCTAGTTCAGGTCGGTTCGAGGGCTGCGACAGCGCCGGAAGCTGAAGTGATTGGGCGGGAGAAGGCGTTTGAGGAGGCGATGTTTCTTGGGTTGCGGATGAATGAGGGGGTGGAGTTGGAGGCGCTGCGAGCGGAATTTGGCGAGGAGTTGATGGAAGGGGCGGTCGCGGCGCTGGGGGATGTGGAGGAGGCGGGGCTGGTTATGGTTGAGCGCGGGAGAGTGAAGCTGACGGGGAGTGGGCGGATGGCTTCGAATGAGGTTTTTGGGAGGCTGTTGGTCGGGGCGGCGGTTTAAGGGGGAACGGACGAGTGCGGAATGCAGATTCCCTTCGGGAATGACAACCAAAAGGGCAAGTGCAAGAGCCAATGCGGGGATTCTTCGCTGCGCTCAGAATGACAAGGGTCTCGAGAAAATGACAAGCGGTAACGAGAATCTGAAAGGGGAATGTAGTGATTGACTTGCGAAGTGATACGGTGACACGGCCTACGGCAAAGATGCGGGCGGCGATGGCCGAGGCTGAGGTGGGCGATGATGTTTACGGCGAAGATCCGACTGTGAATCGGCTGGAGGCTCGGGCGGCGGAGGTGTTTGGGCGCGAGGCGGCGCTGTTTGTGCCGACCGGGACGATGGGGAACCAGGTGGCGATCCGGTTGCACACGCAGCCGGGGCAAGAGGTGGTGTGCGAGGCGCGGGCGCATGTGCTGGACTGGGAGATGGGGATGGCGGCGGTGTTCTCCGGCTGCACGCTGCGGACGGTGCTGGCGGAGCGGGGGATTCTGACGTGGGAGCGGGTGCGGGGGGCGATTTATCGTGAGGTGAAGTTCCATGCGCCGACGGGATTGATCTGTATCGAAAACACGCACATGGCGGCGGGCGGGACGGTGATGCCGGTAGCGACTGTGCGGGAGATCTGCGACGGGGCTCATGCGATGGGGTTGCCGGTGCACCTGGATGGGGCGCGGGTGTTTAACGCGGCGGCGGCGCTGGGGGTTAGCGTAGCGGAGTTGACGAACGGCGTGGATACGGTGATGTTCTGCCTGTCGAAGGGGCTGGGCGCGCCGGTGGGGTCGATGCTGGTGGGCAGTGCGGAGGCGATGGCGCGGGCGCGGCTGTATCGCAAGTCGCTGGGCGGAGGGATGCGGCAGGCGGGCGTGCTGGCGGCGGCGGGGTTGGTCGCATTGGAGGAGATGTCGGCGCGGCTGGGGGACGACCACGCGAATGCGCGGCTGCTGGCGGGGGCGGTTGCAGCACATGATGCGGCGGAGATCGATCTTGCGACGGTCGAGACCAACATGGTGATCTTCAAGCTGAAGAAAGGTGGAGATGCGGCGGCGTTTTGCGCGGCGTTGAAGGAGAAGGGGGTGCTGGCAGGTGGGCTGGGGCCGCGGATGGTGCGGTTTGTGACGCACTTTGATGTGAGCCGGGAGGATTGTGTAGGGGCGGCGGGGGTGGTGGCGGATGTGCTGAAGGGGTGGGGTGACAAGGCATACCCCAGGGGCTAAAGCCCTCTTGTTTTAGTTGGGGCATGAGGGCCAAGCCTGAAGGCTTGGCTTACCTAGAAGCAAGGCGGTGGCCAGGAAGTGAGTGACCCCACGATAAACGACGGACTAAAGTCCCGCTCGTTGATCATGGGGCACCCGAATCTGTTAGTCGCCGCCGGGTTCGATGAGGGGCTTGGAGGCGAGGAACACGGAGGCGGTGGTGCCGCGGTTCGCGCCTTCGCTGTTGCTGAAGAGGTGAATGGTGCCGGCGTGTTTGCGGATGATGCCCTGCGAGACCCACAGGCCGAGTCCGGTGCCGCGTTCGCCCTTGGTGGTGAAGAAGGGCTGGAAGAGGTGGTCGCGGACCTCGGGGAGGATTCCGGGGCCGTTGTCGATGATTTCGACGATGGCTCCTGCTTCGAGCATCTGGCCGGATGGGTTGAGGCCGGCGTGCTGGGGGATGATGCGGACCAGGACGGTGCCGCCCCCGCTGGCTGCTTCGGCGGCGTTGGTGATGAGGTTGGTGAAAACCTGGCGGAGTTCCGCGGGGAACCCGTCGACGACGATATGGGGCGGCAGGTCGGAGGTGAGGGTAACTCCGAGGGTGTTGAAGCGGCCCTCCATAAGCAGAAGCAGGTCGTCAAGCATGTCCTTGAGGTCGACCGGGACGGGCGCCTTGGATTCGCGATAGAGGCTGAGCATGGCGCGGCTGATCTGGGTGACGCGGGCGAGCTCGGTCTGGGCGATGTCGAGGAAATGCTTGGAATCTCCATCGTTGGGGTCGTTGCGGAGGAGGTAGAGGAGGTTGGCGACCGAGTCGAGGGGGTTGTGAATCTCGTGGGCGATGGTGGCGGCGAGGCGCCCGGCAACGGCGAGCTTTTCGTTGGCGAGGAGGGCGGCGCGGGTGCGGCGCTCCATGGTGATGTCGCGGAAGACCATGACGACGCCGGTGAGTTCGCCGGCCTCGTTGCGAATGGGAGCTCCGCTGTCGTCGATGGAGAGCTCTGAACCATCTTTGCGAATAAGGACGGTGTGGTTGGCGATGCCGACGACGCGGTTGAGGCGCTGTACCTTGGCGACGGGATTCTCGATGGGCTGGCGGTTGGTCTCGTTGATGATGTGAAAGACCTCACCGATGGGACAGCCGCGGGCCTGGGACTCGAGCCAACCGGTGAGTTCCTGAGCGACGGGGTTCATCAGTTCGACCTTACCGTCCGCGTCGCAGGTGATGACTCCATCGCCGATGGAGGCCAGGGTGGTGCGCAGGTGCTGTTCGGACTGGAAGAGCTCTTCGGCGCGGCGGCGCTGGAGGTCGAGCGAGCGGCTGAA
>CAZAXI010000322.1:0-3847 GCA_964489045.1 uncultured Granulicella sp. | reverse complement strand
CCTGGTACTCGTCGATCAGCAGGTATTTGTAACGCCGGTTGTAGCGTTCGCGGACTTCGGGCGCAACCTTCAGCAGGCGTACGGTCTCCAGCAGCAGATCGTCGAAGTCGAGCGCGTTGGCCTTGAAGAGTTCCTTGCGGTAGATCTCGAAGATGTGCGCGATCTTCTCTTCCATCGGGTTGGTCGAGGCCAGGAAGTACTCCTGCGGATCGATCATGTGGTTCTTGGCCCAACTGATGCGGCCGAGCGCGACGCGCGGCTTGAGTTGCTTGTCGTCGATGGCCAGGCGCTTGAGCGCGGTCTTGACGACGGCCTGCTGGTCGGCCTCGTCGTAGATGGCGAAGGTGCGGGTGAGGCCTGAGTTGTTGACGCGCAAGGCTTCAATGTCCCGCCGCAACACACGCACGCAGAAGCTGTGAAAGGTGGAAAGCAGCGGCCTGGCGACCGCGCTGTGGCCCAGGAGCTTGTCCACGCGCTCGGCCATCTCGGTGGCGGCCTTGTTGGTGAACGTGACGGCGAGAATCTGGTCGGGGCGAACACCGCGCTCTTCAATGAGATAGGCGATGCGGTGCGTGATGACGCGGGTCTTTCCCGAGCCCGCGCCGGCCAGCAACAGAACGGGGCCATCGACGGCCTGGATGCCTTCGCGCTGCTGCGGGTTCATGTTGTCGAGAAGGCGGGACACGGCGGGCACTCCACTCTCTATGTTAATAGGCTGGGCGGTGGATAGCGAATGACCAAGTTGAGACAATCTATTTACAAAATTGATTGGAACCGGAGCGGAACGGGTTGCGTAGAGGCTGGTACGACGAGTTTCGCTGAACCATGGCAGCGAATCCCGCCGAATTCCCCGAACACCCGGAGGTGTTATGAAAGTTTGGTCGGCAGTTGCTATCGCTGTCGCTATCGTGGGTCTCGGTGCAGCCCCCGCTGTTTGCGCCGTTTCCTCAAATGTCCCATCGCCCGGTCACGCCATGTTTGCGAAGAGCAAGACCGTGAAAGTGGCTCTGCGCAATGATTCCGGCTCTGCGCTGCAGTTGAAGGTTGGCGACGAAATTGTCTCGCTCGATGCAGGTAAGTCGGTTGCGCTGAAGCTGGCGGTTGGCACGCGCATTGTGGTGAACGCCGCGACCGACAAGCATACGGCCGGCGAACTGCTTGCCGAGGTCTCGGCCGCTCTGGACAACACCACCCTCACAATCAGGTAACGATGCTTCGCGGTGGATCGCATGTGCCAGCCGTCCGCAAGGCCGCGGCGGCTGGCGTTCTTTTGAGGCTTGGTATCCTCAAAGGATGATTCAGAACGTTGCTGTTTTCTGCGCGTCCGCCGATGGGTCCTCTCCGGTGTATCGAACTGTTGCTTGTGAGCTTGGCCGCGCGCTGGCCCAGCGAAACATCGGCCTGGTGTATGGCGGCGCAAAGGTAGGCCTGATGCAGGCTGTCGCCGAGGCGGCCCTGACTGCGGGCGGCCGCGTGGTTGGCGTGATCCCCACGGTGCTGGTGGATCTCGAGGTCGCACACGATGGGCTGACGGAGCTGCACATTACCGACACCATGCACACGCGCAAGGCGCTGATCGGCGAGCGGTCGGACGCGTTCGTCGCACTGCCCGGAGGGTTTGGGACGTTCGAGGAACTGTTCGAGGTACTGGCATGGCAGACGCTGAAGCTGCACGCCAAGCCGGTGCTCCTGATCAACACAAATGGCTTTTACGACAAGCTGCTGGAGTTTCTCGACCACTGCGTCGAACAGGGGATGTTGAGCCAGCAGAAGCGGGAGATCGTGCTGGTGGTTGCGACCGTGGATGAGGCGCTTCGGCTGCTGGGCGTCCCCGGCTAGGCGCGCGGCGGCCGGCAGGCAGGGCATTGGCAGACGCGGCGGAGGTAGTCCCAGGAGTAAATCCCGGCCTCGTGGCCGTCGTTCCATTTGAACCCGAGCGCATACTTGCCGATGGGCTTTACTTCGACCGGCCGCGGAGGCTCCTGGTACATCATGAGCAGGGCCTGGGATCTGGGCTTGGGCTCGCCGGGCGCCCTGCCGCTCTTCTCGCGCTCTTCGTGGCAGGTGGCGCACGGACAGGCGTCGCGCAGCCAGCGGAAGCTCCACGAACTCTGGTGGCCATCGCGCCAGTCAATCTCGACGCCGGTGCCCTCGCTCTTCTTCACGCGGACCTTCAGCGGGGTGACGGCATCCGGCGGCAGGCGTACGTCCTGCTGGCCGGCAGCCTGCGCCTCTTCGCCGCTGACGATGCGGATTCCTTCGTGGCTCATGACTCAAACTCCTGCGCGAAGCTCTACGGTGGGGGCGGGGATCATGCCTGCCTCCAGAAAAAGTATGCGGCCATGGTGCAGCCGGTGACCACCACGATGGTGCGCAGCACCTCGGCATTCATCCTTCGAGCATACTGCGCCCCCACGTATCCGCCTACGGCGGCGAAGACCATGGAGACGATGCAATAGTGCCACACGATGGCGCCGCCGAAGATAAAAGTGACTACCGCACAGAAGTTGGACGTGCCCGCGGCGAGCACCTTCAGCGAGTTGAGTTGGTGCATCTCCTCGATGCCGAAGAGTGCCAGCGCGCTCATCAGCAGGAAGCCGGCACCGGCGCCGAAATAGCCGATGTAGAAGGTGACCGGGATGATTGCGAAAAAGAGCACGGGCATTGAGGGCTTCTGCGGAACGTGCGGCGTTTCCGTGCGGCGGCGCAGCCAGCGTGAGATCGGCCCGCTGACCCAGAACAGCAGCGACGCCACCAGCAGCAGCCAGGGGACCATGTGCATGAAGGTGATCTGCGGCGTGATCAGCAGCACCACCGCGCCGCCGACGCCGCCCAGAATCGATGCGGAGAGGACCACGGCAACCAGATCGCGGCGCAGATCGGTGCGCAGGGCCCAGATCGAGGTGACCTGGCCCGGCCACAGCGCCACGGTGTTGGTGGCGTTGGCCTGGATTGGCGGGACGCCGATCGCGAGCATCGCAGGGAAGGAGATGAAGGATCCGCCGCCTGCCATAGCGTTGATCCATCCTGCGATGAACGAGGTCGCGACCAGCCAAAGATAGGGATAGTGCGGACTTAGGCCGGAAAGCATTCGCTTTCTATTGTAACGAGTCGGGGATAAGCGAGTCAGCGAGTCGGCGAGTCGGCGCAACCGGCATCTCTGGAGTGGCGGCGATGAGCTGGCGGGTGTAGGGACTGTGCGGCTGCTCGCAGACCTGCATGCAGTCGCCGATCTCCACCAGCCGCCCGCGCTGCATTACGGCGACGCGATCGCACAGGTAGCGCACCAGCGGCATGGAGTGGGAGATGAACAGGTAGGTGAGGCCCAGCTTGCGCTGCAGATCGCGCAGCAGGTTGATGACCTGTGCGCCGACCGAGACATCCAATGCGCTGACCGGCTCGTCCAGGACGAGGAAGCGCGGGCGCAGCGCCAGGGCGCGGGCGATGTTGATGCGCTGGCGCTGGCCGCCCGAGAACTCGTGCGGATAGCGCATCAGTGAGGATTCGTCGAGCCCGACGGAGTCGAGGAGGTCGCGCAGGCGCGCCTGGGTGCCTTCGGGCGGCGGCTCGCGGTGAATTCGGAACGGCTCCAGCAGGATTTCGTGGACACGCATGCGCGGGTTCAGCGCGGCGTATGGGTCCTGGAAGACGATCTGCATGCGCCGGCGCAGGCCGCGCATCCGGGCAGACGAAGCGGGCGGCAACGGCTGGCCTTCGAATCGAATCTCGCCGGCAGTGGACTCAATCAGGCGCAGAAGCATCCGCGCCACGGTGCTCTTGCCGGAGCCGGACTCGCCGACCAGGCCAAGGGTCTCGCCGGGCGCGATGGCGAAGGAGACGTCGTCGA
>CAZAXI010000321.1:0-3855 GCA_964489045.1 uncultured Granulicella sp. | reverse complement strand
CCAGCGACTACGGCGTCCGCAAAGGCTTCGCCCTCACCTTCGGCAAGCTCAAGCCATTTGCCGACGGGAAGCCGGTCAAAGTCACGCCGCTCGATCTCCCCACCCCCGCCGAAATGGAGCGCCGCGCCAAAAAATGGACCCCCTGGCGCTCGATCGCTTCCTGGTACCTCTGGCGCGCCTGCGACCTCGCCGCCGGCACCCTGACCCCCCGCCCCGGCGACTAATACCAACTTTTTCTTGTTTGTCATTCTGACCCTGAGGGAAACGAAGGGGAAGAATCCCCGCATTTGTCTTTCGGATTAGCAGCGGGCTTCAGCCCGCGGAAAGCGGCACATAAATCGACGGGCTTTAGCCTCGGTCCTTCTTACGGCCCTGCCGGGTGCCCCACATCTCGCTTCTGAGAAGTGGGTTCACAGCCCCACTTCGCCGCACCCGTTCGCGTAACATCTCTGCCATGTCCACTCCCGATCTCACTCCCGCCTTCCTCGCCGTCTCCCGCGCCAAGCTGCTCGACGAATACCTGCCCCGTCTGCGCGCCGCCGTCGAATCCCTCACCGACGAGCAGATCTGGTGGCGCCCCAACGACGCCAGCAACAGCATCGGCAACCTGCTGCTGCACCTCAACGGCAACGTCCGCCAGTGGCTGATCGCCTCCTTCAGCCGCCAGCCGGACACCCGCCAGCGCCCCGCCGAGTTCGCCGAGCGCGACCACCTCCCCGCCCGCACTCTGCTCGATCGCCTCGCCGCCACCCTCGACGAAGCCGCCGCAATTCTCTCGCGCCTCACCGCCGAAGACCTCGCCGCGCCCATGCAGATTCAGGGCTACTCCACCACCGGCCTCACCGCCGTCTACCACGTGGTCGAGCACTTCGGCCTGCACTACGGCCAAATCGTCTACATCACCAAAATGCTGCAGGCCCGCGACCTCGGCTTCTACAAACAACTCGACGCCACCGGCCGAGCCTAGCGCCGCCCCGATCCGGTAGTCTTGAAAAGAAGATGGGCAGCGCGTGAAACACAAACACAACCACCCCCCTCGTCCCGCCCGGCAATCCGCGCCGCCGCAACCACCGGTTTCCGTCGCGGCAGCTCTCGATCGCCAACTGCAGGAAGCGAGAGATCATCACCGCGCCGGCCAACTGGCGCAGGCGGAGGCACTCTATCGTCAGATCCTCCAGGCCGCTCCCGGCCACGTCGACGCGCTGTATCTGCTCAGCGTCATCGCTCACCAGCTCGGACAGCATGCCACCGCGGTCGAGCTCGCCGACCAGGCCATCCTCCACCATCCCAACATCGCCGAGTTTCACGCCAGCCGCGGTCTCGCTCTCTATGCGCTCCAGCAATACCAGCAGGCGGTGGCGAGCTTCGACCAGGCCATCCTGCATAAGCCGGACTTTACCGAGGCCTATAACAATCGCGGCAGCGCTCTCAACGAACTCCGGCAATTCCCGGCTGCGTTGGAGAGCCTCGACCGGGCGATTCAACTTGAGCCCAACTATGCAGAGGCCCACAGCAACCGCGCCAACGCGCTCTATGGGCTCCACCAGTATCCCGCGGCCATCCAGAGTTGCGACCGCGCGCTCCAGATCAATCCCGACCTGGCGGCAGCCTGGAACAATCGCGGAAACTCCCTCTACGCGCTGAAGCAACACCCCCAGGCGCAGCAGGCCTTTGACCAATGCATCCGCCTCAACCCTGGCTTCGCCGAGGCCTGGAACAACCTGGGCACCATCCTCTTTGAACTAGGGCAGGATCAGCAGGCGCTCGACGCGCTCGACCGCGCTATCCTGCTCCGTCCGGACTACGCCCAGGCCTACGGCAACCGCGGCAATGTCTTGCAGCATCTGGAGCAGTATCCCGCCGCCCTCGAGAGTCTCACCAGGGCCCTGCAACTGGATCCGGACTGCGACTATGTCGGCGGAACCCGCCTGCACATAAAGCGGTTCCTTTGCGATTGGGAGAACCTCGAAGCCGAATGCCGGCAAGTGGAGACGCGCATCGGTCGAAATCAAAAAGCAGCCACTCCATTCCTGACTCTTAACAGTTTTCCTGCGCTCGAGAAGCAGGCCGCGGAGATCTACGTGCGCGACCGTCATCCGGCGCCCGCCGACGCCGCGCCCATTCCCCGCCGCCCGCAGCGCGACAAGATTCGCGTCGGCTATTATTCCGCCGACTTCCACCAGCACGCAGTCTGCGTGCAGATGATCGATCTGTTCGAACGGCACGACCGCACCAAGTTCGAAATCATCGGCTTCTCCTTCGGCCCCGACCTCCAGGACGATATGACGCATCGCGTCGCCGCCGCGATGGATCGCTTTATCGATGTCCGTTCCCTCTCCGATAGCGAAGTGGCCGACCTCAGCCGCAAGCTCGAAGTCGATATCGCCGTGGACCTGATGGGGTTCACGGAGCATTTTCGCCTCGGAATCTTCGCCCGCCGCGCTGCCCCCATCCAGGTCAACTATCTCGGCTATCCCGGCACCGTAGGCGCCGATTACATGGACTATCTGATCGCAGACCGCACCTTGATTCCGGAGTCGAGCCAACCGCACTACACCGAAAAGATCGTTTACCTGCCCGATAGTTTTCAGGCCAACTCCCGCCATCCCATCTCCGAAAATCACTACACCCGCAGCGAGCAGGGACTGCCCGAGCAGGGCTTCGTCTTCTGTTGCTTCAACAATAGTTACAAAATCAGCCCATCCACCTTCGCCGTCTGGATGAGAGTCCTCGAGCGCGTCGAAGGCAGCGTACTCTGGCTGCTCGCAAGCAATCCCCTCGCCGACGCCAACCTGCGCAAACAGGCCGCGCAGCACGGCATCGCCCCCCAGCGCCTGGTCTTCGCCCAGCGCCTGCCGCTCGCCGAGCACCTATCCCGCCAACGCCTCGCCGGCTTGTTCCTGGACACGCTGCCCTTCAACGCCGGCGCCACCGCCAGTCCCGCGCTCTGGGCCGGTCTGCCCCTGTTGACCTGCATGGGAGAGACCTTCGCCGGCCGCATGGGAGCCAGTCTGCTTTGCGCTATCGATCTGCCGGAACTCATCGCCACCAGCGAGCAAGCCTACGAGAACCTCGCCATCTCACTCGCCCTCAACCCCGCGCGCCTCCAGAACATTCGCGACCAGCTCGACCGCAACCGCCTCTCCGCACCCCTGTTCGACACCGCACGCTTCACCCGAAACCTCGAAGCCGCCTACACCGCCATGCAATCCCGCTACCACGCAGGTCTCCCACCGGACCACATCCACATCTCTCTGTGATCTTTCCGTTTTCCCTGTGTTCTCTGTGATTCGCTTCTAGGAATCTGGCTCCGCGGACTGCGTTTCCGCCGTTCCCCACTTCTCCCGGTACAACTCCAGGCCATGTTTCCACGCGTCCGATGCGAACTCGCCGCCGCTGACGTGGGTCACGGCGATCGGCCAGGTCCCCACCTTCAGCTTGGCCGCATTGGCCTGGCGCGAGAAGTCCAGATCGTAGAAGTGAAAGTCAAAGCGTTCGTCGAAGCGAACGCCGGCATTCAGCAGCGTTCCCGCGCGTGCGGCCAGCAGCACCCCGTCCAGCAGCTCCACCGCTGCGGGTGTCGGCCCGTAGACCGACGGATTGCCAAACGGCTGTGCTCCATGGCAGACCACGCCGGAGAGGTGTCCCAGGTCCAACTCATTCTCCTGGTTTCCGACGTGCCAGGCCGGCATCCCCGGCAGCAGCCGCGTGTTTCCCGCCAGCCCCACCACGTCGTACACACTCAGCGCGGAACGAATGCGGTCGGAGAAGAACAGATCGTCGAGCCAAAGATCGTCGTGCAGGAACACCAGTTCTTCTTCGCGCAACGATTCGTCGATGAATTGGTTGTATACC
>CAZAXI010000320.1:0-3874 GCA_964489045.1 uncultured Granulicella sp. | reverse complement strand
TCTTGCCGAACGCGAGCGCCTCGGCCTGGGCAAAGACGTTGGCCATCAGCATGTCGTGGTGCCGTCCGAGCGGGTTCAGCGCCTTCGCGAAGCCAATGAAGTCGCAGGGAATCAGCCGCGTCCCCTGGTGAATCAACTGGTAGAAGGAGTGCTGCCCGTTGGTCCCCGGCTCGCCCCAGTAAACCGGGCCGGTGTCACAGGTTACGTGTGCGCCGTCGAGGGTCACGTGTTTTCCGTTGGACTCCATCGTCAACTGCTGCAGGTACGCGGGGAAGCGCTTGAGGTACTGCTCATACGGCAGGATCGCGACGGTCTGCGCGTCGAAGAAGTCCGTGTACCAAAGGGTCAGGAGGCCCAACAGAACGGGCAGATTTTTCTCAAACGGCGTGGTGCGGAAGTGCACATCCATCTCGTGGAAACCGGCCAGCATCGCGCGAAAGTTCTCAGGCCCGATGGCAATCATGGTCGACAGCCCGATCGCCGAGTCCATGGAATAGCGCCCGCCAACCCAGTCCCAGAAGCCGAACATGTTGTCGGTGTCGATGCCGAACTTCGCGACCTCTTTGGCGTTGGTCGAGATCGCGACAAAGTGCTTGGCCACAGCCTTTTCGTCGCCGCCAAGGCCGGCCAGCGACCACTCCCGCGCGGTGTGCGCGTTAGTCATTGTTTCCAGCGTCGTAAAAGTCTTTGAGGCCACCAGGAACAGCGTTTCGTCGGCGCTCAGGTCCTGCACCGCCTCGGCGAAGTCCGTCCCATCGACATTCGAGACGAACCGGAACGTGAGGTCGCGCTGGCTATAGTGCTTGAGCGCCTCATAGGCCATCACCGGACCGAGGTCCGAGCCGCCGATGCCGATATTGATTACGTTTCTGATGCGCTTGCCCGTGTGACCCTTCCAGGAGCCAGAGCGTACACGCTCAGAAAACGCCGCCATCTTGTCGAGCACTGCGTGGACACCTGGCACCACGTCTTCGCCGTCGACGATGATCTTCTCGTTCTTCGGCGCGCGCAGCGCAACGTGCAGCACCGCACGGTCTTCGGTGATGTTGATCTTGTCGCCGCGGAACATCGCTTCAATCTTCGCGCGCAGGCCGGACTCCTCCGCCAGCGCGATCAGCAGCTTCAGGGTTTCGTCGGTCAGGCGGTTCTTCGAGTAATCGAGGAAGATCCCATTCGCCTCCGCTATGAAGCGCTGACCGCGACCGGGGTCGGCAGCGAATAAGTCGCACAGATGCCTCCCCTTCATCGCTTCAGAATGCGTTTGCAGCGCCTTCCAGGCTGGGCGTTGGTTGAGCGGCACGCGGCGAGAGTTTTCAGGATTCATAGGCGTCAATTTTCTCATAGCGAACGGCCTGGTCCGCGAAAGTGCCTTGCGAACTGAAGCCGGCCGCGCCGGGGGAGATAATTGCGGTCTTGCGGTGAGGCCGTTGTGCGTTTATCGTATATGTAGTCCGTCTATCGCGCACCAGAGTTGCAACAAGGTGCGTGATGCCCTGAAATAGGATGCGGGGCTGGGCCACAAATCGAGGCTCCCTTTGTCAATGACTCTCGCAAGCCGCCGCCCTGCCGTCCGGAGCATTCCAGCCGGCGCGCCTCCCAGAACAATGGCCTTAGCACCGAAGCAGCTCTCCCGCATGGAGATAGAAACGGTTCCGGTCGCACCTGCGAACTCTACACCTTCGTCCTCATTGGACGAGTACGCGGGCGATCCCAACTTCATGACCTCGCTTGCCCGCGGGTTGCTCGTCATCCAGTCCTTCAGCCCACAGACGCCGCAGATGACCATCTCGCAGTTGTCAGTGAAGACCGGGCTCTCCCGCGCCGCCGTGCGCCGCTGTCTCTATACGCTCAGCAAACTTGGTTTCGCGGGCATCGAGGAAGGCTCCCGCTACGCGCTACGCCCGCGGATGCTCACGCTGTCGAACACCTACTCCGCGTCCAACTCGCTGTCCACCGCAGCGCAGCCCATCCTCGAACGGATGTCCGCAAACCTGCACGAGAGCTTTTCGGTGGCAACCCTCGACGGCGACGAGATTGTCTATATTGCGCGCTCAAACGTGTCGCGGGTAATGTCGGACGATCTGCACATTGGCAGCCGCCTGCCCGCCTATTGCACCAGCATGGGGCGCGTGCTGCTGGCCTACCTGCCTGCCGAACAGATCGAGCAGTATCTTGCCCGCGTCGTGCTGACCCCGCATACAGCGCGCACGGTAAGCAGCGTCGAGAAACTCCGTCTCGCCCTGCGCAACGTGCGCCGCCACGGCTACGCCCTGGTCGATCAGGAGTACGAGGTCGGTCTCCGCTCGCTTGCAGTGCCGGTGTATTCTCCCACTGGCCGGGTCGTCGCCACCATTAATCTAAGTGGAAGCGCTCCACGAATCTCGGTCTATGAGATGCAGACCCGTTTTCTGCCACATCTTCGCACAGCAGCCGCAGAACTGGGTGCGTTTCTCCGCTAGACATCGTGACGCGCGATGGGAGGCGGTCTGCGGCTTCATGCAGCCGGTTCAGGGCGGTTGCGACCTGCGGAGTTCCCCAGCGCCGGATCGAGCACCTTATCCAGCCCCTTCACTTTAATTCGCTGCGCTAGCGGCGTCGCTCCACCTGCACGAGGCGCTGTCCCCATCAGAATCACATACACCAGAGCCGCCACGCCAAAGCCCACAAACCATGCATAGTCGTAGAGAAAGCGCAGATCAGGCGCCACCAGCCCAACCAGCGCAACAAACACCCCCGCGGCCAGGGCAATCATCGCCCGTGGATTGATCCCTTTGCGGTACTCATAAGGGCCGTCGCGACGATAGAGCGACTCCGTATCCAGCCGGGTTCCGCGGATAAAGAAGTAGTCCGCGATCATGATTCCGGCTACTGGCCCTAAGAGTCCGGAGTAACCCACAAGCCAGCCGAATATGTAACTCCCGAAGGTAGCCATCAGCTTCCACGGCATCATCGCGAGGCCGAGCAATCCAGTGATCATCCCGCCGGTGCGGAAGCTGATCAACTGCGGTGCGAGGTTGGAGATGTCGTTCGACGGCGAGACCACGTTGGCCCCAATATTCACATTGAGTGTGGCAATCAGGATGCTGACGAGGGCAAGGAACGCAATTACGGGTTGGTGAAACTGCCCCAACAAAACGATCGGGTTCCAGATCGCGTGGCCAAATACCAAAGTTGACGCGGACGTTACAGCTATTCCGACAAATGAATACAGCGTCATGGCCACTGGAAGGCCGAAGGCCTGGCCAATAATCTGCGATCCTTGCGACTTCGCATAACGCGTGAAGTCAGGAATATTGAGCGACAGCGTCGCCCAATAGCCGACCATCGCGGTCAGCGAAGGAAAGAAGAAATGCAGGAAACTCTCAGTGGTGTGGAACTGGCTGGGCGCAGTCAGCATTGGACCCAGGCCGCCAGCTTTGTGGACCATCCAAAACAGCAGGCCCAGCGACATAATCAGCAGAAATGGCGCCGAAAAGCTCTGCAAATGCCGGATCGACTCGACCCCGCGCCACACCACTACCATGTTCAGTGCCCAGAAGCCCAGGAAGGACGCCCACAGCATCCAGGGCATGGCCACCGAAGCCGGCCAGATGACGTTGAGCATGGCATAGATGGCCTGGCCACCGATCCAGGACTGAATACCAAACCACCCGCACGCGACCAGAGCTCGGAGGATTGCCGGGACATTGGCGCCGCGCACTCCGAACGGAGCACGAACAAAAACCGGGAAAGGAATACCATACTTTGCGCCGGCATGCGCATTCAGAATCATCGGAATCAGGACAATCAGGTTGCCGAGCAGGATGGTCCCGATCGCCTGCTTCCAGTTCATCCCGCCTGCGATGAGGCTCGACGCCAGCATGTAGGTCGTCAC
>CAZAXI010000319.1:0-3912 GCA_964489045.1 uncultured Granulicella sp. | reverse complement strand
GCGGGCGAGGTGTTGCGCGAGTATGCGCAGAAGCTGCTGAACCTGCGCACGGAAGCGGCAGGCGCGCTTAGCGAACTGCGAGAGTTGCACCGGGGGCGGCTGAACCTGGCGGCGAACGAGTACACATGCCTCTACCTGCTGCCGATGCTGGACGAGTTTCGGCGGCGGAATCCGCGGATTAAGGTGACGGTGCAGCGGGCGCTGGCCAGCCGCATCTCGGACGAGGTGCTGCTGCACTCGGTGGAGATCGGGGTGTTGAGCTTTCGTCCGGATGATGCGCAGATCCGGTCGGTGGTGGTGTATCGGGACGAACTGGACTTTGTGGTCAATCCGAACCACCCGCTGGCGCAGGCGGAAGAAGTGTCTATCCGGCAGCTTGGGGCGCAAAACTTTATTGCGCACAATATCTCTTCGCCGCAGCGGCAGAAGGTGATCGAGACTTTTCGGCGGCACAAGACGCCGCTGCGCATGGGCGTGGAGCTGCCGTCACTGGAGGCGATCAAGCGCTTTGTGGAGATGGGCAATGGGGTCGCGCTGGTGCCAGGACTGACGGTGCAGACGGAGTTGAAGAGCGGTGCGCTGGTGCGGGTGCGAGTGAAGGAACTGCAATTGGAGCGCAAACTGCGGCTGGTGTACCGGCGCCAGGCGAGCCTGTCGCACGTTGCGGTGGCCTTCCTGAAAGTGGTGGAGGCGTACGCCGCGGCGCACGGCGATCCCTATTCTTTTCATGTGGAACGGGGTGTTTGAGGCTGCGGCCTTCGGAGCGGGCAATCATCAAATGGCGGGCGGCTGCGATTGCTTGGGAAGGGCGAATGGACGTTGGCGGTCTGCCAATTCCAACCGCGAAATATGTTCTTATTTGCTCAAACTCTGGTGGCGTGTCGTCCGTCTGTAGCGGTAGACTTGTCCGCCGGAGAAACTATGCCGGTATCGACACTGGAGAACAGCTCAATGAATATGACAATGATTCGTAGGTGTGCCGCACGCGTAGGCGTGGTGGCACTATGTACTGCCGCGCTTAGCACGGTGCCGATGATGGCGCAGGGCGGCGGCGGCGGTGGTCGTGGGCCGATGACAGCGGACGATCAACTTGCGGCAATTGACAAGGCCGTGACGCTGACGTCGGATCAGAAGCCGCAGGTCAAGGCCATCCTCGATCTGGATGCGAAGAAGCGCGCCGATATGATGGCGGCACAGGATCCGGACATGCGCGCCAAGATGATGGCGATGCGTACAGACGAGCAGACCAAAATCAAGGCCATTCTGACGGACGATCAGAAGGCGAAGTACGACGCCTATCTGGCATCGATGCCGCGGGGCCGTGGTCCCGGCGGCGGCGGTGGCGGAGCCGGAGCACCCGGCGGCGGAGCACCACCCCCACCCCCACAATAATTGCTTGCAAATTCGGTAAAGAGGCCGGGGAGATGTCTGATTCCCCGGCCTTCTTGCGTCATGACACCCCAGGGAGCGCGGCTACGGGTACAATTGTGGGAGTGACCGTGCCAGTGTCCCATGCGATGCGACCCGCATCGCCTTCGGTAGCGGGACCTAGTTCTAACAGGAACAAGAAGGGGTAGAAACGCAGAATGAAGAAGACGATGTTGTTGGGCGTGCTGATGCTTTCGGCCGCTGCAGGGTACGCGCAGGAGAGCCGGCAAGATGTGAGCTTCAGCGGCACCGGAATCTTCGGTCCCACGATCCATGGCGCAGCAAACGTGCAGCAGCAGATGACCGGGGCGCTGGGGTTGCTGCTGAGCTACCGGTTTATGCTGACCCCGCGCAGCGCGGTCGAAGTGAACTACAGCTTTGCGCAGGACTCAGAGAAGTACGCGACGAGCTTTGAGCCGTACGCCCGGATCCACTCGCGTATGCAGGAGGCGACCGGGGCCTACGTCTTCGGTCTGACCTTCAAGAGGTACAACCCTTTTCTGGAGGCCGGAGTGGGAACGCTGATCTTCACGCCTATTCTGGACAACGGGACGAACCTGTTGGGCACCAAGAGCACGAAAGGCGTTGCTGGTCTATTCGGGGGCGGTTTGGCGTATGAGCTGAGTCCGAGCTTCGATATTCGCGCTGAGTACCGGGGTTATATCACCAAGACGCCGAGCTTCGGCGAGGGCAACTTCTCGACGAATCGCTATGAGGTTATCTCCATGCCGACCATCGGCGTGGCCTATCACTTCTAGTTGTCAGTTGTCAGTTGTCAGTTGTCAGTTGTCAGTTGTCGGCGTCTAGCTTTCGGCCTCACATCTCTCCCATGGATGTGGGGCTTTTTGCATGCGGCCTATCTGAGGAACTACTTGTATCCGGCCCGGCCGGCAAAGTGGTATGCGACGCCGAAGGTAAAAACCTGCGGCGTAAGGCCTCCATTGGGAAAATTGGTCCACTTCTGGAACTCATACTCTCCACGAACCCGCAGGAACGGCCCGAGGTTGAAGTCCGCGCCGACCCCGCCCGCGTAGAGGGTGTAGGCGAGATCGGTCTGACCAGTGGGATAATTGAAGTCACCCCGCCCGATCATGACTTTGAGGTAAGGAACCAGCCGGCCGTAGGTGCGGAAATAGCGCCCGCCAATCTCGTACGATCTCTCGTAGCTCAGGTCGCCGTTGGCGCTGTAGACCTGGTGAAACTCTGCTTCCACGCCGATATGGGGTCGAAAGTCGAAGTCACCGTATGCGGTGAACCCCTGAAAGGTCTGTTGCACGTAGTCGGGCCTGGCCATGCTATAGCCGGCGCCAACCTGGGCGTCGCCCACGCGCGACGCGGTTGGCACGGCCTGACCGTAAAATGCGGATGCTCCCCCGAGAACGAACGACAGCGCCAGTCGTCCGATCAAGAGGAACTCTCCGTGCTGGGGCAGGTAAAAGGCAACGAGAGCGATTATAGGTTCTCTCGCTCTGGTTTGGTTAGCGGAATTGTGGTTGTTGGGGAGGGTCAGCGGAACCGGTATGCGACTCCGACGGTGAGTACGGATGGCGTGAGGCCGTTGTAAAAGTTCCAGTGCTGATATTCGAAGTCCGCGGCCCGCACGACGATGTGTTTTGTGGCCCGGATGTCGAGTCCACCGCCGAGCGCGTACACAAAGTAGCGTCCGGCTCCCCCTTCGGGATTATCCTGCACTTCCTGGATGACGAAGTCGCCGAATCCGAGCAGGCCCTTGGCATAAAGACTGAAGCGGCCGCGGGGATAGACGTATCTCGGTCCGATGAGGAACGTGTTCTCGGCAAAGTCGGTGGGCGTGATGAGCGCGATGTAATGAATGTCGGCTTCCACTCCGAAGTGAGGGCGAAAGTCGAAGTCGGCAAACCCTGAGCCGCCCTGGATGTACCTTTGGCCATAGTCCGGTGCGGCCACGGAGTACCCGACTCCGGCCTGGATATTGAGTTTTGAAACCGCGGTTGGCAGGGCCTGGGCATGCGCTACGGAGGCGGAGACCACTCCGACAAGTGATCCGATAGTGAGAAGGGTCTTCAGCATTCCGTCTCCTGGGGAGAAAAGCCCGGCATCGCTGGATGCCGGTTTCTACGAACCTTTGGAGAGGGCAGGGATCCGCGTCTCCGCCCTCAATTCAGGTTGATCATTGCGGCGCGACTGTGGCCGGCGCTGCCGGCTGAGTCCCCGGATCTGCTGCCGCCGTTGCCGGAGCTGGGGTTGCAGCGGCGGGGGCAGCCGGTGCGCTGTCCGCCGGTGCGCTTGCCGCTGGCGCGGGTGCTGCGGCGGGTGCTGCAGCAGGCGCCGCGGGCGGAGCGTAGTAAGCCAGCTTCAAGTAGACGGGTTCGACCTCAAACGGCATCTTGTCGCGCTCGTTGATGATCGGCTCAAAGCTGGTGTGCATCTGGACGACCTGATCGGTCCACGGATCGAACCGCAGGAAGCTCGCCAGCGGCATGGCTGCCTGCTGCTTAAGGTCCT
>CAZAXI010000318.1:0-3931 GCA_964489045.1 uncultured Granulicella sp. | reverse complement strand
TGCGCATCTCGCTCGGCTACCAGCAGATGCGTCTCGGCGATCTCGCCCGCGCCGTAGCCACGCTCGAAAGCGTCATCTCCGACGAGGCCAGCCTGCGCATCGTCTTCCCCACCATAGCCCTGTGTTACGTCCAGCTCGGCGACCGCGCCAAGGCCGCCAGCTTCATCCTCGAAGAAACCCTCGCCGCAGCCGAGGCCGACGGCGAAATGGCCTACCGTCTCGCCACCTACTTCGCAGTGGATGGCGACGAATCCGAGGCACTCCACTGGCTGCGCCGCGCCATCTATCTCGGCAACGAGAACTACCCCTGGTTCACCAAGAATCCCGCATGGAAGAACCTGGTCGGCCACTCCGACTTCGAGCGCATCCTCGAAGACCTGAAAAAGTCCTACCGCCGCAACCAGAAAAACTGGAAGCGTCTCCTCGCCCAGGTCCGCGACTAGCCGGGTGCCCCATGATCACCGAGCGCCGAAGCGCGAGGTTATCGTGGGGAGTGTCACTTTCGCACTCCCCGCGCAGCAATCTTCCCAAAGGTCGCCAACCCCGCGCAAAAGAAAGGCCGCTCAATCCATCTGAGCGGCCCGCACAAAACCCATCAATCAGCGTTGACGCCTTGCCTACTCTCCGCCCGGCGTCCCAATCTTCAACGGCGTGACCGCCGCACTCGCCGGCGTCACGCTCATCGGCTCAGTCAGGCTGAAGACCACTCCCAGGTTCTTGTTGAGCTCCGCCTGGCGATCTTCCTTCAACCAAACCACGGTGCCAACTCCCGCGCCCACTCCCGCGCCGATCAGCGCGCCCGGAACGCCTCCCATCATCGCGCCCGCAGCCAATCCTCCGCCGGCTGACAGCCCAATCGCCGCTGCCGTCTTCTTGCTGTGATCGCGCCGCAAGATGGTGCCTTCGCCGTCGACCTTCATGGTGTCCCAGTGGTCGGTGTCGATCGCCTGTGCGCGCAGCACATACTGCATGCCGTCGGGCAGGGTCAAGGTGCGCGGCTCCAGATGAATCGCCGCCGCACCGCCAATCCGCTTGCCTCCGCGAACCCAGGTCACCCGCCCTTCCAGCAACGAGCCCACGGGCACAATCACCCGCCCGTCGCGCATCACCGCCTCGCTCACGTCGGCGGTAAACTTCGTCCCCGGCCTCGTCGTCAGCGTGGACAGGTCCTCACGCAGGCGCACCTTCACCAGCGCACCCTCCGGGACCTCGCCCGGACGCGACGGCACATAGGTGACGACGCCGGCGTCGTTGTCGGTCTTCGCGGCCGGCGCGGTCAACAAGCGGCGCCCGTCCTGTCCCGCCGTTGCCTCCGTCACGATGCTGCCGTCCGGATCGCCTGCTCCCGGCGCACTTTGCTCCGCCGTGCCCGGCGCACGGTAGGGCACATACGGCCCATAGACAATCTGCGAGGAGTCCGCTGCCGGAACAGCCGCCGATGGTTTCGCCGGCGCACTGGCCGGGCTGCCAGCCGTATTTGCTGTGTCCGGCGCCAAAGTGATTGGGGCCGAGTCTGGGTGCGACACCCCCGTGCGCTCATCATTCTGCGCTAGCCCCGCCGTAGCCGCCAACATCCACGCAGCCGCCAGGCAGACCATCCCTGCGGCCCTCGCGCCGGTCCCAGGCTTCACGCTCGTAATGCGATTCCTAATCTTCATTGCATCTCCCCCTCATCTGTCTCGGAGCCCCGGCGCCCGCACCTCGCGCGGCGGACGCACAAGAGGCGTTCTCCACCTGCGCCTCTTAAGTTTTTAGGGTAGAAGTACTGCGCCTGCTATGGGCGGAAATCGCCCGCAGGGAATCGAAACAGCCAACAAGCCCGCCTGGCCGCGTCTCGCGACCTTCCCCAACCGCCCACAACCTCTGCAGCAAAAGGTAAAGGCAGCCCGTGTTGTGGGCTGCCCTCTGACCTTCCCGGAGTACTGCAACTGAAAACCCCGATGCGCTATGTCTCCCCTGACAGAGACTGCGACGCAATAAGGAGTTGCACCCGTACATAGTGCAATCGCCGTGCCATCGCAAAAGACCCTTTCTAACCGCTTTCTCATGATGTCCGGTCACAGAGAGTGCAAAGTATTGCACACCAATGAGCAAATCATTCCGCTTCTCGCTCCCGGCGCGTCCGGGTATCGACCGTCACATCCGTTTATCGTGTCTTTGCTAGAATCCAATTGGTGAAAGAATCCGCTGTTGAACTCATTACAACCATCCACACCGCCGGCGGGACGGGCCTTCCTGTAGACCGCCGCGCCAAACTAAACGACCGCATGCAGCACCGCATCGTCGCACCCCAGGGCGACGCCGCCGCACCCGATCGCACATCTTCCCATAGGAGCAACATGACTGAAATCGTCTCCATTTCCGCCCGCGAAATCCTCGATTCCCGCGGAAACCCCACCGTCGAAGCCGACGTCACCCTCTCGGGCGGAGCCATGGGCCGCGCCGCTGTTCCCTCCGGCGCATCCACCGGCGAACACGAAGCCGTGGAACTGCGCGACGGCGACAAGGCCCACTATGGTGGCAAAGGCGTGCTCAACGCCGTCGAGAATGTCGAGTCCATCCTCGCCCCCGAACTCACCGGCATGGACGCCTCCAACCAGCGCCTTATCGACAGCACCATGATCGCCATCGACGGCACCGAGAACAAGTCCAAGCTCGGCGCCAACGCCATCCTGGCCGTCTCCATGGCCTGCGCCCGCGCCTCGGCCAGTGCGCTCAAGCTGCCGCTCTACCGCTACCTCGGCGGCGTCAACGCCTGCATCCTGCCCACGCCCATGATGAACATCCTCAACGGCGGCAGCCACGCCGACTCCAACGTCGACTTCCAGGAGTTCATGGTCATGCCGGTCGGCGCGGAGACCTTCTCCGACGCGCTGCGCTGGGGCGTCGAGACCTTCCACACCCTCAAGGGCGTGCTCAAGAAGAAGGGCTACAACACCGCCGTCGGCGACGAGGGCGGCTTCGCCCCCAGCTTGAAGTCCAACGCGGAAGCTATTGAATTGATTCTGGATGCGATTGAGAAGGCGGGCTACACCGCGGGCGAGCAGATCGCCATCGCACTCGATCCCGCCTCCAGCGAGTTCTACGACAAGGACAAGAAGAAGTACATCTTCAAGAAGTCTGACAAGTCCGAGAAGACCTCCGAGGAGATGGTCGCCTTCTACGCCGACTGGATCAAGCAGTACCCCATCGTCTCGCTCGAGGACGGCCTCGCCGAGGACGATTGGGACGGCTGGAAGTACCTCACCGCAGAGCTTGGCCACATCCAACTCGTCGGCGACGACATCTTCGTCACCAACACCGAGCGCCTGCAGCAGGGTATCGAGCAGAAGGCCGCCAACTCCATCCTGATCAAGCTCAATCAGATCGGCACCGTATCGGAGACCATCGAGGCCATCGAGCTCGCCCGCCGCTACGGCTACACCTCCGTCATCAGCCACCGCTCCGGCGAGACCGAAGACGCCTTCATCGCCGACTTCGCGGTCGCCACCGGCGCCGGCCAGATCAAAACCGGATCGGCCAGCCGCACCGACCGCATCTGCAAATATAACCAGCTCCTCCGCATCGAGGAACAACTCGGCCAGTCCGCCGAATTCCTCGGCATCGAGTCGCTCAACTTCCAGTAGACTGACCGCAAACCCGGGTGCCCCATGATCGCGCGAGCCGCAGGCAAGCGCTATCGTGGGGTTACTTATTTAACCCTCCATGGAGAGCCCCATGCCCCAAATCGCTTTCTCCGATCTCTCCCTCCACTACCAGGAATCAGGCGTCGGCACGCCGGTGTTCCTCATTCACGGCCACCCGTTCGACTGCACCAGTTGGTCGCCGCAGCTTATCGCCAGCTTTCCCGGATATCGCCTGATCGCGCCCGACCTGCGCAACTTCGGCCGCACCACCTCGCCCAACCCGCCCGCCAACTTCTCCACCTACG
>CAZAXI010000317.1:0-3944 GCA_964489045.1 uncultured Granulicella sp. | reverse complement strand
TGCCCGAGGGCGACGCGGAGGCGGCGAAGAAGTTCAGCAAGTACTACGAGATTCTGCGCGAGCAAATCTTCCGCGACCAGGTGCTGAACGAGCGCGTGCGGCCGGACCATCGGGCGTTCGATGAGATTCGTGCGGTTACGGTCGAAGTTGGCGTGCTGCCGCGAGTGCATGGCTCGGCGCTGTTTACGCGCGGAGAGACCCAGGCACTGGTGAGTGCGACATTGGGCACTACAGACGATGCGCAGCGGCTGGAGAGTTACGAGGGCGAGCAGAAGCGCAGGTTTATGCTGCACTATAACTTCCCGCCGTTCTCGGTCGGCGAAGTGGGCCGGATGGGCGGTACAGGCCGCCGCGAGATCGGGCACGGCGCGCTGGCGTCGCGGGCGATTGAGGCGGTGCTGCCAGCGGAAGATGAGTCGCCGTATGTGCTGCGGGTGGTGTCGGACATTCTGGAGTCGAACGGGTCGTCCTCGATGGCGACGGTGTGTGGCGCGTCGCTGGCGTTGATGCAGGCCGGCATATCGCTGAAGGGCTCGGTTGCCGGCGTGGCAATGGGGCTGGTGAAGGAGGGCGACAAGTACGCTGTGCTCTCCGACATTGCCGGAGCCGAAGACCACTACGGCGATATGGACTTCAAGGTCGCGGGGACACGCAAGGGCATCACGGCGCTGCAGATGGACATCAAGATCATGGGCATCACTGCGCAGATCATGCGTGAGGCGCTGGCGCAGGCCAAACAGGGCCGGTTGCATCTGCTGGACATTATGGACGGCGTGCTGGGTACGGCACGGGCGGAGAAGTCGCAGTTTGCGCCGCGCATCCACACCATTCAGATTCCTACGGACAAGATTCGCGACCTGATCGGGCCGGGCGGTAAGGTAATTCGCGGGATCATTGACGCAACCGGAGTGAAGATTGATGTGGATGACACCGGTCGGGTGAATGTGGCATCGAGCGATGCGGATGGTTTGGCGCGCGCGATCCAGATGATCTCGGATATCACGGCGGTGCCGGAGATCGGCAAGACGTATCTTGGCAAGGTAGTGCGGATTGCGGAGTTCGGCGCGTTTGTGGAGATCTTTCCGGGCACGGACGGTTTGCTGCATGTGTCCGAGATTGCGGAGCATCGCGTGAAGGACGTGAAGGACGAACTGCGCGAAGGCGACCAGATCCTGGTGAAGGTGCTGTCGATCGAAGGCAACCGGATCAAACTTTCGCGCAAGGCGGTGCTGCGCGAGCAGCGGGCGAAGCTGGGACTTCCGGAAACCGGACCGGCTGCCGAACCGGTGTCCGCTTACCCGGCACCGATCGAAGATGAAGAGGCTGACGGCGACGAGACGGTGCTGATCGAGGGCGGCGCGGACTTCGACGACGACGATCCGCCGGCTCCCGATGCCGATTTCGATGAGCCGAACTTCAACCGTGCAGATGGCGTGCCGGCACCCGTCGTGAACGCCGGTGGGCGCGCGCCTGGCGGCGGCGGTGGATTCCGCGGGCCGGGCGGCGGTGGAGGTGGCGATCGCAGGCCAGGTGGTCGACGGCGGCGCGGCGGCGGTGGTGGCCGGCGTCCAGGCGGACCGGGCGGCGGCTCTCAGGGCGGCGGCGGAAACCGCTAGGTCGAAACAAAAAAGAGAAGGACAGAGAAGCCCGGCCATTTGCCGGGCTTTTCCCATTCTGCGACGAACTTGGTACTTTAGGACGTAGTCGCGGGAGGGTGCAACGTTGAACAGATCGATCCGATTAAGCGGGCGGATTTTCCTCGCGCTTTTTGCCACTTGCTTTATTGCAGTTGCTGGACGTGCGCAGGGTTCGCCGCCACACGTGATCGCGCCGGGGGTGTGGTTTCTGACCGGCGACACGAACGGCTATAGCAACACGGTGATTATCGAGATGCGCGATTACCTGATTGTGGTGGATGCGAACTATCCGGGGCGCGCGCACGAACTGCTGGGGATTGCGAAGCAGCTTTCGTCGAAGCCGGTGCGCTATGTGTTCGACACGCACCACCACGGCGATCATGCGTATGGGAACTCGGTGTGGACGGCGGCGGGCGCGACCACGATGGCTTTCCAGGGCGTGACTGACGAGATGAATCGCTGGGAGCCCACGCGGTGGCAGAATTCACTGAAGGTGCGGCCTGACCTGCAGGCTACAGGCGAAACCGATGTGCAGCGGCCGCAAATGTCGATCAGCGGCGACAAGCTGGTGCTGAACGACGGAACACGCGAGGTGGACTTTCTGCACTTCGGGTGGGGACATACGCGGGGCGACGGGTATGTGTGGCTGCCAAAGGAGAAGATTCTGGCGACGGGTGATGCGGCGGTGAATGGGCCGCGAAATAAGCTGCTGGATGCGTATATCGAGAACTGGCCGAAGTGCCTGGAGCAGGCGATTGCGCTGGGCCCGGAGCATGTGTTGCCGGGGCATGGGGATGCAGGCGGAATCGAGATTCTGAAGGGGCAGAGGCAGTTTCTGATCGATCTGTATGCGGCGGTGAAAGCCGGGGTGGACGCGGGCGCGAAGCCGGCGGAGATGAAGATCGAGCTGCCGGCGCCGGACCAGTGGTGGTTTCCGGCGAGCCGCGCGGACCTGCGCCAGCAGGATGTGGAGACGGTGTACCTGGAGATTACTTCGCACCAGCCGGCGGGTGCGACTCCGCATGAGTGGAAGTAGGCCTGGCGCTTGTGGCGGGAACCGGGATTGGTGCGGCGACGAGGATTTGCGCTTGCGGTTTGCGGCGGGCGAAGTAGACTCGAAGAAATGGCAGCTTCGATGTATATCGTGGTCGAGGGCGAGGATCCGGGCTTCGACATCTTCGTCAACGGGCGCGCGCTGGCGCGGTATGAGGACGCGCTGGAGCGAGTCGCGCTGCGGCTTGGGGTGAAGCCGCTGATCGAGTTCTTCTCGGCGGATGAGAATTCGATGTCGCTGCTGATTGAAGAGGGCGCGGGGAATCCGGAGCTGATGCGGCGGCTGCCTCCGCCGCAGTGGTACGCGGCGGGCGATGGGCTGGCGACGATACGCGCGCTGGTGGCGACGCTGAGGGACGATCCGCAACAGCTTGGGACTGAGGGGCCGCAGGTGCTGGGCGAGCTAGAGGAGTACGAGCGTGTGCTGGAGAAGACGATGCACGCGGGGCTGCGGTGGCACTTGGCTGTTAGCTGGCGGTAGGGCATGCAAATTGCCGTCCAAAATAGAGCGGAGTGGTGTCTAATTCCGGGTGAGGAAGCTATGAAGATCACCCGGGTCCTGCTGATCGCTCTATTGTGTTGCGGATTGTCGGCTTACGCGCTGGATGATCCGAATGTTGCGCATGCGAAGTATGACGAACTTGCAGCAAGAGTTCGCAGCGGCGACCCCACTGTTGACTGGCAGGCGTTGCGTCTTGCGGCGGAGGTTGGCGTTGTGGAAGGTAGCTACGACTTGCGGGACGCCAACCAACGTGGCACCAAGGCCTTCAATGACGGGGACTTCGCAGAGTCCCTCAAGATTGCGAACGAAATGCTGGAGCACAACATCGCGAGTGGCGACGGTCATTTTCTGGCGATGATCTCGCTCAAACATCTCGGGCGTCAGGCCGATTCCGACAAGGAACATGCGATGCTCGATGCGTTCTTTCAATCGATAATGAAGTCGGGTGACGGGAAGAGCGCGAAGACGGCGTGGTTTACCGTCAATGTTCACGAAGAATACCTAGTGATTAGGCTCTTGGTCGGCTTGAATCTGAGGTCGCAGGCCCTGTCGCATCTGGACGGCCACGACTACGACGTGATGACAGTTGCGGATGACTCCGGCAAGGAATCGACGCTGTGGTTCAACACGGACACCGACATGCAGAAGATGACCGACGAGATAAAGGGAGCGAAAGGCAAGAAGTAGTCGTCAGACTCTATTTCTTGCCGAAGACGTCGCCCATGCGGCGGATTTGGGCGCCGACGTTGCGG
>CAZAXI010000316.1:0-3950 GCA_964489045.1 uncultured Granulicella sp. | reverse complement strand
CGGGTCGCTCAGCACCGCGTACGCCTCGCTGCACTCCTTGAACTTCTCTTCCGCCTCCGGGTTGTTCGGGTTGCGATCCGGATGGTACAACATCGCCAGCTTGCGATAGTTCGCCTTCAGCTCCTGGTCGCTCGCCTCGCGCGAAACCTGCAACACCTCGTAAAAATCGACTTTAGTCACGTTTGCCGTCGCACTCATCTCTTATGAAGTCTCCACCGTTGCCCATTTGTTTGTCATTCCCGAAGGGAATCCGCCACTGCGTTTGTCGTTGCTTTTGCCCTTGCTTACCACTTACCACTAATCACTGACCACTGCCTTATTCGCCGCAATCCTTACCAGCGCCGGCCGCAACAACTTCTCGCGAATCTTGTAGCCCCGCCGAATCTCCTCCAGCACCTGGTGGTCCGGAAACTCCGCCGTTTCGATGCTGCCCAGCGCCTCGTGGACTCGCGGATCGAACTGCTTCCCCACCGACTCCACCGGCTGCACGTGCAATCCTTTCAGCGCCTCTTCCATCTGCTTCAGAATCAACTCGACTCCAGCCTTCAGTTGCTCCCGCGTGCTGTCCGATTTCAGCGCCAGTTGGAAGTTATCCATCACTCCCAGGAACGGCGCCACCGCGTTTTGCACCGCGTAGTCCCGCACATCCTGCCGCTCTTTCACCTCGCGCCTTCGCGTGTTCTCAAACTCCGCCTGCAGCCGCGCCAGCCGGTCCAGCAACTGGTCCCGCTCGCCGCGCACCTGCTCCAGCTCAGACTTCAGCGCCTCGGCGCTTCCCTCCACGGCAGCAGGCGTCTGCTCCTCGGTAGCCTCCGCCGGCAGGGCCTTCTCTTCCGCTTCCTTCACCATCGTGTCCTCTACCATCCCCTCGCCACTCCTCCTCGAACTGTTCTCTTTCCTATTGTTGCCGATTCCGCCCCATCCCGCGCCTTTCCCCCATTGTCTCGCCATCTCACCCTCTCAATCTCCCGTACCCTCGCGCTGCACAAACACCGTCCCTGCCGCCTCCAAAGCCACTGACAACTGAGAACTGACAACTCACGACTGTCTTATTGCAGCATCCTCTCGAACACCTGCGCGATATAGCTCACCGCATTCATCGTGTTCTCGTAATGAATGCGTTTCGGCCCAATCACTCCAACCGTTCCCCGCCCGTCACCCGCCATGCGCGCCGGCGCCGCGATCAGCACCAGCCCGGCCATCTCCGGAGCATGTTCCTCCAGGTCGAAGATCACCCGCACACTCTCCTGCTTCGCATCGATATACGCATCCAGCAGTTCCACCAGCCTCTGCTTCGCCTCCAGTGCCGCCAGCAGCTCCTTCAGTCGTGCCACATCTTCCGCGCTCCCGACCGCACTCGACCCCAGCAGGTTGGCCACGCCCTCCACATACACCGTCTGCACCCCAAAACCCTCCGGCACGGCCCCGGCCCACAACTCCTCTACCGAAGTCAGCAGCCGCTGATACTCGCTCCGCTCCCGCTCCACCAGCCTGCCAATCTCCGCCCGCACCCGCTCGATGCTCCATCCGCGAAAGTGTTCATTCAGGAAGTTCGCAGCCGCCTCCAGCTCTCGCTCCGTGACATCCGCCTCCAGCGTCAGCATCCGGTCCCGCACCAGTCCCGAACTCGTCACCACCACCGCCAGCACCCGCCCCTGGCCGAGCCGCGAAAAATGAACATGCTCCAGCGTGTCGCCGCCCGCCACCAGGGCCACGGCCACGCCCACCCCGCTGGAAACCGTCGCCAGCACATGGCTGGTCCGCTCCAGCATCGCCTGCGTACCGCTCACCCCCACAAAGCTCGAATCAATCTGCGATTCAATCAGGCCGCGCTGTCCGGACTGTGCCCCGCCCAGCATCCGCCCCGTCAACCCGCTCACCCCGCTCAACTGGTCCACATACATCCGGAATGCCCGCGCCGTCGGCACCCGTCCCGCCGACGTATGTGGCTGCTCCAGCAGCCCCTCGTTCGCCAGTTCCACCATCTCGTGTCGCACGGTAGCCGAGCTCAGCCCCGCACCCTGGCCCCCGCCGGCCTGCAACCGCGCCATCGTCCCCGCGACCGTCCCCGAACCCACCGGCTCGCCCGTCTCAATGTAGCTCTCGACGACGGCGGTCAGGATCGCCCGTTGCCGCGCCGTTATCCGCTCCGCCTCCGCCACGCACACCACCTCTCTATCCATTTTATTCCATCCGTCAAATCCACCCTCGTTCCTCGCCCCTCCCGCAACTTCGCCGCACGCCCCGGGTCTGCATCCGTAGAAACAGAGCGACACGAAATCCTCTGATTCTCAAAAAGAAAGAGACTAGCCGGAGACCCACCATGAAGAAGACCCTTTGCATCACTGCAGCACTCGCCGCCGCTCTGCTCGGCGGATGCTCCCATCCCCAGCCCGTCTACGCCCCGCCTCCGCCCGTCATCGACTTCCAGGCCATCCAGCAGCAGGGCTACCACGACGGCTTCGACGCCGCCCGCCGCGATGTCGAAACCGGCCAGCCCCCAATCTTCAATCACCATCCCCGCTGGCGCAACCCGCCCGTCCCGCGCCCCGGCTGGCAAGCCTACCGTACCGCCTTCCGCGACGGCTACACCAACTTCCTCCACCACGGCGCGCCGCCACCCCCCGCCTAACTCTTAGGGCAGCGCTGCGCTCATCAGTTCCGGATCGCCCGCTGCCCGACGTCATCCGCTCCGCCTCCGCCACGCGCACGACCTTTATTCCCTCGGTTAACCCCCTACTGGGGCATTTGTTCCCTCGGGAAACATCGCTGGATGCTGGTCGCCGTAATTTAGGGGAGCTGCAAACCATTGACTCTGTTGCGGATGCAACCTATTCGCAGCATCTTATGGTATCCATATTCGGCGATGGCCATACATCTGCTACTACCCAATACAGCAACGCAAGAGAAGGTGAGAGGTGAGAATTGATGCCAAACTGCGCAGAGTGCGAAACGAAACCAACACCCGCTCGAGTCCATTTCGAAGACGCGCGGATCGCGTGCCGGAATCACCTCGAATCAATTCAAAACCTCTGGTATTTGGCTACTTTGGAGGCGGACAAACCGCACCACGTAAGGCTGCACCTTCACGTCATGGGACGCCATCTCAACCGCCTCTCAGCGGCAATGCTGAAAGCTGAAAGAACGGTGAGCTGCGCCCCCTGAGTTCTAAGAGATTTCCAGAATCTCCTCGCTCGCCCCCCCAATCGCCTTCGCCCGTTCTGCCACCTTCCGCGCCACGTCGAAGAACGGCTTGGCAATCGCACTCTCCTCGCCGGCCAGCGTCACCGGCAGCCCGCGGTCGCCGCCTGCCCGGATCGCCGGATCGAGTTCCAGCGACCCCAGGAACTCCAGCCCGAACTGCTGTGCCATCCGTTCCGCCCCGCCGCTGGAGAAGATATCGATCACCTGCTGGCAGTGCGGGCACGTGAAGTGGCTCATGTTCTCCACGATGCCAATCACCTCCACCTTAACCTGGCCGAACATCTCGACTGCCTTCCGCGCATCCTGCAAACTCACATCGCTCGGCGTCGACACCACCACCGCCCCGGTCAGCGGCACCGTCTGCACCAGCGAGATCACCACATCGCCCGTCCCCGGCGGCAGGTCCACAATCAGAAAATCCAGCTCGCCCCACGCCACCTGCTGCAGAAACTGCCGGATGATCTGGTGCAGCATCGGCCCGCGCATCACCATCGGCTTGTCGCCCGGCGAGATCAGCCCCACCGAAATAAACTTCACCCCATGCGCCAGCAGCGGCCCAATCCGGTCGCCTTCCACAATGTTCGGCTGCCGCGTCTGACCCAGCATCGTCGGCACGTTCGGCCCATAGACGTCCGCGTCCAGCAGCCCCACCTTGTAGCCGAGCTTGCCCAGCGCCACCGCCAGGTTCACTGCCACCGTGGTCTTGCCCACGCCGCCCTTGCCGCTGCCCACCGCCACCACGTGCG
>CAZAXI010000315.1:0-4019 GCA_964489045.1 uncultured Granulicella sp. | reverse complement strand
CGTTATCCGGCACACTGCCCTGCGGAGTCCGGACTTTCCTCCCCCTCGCGACGGCGAACCGCGCGAGGCAGCGATCATCCAGCCGCCTGCAGTGTAAGTGTAGCAGTTGGAGAGCGGGTGGCCGGGATTCAAATCCTGACCTCAGCGGCTGAAGCCGCAAGGCGAGTTGGTGCGGTTGCGGCACGGCTGAAGCCGTGCCCTTAACGAAACAGGATTGATGGTCAGGCTATTGTGCGCGGCTGGAGCAGCAACTTGTGCAGGCGGGAGCAAACGATCGCAACCAGCAGCAGCGATCCCTGGAAGCTGAACACGAGGGCGTTGGCGGCGAGCGGGTGGCTGGAGAGGCTGTGGGCAATGGCCGGATGTTGCGACAGGAACTGACGGGAGAGGATGGTGAAGGCCGCCAGTGCGAGCAGGCCGGCGGCACCGGTCCAGGCCAGAACTTCGAATGGTTTACGCCAGGAATGCGAGAGGAAAGCGGCGCAAGCGAGCGCCAGCGTGGCCGCGGCTGCGGCGAGCGAGACCCAAGGGATGGCGAGGAAGGCAATGAACGCGCCTGCGGTGACCAGCGCAGTGAGGCGAACGAACGCGTCGCGGCGGCCGTAGCGGACCAGGGCGAAGAACAGCGCGAACCAGAGCGTCGACATGACGCAGGCCAGCAGTGGGCCGGTGTGGTTGAGCAGGTCGATCCATGAGCCGGTGGCGTTCCGCCAGGCAGCAGGCGTGATGCGCATGTAGAGATGGAAGGTGTCGAAGGCGAGTTGGCGGCCGACGTCGGCGACGAAGAGCGCGAGCACGATGCGCCAGGTGAAGGTGAAGAGCGTGCGGGTGTACGCGGCGATGAACCAGACGCGGCCGCGGGCCTGCGCCATCTCGGCGAGGTCGCCCATGATGGCGGCGGCGCGAGCCGGGCCGGCGAACAGCGCTAGGAAGAGTTCGGCG
Source organism: uncultured Granulicella sp. (assembly GCA_964489045.1). Taxonomy (GTDB): domain Bacteria; phylum Acidobacteriota; class Terriglobia; order Terriglobales; family Acidobacteriaceae; genus Edaphobacter. Next base: position 3,077 of record CAZAXI010000315.1, on the reverse strand, counting down.
GGGGACGTGTTAGGCATGGCGACTCCTTTATACAGTTTGGCCTCGATTAGTCTCAGCCCCATGTGGTCACTTGAGAACCTGAATCTCAGGATAAAGAGGAGATGAGATGTGGAACTGCGGCGTGCCGGTACTCTTGAGATATGCGTCGAAGAAGGCGCTGATGCAGTGTGTTGTCACGGCGATCTGGCGGCGGCCATCGAGATGCACGACGCCCAACGCCCGCAGCACGCGCATCACCGGCGGGCTCCTGATCGCGGCGTCATCGCTAAACATGTAGTGATCCGAGCCACGGATCATGATTTCCGACCAGCGGTCACGCTGCAGCCGGGCAAAGATGGAGCCAAAGTTTGCCGTGATTTGGGCGTCATCAGGATCAGCGGCGTCGCCGGCGTGGTCGCTCATAAGAAACATTGCCGGCTGTGTGACACCTTCGTGGACGACACTGCCAAAAGGAATTCCGTCCACGTCGATGACCGCCGTGCAGCGAGCATCGTCGTGGCAGAACTGCAGGGCTTCGGCGCCGCCGAGCGAATGGCCGAACGCCCCGACTCGCCGCATGTCCAGCCGTCCCGGGAATCTGCCCGAAGGATCAGACGTGTTCAGTTGTTCGAGTTGATCCAGCGCGAAGCTCATGTCCCCGCTCCATGCTTGGACGAGTTTGTTGGCGAGTTGCTCTTCAGAACTCCCGCTGACCGCGTCCAAGTCGTTCTGGGGCGCCCTCGCGATCACTCTTCCGTCAGGGAAAACCACCAGGGAGCTTCGATAGGGAGCGTCGAAACCAACCACCACATAGCCGTGACTCGCAAGGTCTTCCGCAAGGCTGGTATAGCTTATGACCAAGCTCGCAAGTCCCCCTCGCATCAGGACCACGGGATACGAACGCTGTTGGGACGATACCTGAGCGTCGCGGATGCTATTCACCTGGATTCGGGACAAATCCCGTGTCAAAACCTTCGTAATGCCCCACAGATGTTCAACGGCTGTTCGCCACGGAGCCGGTAAGTAGTCGTCGAGCGTCTGAGACTGTTGTCGAGGCTCTGCGGGATACCAAATCCAGACAAAAAGCTCCCGCTTGGTGCCTGGAGGTGCCAACGGGTCAAAATGCGCAGGGTCAGTCCAAACATACATATTGCGGCTGACCGCGAACGAGCCGGTAGACGTCGGCAACGCTGTCGCTCTCGTATGGTCTAGCCAAAGCGATCCCAGGAACAGGCCGATCCCAGCAGCCGCGAGCAAAGCCAACTTGGCTAGAACTTTGGCCACGCGCAACATTTACAACGCCCCTCTTACAAGGGGATTCGGCAGGAGGTCGAGGCCTTCGAGGAGGCTGCGGTAGGCGGACTGCGCGCTGGCGAGGGCGTTGCGGCCTTCGCGGGTGACGGTGACAAAGCGCTTGGCGCGACCGCCGCGCTCGGGCGTGGGGCTGCCGTCGCGGAAGGTGACCAGGCCCTTGTCCTCCATGCGGTGCAGCGTGGTGTAAAGCGCGCCGGGGGAGGGGTTGCGGCCGGTCTTGGCGGCGATCTCGGCGAGGATGGTGACGCCGTAGGCCTGGTCGCCGAGGCGCAGGACGGCGAGGAGGACGATCTGCTCGAATTCGCCGAGAGAGGGGTTGGGGTTCATATGGACTACAATGTAGGGGTAAAACGGGACCGTGTCAAGAGTAATTCTGTTTCTCGACGGCATCGACAGATGATAATAAATGAGCTAGACTAAGCTAGATTGAGGTGGATCATGTTGCAAATTGGAGCCTTCGAGGCCAAGAACACGCTGGGAAGCCTGCTGGACAAGGTGGAGGATGGCGAGGAAATTGTCATCACGCGGCATGGCAGACCTGTCGCGCGGCTGGTTCCCAACTCCGGCGCCGTGGACCGGACGCAGGCGATGGCGGCAGCGGAGCGCATTCGGGCCCGGGCTAAGATTCTAGGCGGAGGATTCGACTGGGAAGCTCTGAAGCGGGACCGGGATGAGGGTCGTCCGTGAGCCTGGTTCTGGATAGTTCGGCGACCCTGGCGTGGATCTATATGGAGGAGCGCAGCGAGGCGATTGCAAGCGTCTTCGATCAGCTCATCGCGGCTGGCGCGTGGGTGCCTTCGTTGTGGCGGCTGGAGATCGCCAACGTGCTGGAGATGGGCGTTCGGCGAGGGCGGATGGACGCTGCCTTTCGCGATGCAACGCTGGCGGACCTTGAGTTACTGCCGATCCAGACCGATCCGGATACGGAGAAACATGCGTGGCGATCGACGCTGCGGCTGGCGGAGCGTCACCGGCTGACCATCTATGACGCGGCCTATCTGGAGTTGGCGATGCGGCGGGGATTGCCGCTGGCCAGCCTGGACCGGGAGTTGCGCGCGGCGGCTGCGGCGGAAAGAGTCGCACTGCTGGGAGAGTAGAAACCCACGGGCGAACCCGATGCGCGTGGGCTGCGTACAATCATTAGCAGACCCCGATGGAATTCAAAGAGGCAGTCAAGCTCGCGTTGCAGTCGCTGTGGCAGAACAAGATGCGCACGGTGCTGACGCTGCTGGGCATGACGATCGCGGTGTCCAGCCTGATCGCGGTGGTGACGCTGGTGAACGGCGCGATGATGTATGTGACCACCAAATTCACGCGCTACGGTGCGGACGTGTTCACGGTATCGCGGTTTCCGGCGATCATCACCAGCACCAAGCAGTACGAGGCGATCCAGAAGCGCAAGGCGATTCTCTACGACGATTACGCGTATGTGCGCGACAACTGCAAGCGTTGCGTGGCGCTGGGCGCGCAGCAGACGCAGGTGGCGAAGGTGACGCGCGAGACCAACTCAGTGACCGACTGCGTGATTCGCGGGTATACGTGGCAGATGCCGAGCTTGCAGAACCTGGACATTGCGGAGGGACGCGGCTTTACCGCGGCGGATGAGGAGCACGCGGCGCCGGTGGCGATCATCGGCACGGACATTCGCGACAATTTGTTTCCCGGCATCGACCCGCTGGGGCAGGAACTGCGCGTAGATGGCGAGCCGTACACGGTGATCGGCGTAAGCGAGAAGCAGGGCAGCACCTTCGGGCAGAGCCAGGACAACTGGGTGGGCATTCCGC